>NZ_CP027806.1:1942500-2278463 GCF_003353065.1 Cyclonatronum proteinivorum | reverse complement strand
TATCTCCTAAGGTGCCGTACACTTCATCAGTTGAGACGTGATGGAAACGGTACGCACTGAATTCTTTTTCTCCGGCACTCCACAAGGCACGGCACTCTTCCAGCAAATTAAAAGTACCCAGTACATTTGTCAGGATGAAGGGCTCAGGACCTGCAATGGAGTTGTCCACGTGAGATTCAGCGGCCAAATGGATAATCCCATCGGGCTTAAAATCCTGAATGACCTTTCTCACAGCTTCCCGGTCAACAATATCAGTTTGTGAAAAACTGTAGCGCTCGCTGCTCTCCAAAGGTTTCAGATAGGAAAGGTCAGACGCATAGGTGAGTTTGTCTACGTTTAGAATTTCGTAGTCAGGATACTTGTCATGAAGATGGAGTATGAGGTTAGAACCGATAAATCCGGCGCCACCGGTAATCAGGATTTTCATAGGTGTTTGGACTTAAAATTAGAGATTATGTGGTCCGGTATATACGGGAAGTTCGTCATCCGGTACATTTTTGAGCAATCTTGCTGATTTATCTTTGTCGCTGAGGATGGGATCACCCATTCCCCAGTCAATGCCGATCTCAGGGTCATTCCAATACACTGCCCGCTCACTTGTGGGATCGTAGTAATCGGAGCACTTATACTGGAAATCGGCTTCGTCGCTCAGCACAACAAAACCGTGTGCGAACCCTTCGGGTATAAAAATCATTCTTTTGTTTGCATCAGAAAGCACCGATTTTACGTGTTTGCCAAAAGTAGGTGAACCTTTTCGAATATCAACCGCGACATCAAGTACTTCACCCCGGGTTACCATAACAAGCTTGGCCTGCGGGTTTCTAAACTGATAGTGAAGTCCCCTGAGCGTACCTTTTTTTGAGCGTGAGAGGTTGTCCTGCACAAATACGGAGGGTACACCCGCTTCATCAAACCAGCTTTTTCGATAGGTCTCGGTGAAAAATCCCCTGATGTCACCAAATATCTTAGGTTCAATAAAAACAACGTCTTCTATTTCTGTTCTGATTACTTTCATATTCTAAATTTAGGATTGTTTGTTTAATTCATCCAGCACACGTCTTATACCCTGTTCCATCTGATAGGTTTTACCACCGGCAACAGCTTTGAACCTGCTGTTATCAAGCTTGGAAAAGGCCGGGCGTTTCGCAACCATAGGATAAGCGCTGCTGTCAACTCCCTCTGTTTTAACCGTAATATCTGAGGCCTTAAATATAGCGTTTGCAAAATCGAACCAGGTGTACATTCCTTCAGATGTAAGGTGAAACACCCCTCTTTGCCCCGAAGCCAGAATTGCTGCAGTTGCATCAACTACATCAAATGTAAAAGTCGGTGATCCAAACTGATCATTGACTATCGAAAGTTTAGGCTTTTCCTGACCAAGGCGAAGCATGGTTTTCAGAAAGTTTTTGCCGTATGCACTGCAAAGCCAGGCAATCCGGATGATGAGATGATTCTCACCCGCTGCCTGAACAGCTTGCTCCCCCCTTAGTTTTGCAGCCCCGTACTGATTTACCGGGCTTACGGGCGCATCTACTGGATACCCGTCAGGATAAACTTGTTTATCGGTAATTTTGCCGCTAAATACATAATCGGTAGAGTAATGTACAAAGGTAATTCTATGTGCCTCACAAAGTTTCGCGACTAAACCGGGTGCCGTATGGTTCAAGCGTTCGTTGGCATCGGTCTCGGTTTCTGCGCCATCCACATTGGTATATGCGACACAATTAAGCACAACATCCGGTTTAAACTGATTCAGACAGTCCTCAACAGCTTGCTGTTCAGTAATATCAAGCTCGTCCCTGTCTGTTGCCAGGTAAGGAATTTGGTGAGATTGAAGGTATTTGGTCCATTCCAGTCCAAGCTGACCTTTGGCACCCAAAATCAAATATTTCACGGGGTACAAATTGAAGGTTTTTTAAAGGGTAATATGTCTGTAAAGGTAAAACAGTGTGACTAAAATCCAAACTTATTTTGTAGGATTGCGCAAATCAGTTTCACTTTAAATAAAAAACAGCCGAAACCTGCATGAGAGATTCCGGCTGTTTTAATCATTGTGCAGCAATGGGTTTACAATAACATACCCATTGGTTCTTCTAACAGACTCCGCAGCGTTTGCAGGAACTGAGCGGCAAGTGCACCGTCAACGACGCGGTGATCACTGGAAAGAGTTACCTTCATACGCTTGCCCGGGACGACTTCACCGTTCTCGACAACAGGTACATCCCGAATAGCTCCTACGGCCAGAATACAGGCATTAGGCGGGTTGATGATTGCTGTAAATTCCTCAATACCAAACATACCGAGATTGCTGATCGTGAAGGTGCTGCCTTCCATCTGATCGGGCTGCAGCTTCTTCTCTTTGGCTTTGCCGGCAAGCTCGCGTACTTCTTTGCCAATTTCAGCAAATCCTTTGCGATCCGTATCGCGGATGACAGGCGTGAGCAAACCGTCTTCAACGGCTACCGCTACTGCAATATGAACATCTTTGTGCATACGGATTACGTCGCCCAGCCATGAGCTGTTGATTTTTGGATGGCGGCGCAGTGCAACAGCACAGGCTTTAACAACCATGTCATTAAAGCTGATTTTCACATCGGGCATTACATTTAAACTCTCGCGCATCTGTACCGCTTTCTTCATGTCGATATCAATCGTTTCATAGAAGTGCGGGTTGGTGAACATACTCTCACTCAGGCGGCGCGCAATGGTTTTGCGCATCTGATTGATGGGAATATCTTCGTAATTAACGGCGGCTGCAGCGGCGGGTTTGGTCGCTGGTGCAGCTTTTTCTTCAGATTTAGCTTGTTGTTTCGGACTTTGCTCTTCCGGCTTATATCCTTCAATATCAGCCTTCACTATGCGTCCATTGGGGCCGCTGCCCTTAACTTTGCTGAGACTAATGCCCTGTTCTTTGGCCATTTTGCGGGCAAGCGGTGAAGCTTTTACGCGACCGTCTTCATCAGAAGCCGAATCAGCTGATTCGGCACTTTCTTCCTGACCAGCTTCGTCCTTATCCTCAATTTCGCCAAAGAGCGGATCAAATTCTTTCTCTTCTTCTTCCACTTCCTTAGGTTCTTTCTCTTTTTTCGCGGGCGCTTCTTTACCGGAAGCGGACGAGCTGTCGCCATCAAGAAGATCACTGATATCTTCGCCTTCATCTCCGATGATTGCGATTATTCCGCCTAGGGGGATAGCGTCTCCTTCACTCGCAACGAGTTTGAGAACTGTGCCGTCATCGAAAACTTCAACATCCATTGTTGCTTTGTCTGTTTCAACTTCAGCAATGATGTCTCCGGAGCTTACCGCGTCACCTTCACTAACGTTCCATTTTGCAATGACACCTTCTTCCATTGTGTCACTAAGTTTGGGCATATCAATTACTATAGCCATACTGCAATCCTTCGCTTTTCTGTGATTAATTATTGTACGTCACGGTCTTGACCGCGTCAATGACTTGTTTCGGGCCCGGCAGCCAGATGTCGAACAAGTTTTTTGCGAACGGAGCCGGTACATCAGGTATCGTTACACGCTGTACAGGCGCATCGAGATAGTCAAAAGCATCGCGCTGAATGACGAAACCAATCTCAGCCGCCATGCCTGCAAACGGGTGGGACTCATCCACAATCACACAACGGTTGGTTTTTTTGATCGACTCAATCACCATTTTGAAGTCAAATGGCTTCATGCAGCGCGGATCAATGATCTCAGCTTCAATACCATCCTTAGCGAGCTCTTTTGCCGCTTGCTGCGCAATATGGTACATTTTACCGTGCGCAACAATCGTTACATCATCTCCCTCGCGCTTAATTTTACCAACCCCATACGGAATGAGATACTCCTCATCGGGTACTTCCTGTTTCATGCCGTACATTTGCTCGGATTCCAGGAAGATAACGGGGTCGTCATCACGAATCGCTGTTTTGAGCATGCCTTTTGCATCATAGGGCTCGGATGGGTACATCACCTTAAGACCCGGAATGTGGGCGTACAGGCTTTCGTATGCAACAGAGTGTGTTGCCCCGAGCTGACCGGCTGAAGCGTTAGGGCCTCTGAATACCATCGGAAATTTCACCTGACCACCGCTCATGTAGCGGATTTTGGCTGCGTTGTTCAGAATCTGATCTATACCGACAACTGCGAAATTGAAGGTCATAAATTCGATAATGGGTCGCAGACCATTCATGGCAGCTCCAACACCTACCCCCGCAAACCCGAGTTCTGAGATCGGGGTATCAATTACCCGGCGCAGCCCGAATTCCTCGAGCATTCCCTGCGTAACCTTGTAGGCGCCATCGTACTCAGCAACCTCTTCTCCCATGATGATGATATTTTCATCACGGCGCATTTCTTCGACCATCGCTTCACGGATGGCGTCTCTGAATTGTTTAACAGACATTAGATTTTATTCTCCCTTCTGAATTTGCGTGATGATTAGGTATGGAACGGGAAATCTTCCTGAACATACACATGCTCATAGAGATCTGAAGCCGGCGGGAAATCACTGTTTTCAGCAAAATCAATGGCATCCAGCACTTCCTGATTGACCTCATCTTCGATGTTTTTAATTTCATCTTTTGTGATGAGCTTATGCTCAAGCATGTAGGTTTTCAGGCGCTCTATAGGATCAAACGAGCGGAATTCTACAAGCTCTTCTTTGGTGCGGTAATTTCCGGGATCACTCATGGAATGTCCGCGGTAGCGGTAGGTTTTCACTTCAAGGAAGTAGGGCTCATTGGTTTCGCGTACTTCTTTTGCGATATCTGTGAGCGTATCTACCATGGAGAAAAAGTCCATCCCATTGGCAACCCCATTTTTCATGTCATAAGCTTCTCCGCGCTTATGAAGCTGACCCGCGGAATGCCGTTCTACAGCGGTACCCATTGAGTATCCGTTGTTTTCAACCACAAAAATGACCGGGAGCTTCCAGAGCTGAGCCAGGTTAAAGGTTTCGTTCAGAGAACCCTGATCGACGGCACCATCTCCGAAGAAGCAAATCGCGATACGACCGTTACCCTGATATTTGTTGGCCATGGCAAGTCCGGCACCGAGCGGAATGTGTGCGCCTACAATGGCATGACCGCCCCAGAAGTGTTTTTCAACGTCAAAAAAGTGCATGGAACCGCCCTTACCTTTGGAGCATCCGGTCACCTTACCGAACAGCTCGGCCATACAGGCATTTGGGCTTGTACCTCTTGCAAGCGCCATACCGTGAACCCGGTACGCACTGATGATATCATCATCATCATTTAAAACATGCACCGTACTCGCCGAAACAGCTTCCTGCCCGATGTACAGGTGAAGAAAACCACCGAATTTTCCCTTTTGGTACATTTGTGCGGCCCGTTCTTCGAAACGACGCTGCAGGTACATGTTGCGGAAAATGAGTGGTAACTGTTCGTCCTTTATACCTAAATCCTTATGATTTTTGTTAGTTGGTTTAGGAAGCGTAGTGCTTTTGTAAACCTTACCCGTGGGTGTGAACCCATCCTCGGCTTTTTTTGCCATGATTATGAAAGTATTGGTTAGGGTTAACTTTTATTTCCGAAAAAATTTGACGGGCAATCCCAAAACAGGCCCGCATAGGATGTCAATTTTGGAGAAAGCTTTTAATCAGTTCAGGTGCATTCTCCAGCGCTTTACTAAGATTTTCAGGCTGTTTGCCACCCGCTGTCGCAAGGTTAGGCTGCCCGCCGCCGCCGCCGCCAACAAATTTAGCTGCGGCTCCGACCAGCGCTCCCGCTTTGAGCCCGCGTTTGATAAGGTCATCAGATACACAGGCCATCAGATACACTTTACCAGCTTCTGCATCCGCCGTACCTAAGAGACAAACCGTGCCGGATTGCTCCCTGTTGAGCATATCGTAGCCAAGTTGCTTAAGCTGACTCATGTCAGAACCCTCTACAACGCCTTTGATAAGCCTAACGCCATTTGTTACAACTTCGCTGTTACTGAGTATTTGCTCGAGCCCTGCACCTGCCACTTCCATCTTGAGCGCTTTAACTTCTCTTTGAAGATTTTTTCTTTCAGCAAGGAGTTCTTCGACAAAAGTAAGCGGATCCTTGCCGGCGCCGGCAATTTTCTTCAGTGATGACAAAATATGCTTCTCCGTGCGCAGAAGGGCATCGGCCTTCACCCCGGTTACCGCCTCAACACGGCGTATGCCCGAAGCGACGCTTGATTCCGAGACAAAACGGAAGTATCCGATCTCACCGGTCGCCTTTACGTGCGTGCCTCCGCAAAACTCCACGGAGAACGACGGGTCAAAGGTAACGACACGGACGAAATCCCCATATTTTTCCCCAAAGAGCATCATGGCCCCGCGTGATTTGGCCTCTTCAATCGGGACATTACGCTCATCGGTCAGCGGGATGTTTTCCTGAATTTTCTGATTGACCTGCGCCTCAATCTGATCAAGCTGTTCCTGTGTAACAGCTTCAAAATGTGAGAAGTCAAACCTGAGTTTATCCGGGGCTACAAGTGAGCCTTTCTGTGCTACATGATCTCCAAGCGTGTTTCGAAGCACGGCATGCAGGATGTGTGTTGCAGTATGATTTTTTTGCGTCTCTGTACGAAGACCACTGTCAATTTCAGCATAGCATTCGGCGCTGTTTTGCGGCGGCGCGCCTTCTGTGTAATGGATGAAGACGCCGTCTTTCTTACGAACATCATTTACGCGCAATGCCGTATCTCCGAAACGGATAAAACCAGTGTCAGCAACCTGACCGCCACTCTCCGCATAAAACGGGGTTTGATCGAGAACAACTTCAAAAATACCGTCATCATCTGTTGGGCGCCATGCAATTAGCCCGGCTTTTACAGAAAAGTTATCGTATCCGGTGAATTTTGTTTCAGAGAGTTCGGTATGCCCCGGCATGAAATTCCAGGGTTGCGCATCCGACGTAACCGCCTGAAACCGACCGGCACTTCTTGCGCGCTCTTTTTGCTCCTGCATTAGCCGGTCAAAACCCGCTTCATCAACAGTCAGGCCCCGTTCGCGGGCCATTAAGCGCGTCAGGTCTATGGGAAAACCATAGGTGTCATGCAATTTAAAGGCGTGTTCGCCGGCAATTTCTTTGGTGTCTTGTGCAACCTGTTCGAACAGGCTTATGCCTTGCCCTAAGGTGCGCAGGAAGCTTTCCTCCTCAGCCTTCACCACAGATATAACGTAGGCAAGCTGTGCCTGAAGCTCCGGGAATACCTCCTCAAAAACTTTCCCGATACCCGGAACAAGCCGGTGCATGAATGGCTCACGCAGGCCGAGAACATCCCAGCCATAGCGCATGGCACGTCGCAGAATACGCCGGATGACGTAGCCGCGGCCATCATTGGAAGGAGAAGCTCCGTCCGCTACACCGAATGATACAGCACGAATGTGATCGGCGATGACGCGAATGGCAATATCCGTTTTTTCATCCTTGCCGTAGGTTTTGGAAGCCAAAGCCGCGATTTCCTGAATAAGCGGCTGAAAAACGTCCGAATCATAATTGGAAGTTTTGCCTTGCAGTACCGCACAAATCCGCTCAAAACCCATTCCGGTGTCAACGTGCTGAGCCGGTAGTTTTTGCAAGCTGCCGTCAGGCTGACGATTAAACTGGATAAAAACCAGGTTCCAGATTTCCATTACCCTTGGGTCGTCTGCATTTACAAGCTCCGCTCCGCTAACCTTAGCGCGTTCTTCATCTGAGCGAAGATCAACATGAATTTCAGAACAGGGTCCGCAGGGGCCGGTATCCCCCATTTCCCAAAAATTATCCTTTTTACCAAAGCGAAGGATGTTTTCCGGTTTGATGGATGTCACTTTCTTCCAAAGTTCTATAGCTTCATCGTCTACCGGCAGACCGTCTTTTTCATCTCCGCCAAAAACAGTAGCGTAGAGCCGGTCGGGATCGAGCCCCCATTCTTTTACCAGCAATTCCCAGGCCCATGCTATGGCTTCTTCCTTGAAATAATCCCCAAACGACCAGTTTCCGAGCATCTCGAAAAGGGTGTGATGGTAGGTATCTATACCTACCTCCTCGAGATCGTTATGTTTGCCACTTACGCGAATGCACTTTTGGCTGTTCGCTGCGCGTGACCATTGCCGCCCGTCCTGCGCGTAGGTTTGCTGTTCACCTAAAAAAATAGGTTTAAACTGATTCATGCCCGCATTGGTGAAAAGCAAGGTAGGATCATCCTGCGGTACAACAGGGGCACTTGGCGTGATGGCGTGTGCCTTTGCAGCAAAGAAGTCGAGAAATTCCTGCCTTATTTGGGCAGCGGTTTTAATTGACATAAGTTTGAAAACGAGTCGGTAAGGGCTGTTTTGTTTTGATGCATTTATGAGATTAGCTGCCTGTTCATACAGGGCAACCCGTTAAAATAAGCCGCTAAAATACAAAAAAATCCTGTTTTGTCCGGTCGCTGCCAGCGAAAAAAAACGCTGTACATGACGAAGCAACCTCTGAATAGCACTTTACCCGTATTATTCACCAAGAAATTTTCTTGCTGGCAAGGCGAAGCTGAAAACTCAGCGTAAGGGTACCTCAGTACCCTGAGCATGAGTTTTCAGCTTCAACGCCGCCAGCGGGGAAATTTCGCAGCGCTCGGTGCGCAGCAGACTTTACACCTAACTTAAATTTGGGCAATCGGTGTTTTTCGCTAAGCCAAATTTAAGTTTACACTCAGCAAATAAATTCTGTTTAATTGTGAATAATGCTGGCTTCAATCTACCGGGCTTTAAGATTCAGCAAGTTGTATGCTTAAGCTTCGTCCCGGATTTCAATTTTTTCGATTTTATCCCCCTGACGGATTTTGTCAACAATATCAACATTCTCAACTACTTTGCCAAAAACGGTGTGACGGCGGTCGAGATGTGCTGTATTGTCGCGGCTGTGACAGATAAAAAACTGAGATCCGCCGGTATCGCGCCCGGCATGGGCCATAGACAAAACACCGCGGTCGTGATACTGATTGCCGCCATCAAGCTCACACTTAATTTGGTAACCCGGTCCGCCAACACCTGTGCCTTTAGGACAGCCTCCCTGAACGACAAAGTCAGGAATTACGCGGTGAAAGGTTAGCCCGTCATAGAAGCCGTCCTCAGAAAGCTTTACAAAATTTGCCACTGTTCCGGGCGCATCTTTCTCAAAAAATTCAATTTTCATGGTCCCGTATTGTGTCGTCAAGTATGCTGTTTTCATGATTATATCGTCTGATTGTAGAGTTTAGAATACTATTGATGCTTGTTGTTTGCCTGAAGAAAAGGGAATGGCACACGGATCAGATCAGGCGGCCTGATCTTTGTATTGAAGTTCGTAAAGGCGGCGGTAAATTCCATCGCGTTTTTTGATTAGTTGCTGATGGGTACCTTCTTCCCTTATTTCGCCCTTATGCATAACCAGAATTTTATCGGCATGCTGAATCGTAGCAAGGCGGTGCGCAATCACGATGGAAGTACGGTTTTTCAGGAGCTTGTCAATGGCACCGGTCACAAGTGCCTCTGTTTCGGAATCGACGTTGGAAGTAGCTTCATCCAGCACCAAAACGCCGGGATTATACACCAGCGCCCGCATAAAACAAAGAAGCTGCCGCTGCCCCATAGACAGGGAAGCACCCCGTTCGTGCAGCACAAAATTGTAGCCGCCCGGCAACCGCTCAATGAAGCGATCAGCTTCAACCGCTTTTGCAGCTTCAACAACCTGTTCCATGGTAATATCCGGATTGCCCAGGCTCACATTTTCATAAATTGAGCCCGAAAACAAGGCATTATCCTGTAAAACCAGGCCAAAACAACGGCGAAGACAGTTCAGCGAATAATCCTTAATGTTGCGGCCCTGGACCAGAATTTCTCCGTCCTTGATGTCATAAAACCGCATCATAAGATTGATCAGCGTGGTTTTTCCCGATCCGGTTGCCCCAACAACCGCAACGGTTTGCCCGTCTTTTACAGAAAAGGAAACGTTTCGAAGAATCTGATCACCTTTCTCCGTGTAGCGGAAGGAGACGTTTCTGAATTCAATATCGTGGGAAGACGGTTTTTGATGAATCGGCTTCTCCGCTTCTCTGACTTCGTTTTCGACATCCATTACACTAAAAATACGTTCAGAAGAAGCAAGTGCGCTTTGGAGCGTGTTGAACTTATCTGACAAATCACGGATCGGCAGGAAAAACAGACGGACGTACTGAATGAAAGCTACCAGAATACCGAATGTGAGCGTGCCTGAAAGTACGCTTGCTCCCCCATACCAGATAACAAGCGCCATTGCGAAACTCGAGAGCACTTCTACAATGGGCCAGAAAACAGCAAAATAAAAAATGGTACGGATGTGCGCTTTTTTATGCTCGTTATTAATGGCACTGAATTTTTCCATCTCCTTCTTTTCCCGGCCAAACAGCTGTACAATGCTCATCCCATTGATGTGCTCCTGCACAAAAGAATTCAGCCGGGCAATCCAGTCCCGGATGTCAAGAAAAGCAACCCGAACTTTTGCCTTAAACCAAAAGGTTGCATAAAAAAGTACCGGAAGTATGCTGATTGAGACCAGCGTAAGCTCCCAGCTCATCGCAAACATAAAAACCAAAATGAAGAAAATCCGGAAGAGATCCCCGATGATATTTACTACACCGGACGAAAGAAGATCACTCAGGGCTTCAATATCGTTGGTTGTTCGGGTGATGAGTTTTCCGATAGGGTTGCGGTCGAAAAACTGTACATGCAGCGACTGTATTTTCTCAAAAACTGCATTACGGAGTGAAAGTAAGGCACCTTGCCCGATCCATCGGGTGATGAAGGTGACGGCAACCATGAGCACACTTTCAACAATCAGTACACCCAGAATAAAAAAGACAATTTGCGTAAGACCCGGCACATCACCGGTTGCGATGTAATCATCTATAGCAATTTGTATCAGGAACGGGCGTAGCGGACCAGCGAAAGATACAATTAGCGTGAGAACCAGCGCTAAAACAAGGTACCACTTGTAGGGTTTCAGAAACTGATAAAGCCGTCGAATCAGGTGTGAATCGACGGCTTTAGAATCAAACTTTGACTTTTTATCAGAAGCGGTCAAAATCGTCGTATGGGGTACGTGGTTTTATCGGAAGCTTTGACTGATCCATGTCTTTATCAAAGTCCTTGGGGGAATTGTCACGGTCTCTGCGCTCGAAACGCTGATCACGATCGTTACGGTTATCGCGGTTGTCCCGGTTATCAAAACGACGGTTACGGTTATCATAATCACGTGATGGTGGTCCGCCACGGTTGTCGCGATTATCCCGGTTATCCCAGTCACGGGGTCCGCGGTTATCGTAAGACCTGCCGCCTCTGTCGTCGTAGTTACGGCCTCCGCCACGATTATCGTAAGAGCGCCCGCCGCCGCGGTTATCATAAGAACGGTTTCCTCCTCTGTCGTCGTAATCTCTGCGGTATCCGCCACCGCCTCCGCCGCGGTTGTCGTATGGGCGTCCTCTACCGCCTCCACTGCGATTATCGTAGGGGCGACCGCCTCCTCCACGGTTGTCATATGGCCTGCCGCCGCCACGGTTATCGTAGGGGCGTCCGCCACCTCTTCCGCGGTTGTCGTATGGACGACCGCCGCCACGCGAATCATCGCCACGGTCGAAACGCTTGCGCGGACGGAAGTATTTGCCTTTACCGCCTCCACCGCCGCGGTATCCGCCTTTATTCGGACCTTTACCACCCGGTGTTGATGTATCAATTGGAATTTTGGCTTTGATTATGCCTCTTTCGTGCTGTGGGTCCGTCATAATCGGGCGAAGCTCGGTTGCAACCCAAGTGTCTTGGAAAATCTTACGGGCTTCTTTCAACAGCACGAACTGATTGGTGTAACGCGCGGAAAAATGCGAAATGACCAGACGCTGCACTTCAGCTTTATGGGCAATGGTAGCTGCGTCTTCAGCTGTAGAGTGAAAAGTCTCTTCCGCTTTATCCTTCAGATTCTGATCAAATGTTGCCTCGTGATACAGAATGGTTGCCTTATAAGCGAGCTTGAGTGAGTTCACGGAAAACAGCGTATCGGTTACGTAGGCAAAACTGTCACCTTTTTTGGGCTCGCCAACGATTTCTGAAGAAGGGACAATGGTGCCGTCTTCAAGCTCAACATCTTCACCGGCCTTAAGTTTCTTGTACTGCCAGTCTTCTGTAATGCCCATTTGTTCGGCTTTGGCAGCATCAACCTTACCCGGTTTATCTTTTTCCTGAAAACGATACCCTACACAAAGGTTTTTGTGCTCAAGCGGACGAGCCTCAATGTAGAACTCAGGATCGTCAACTACGATTTCGTGCTCGAATCCATCCTTAAATTCTTTAAACACAATTTCAAATGTGAGCTCTATGCTCGCAGCTTTAAGGGCAGCCTCAATAAATTCTTTAAGACCTTCGGGCCCCACTATGTTGAGCACATTTTCACGGCGCTGCAGCTGCATGGTAGAAATCAAACCGGGCAAGCCGAAGAAATGATCTCCATCCATGTGCGAAATAAAGATGTAGTCGATTTTTGATCTTTTCAGGCCGGCCTGAAGGGCACGCATTTGGGCATTTTCGCCGCAATCAAATAAATAGACGCGTCCGTCGCGCCACAGCGCTACAGATGACAGGTGTCGTTTGGCTGTAGGCGTTGCCGACGCAACACCTAAAGGTACTATAATCATGGTTTATCTCCTGGGTATCGGTATGTTTCCCGGCTATGCGTAAGCAATCAAGCTTTCAGTCCTTGAAGCAAAGCCCGGCTTTGGTTTGATGTGTTGTGTTTTTATGATATGGTTTGTTGATTTGGTTCAGAGCTGTGCCAACTCTTGCTCGAGAAGCTGTTTCCTGTACATGCTGGCGTAATAACCCTGATTGTTAATCAGCTCCTCGTGTTTCCCTGATTCGGTAATGCTGCCATCTTTAAGCACAAAAATGCAGTCGGCATCCTTCACAGTAGAAATGCGGTGACTTATGATGATGGTAGTTTTGCTTTTAAATTCATGTTTAAGATGTGTAAGTATGGCGTCTTCAGTTTTGGTATCAACAGCACTTAATGAGTCGTCTAATATAAGGATAGGTGGTTTTCTGATTATAGCTCTTGCAATACTTGTGCGCTGTTTCTGACCGCCGGAAAGTGTTATGCCTCTTTCACCAAGTAAGGTGTCAAATCCTTTCTCAAAATCATTTATGTTTTCAAGTACCTGGGCATTTTCAGCCGCTTTTTCTACATCCTGAACAGAGAAGGATTCCATTCCGAAGGCAATGTTATCTTTTATTGTATCTGAAAATAAGAAAGTATCTTGTGGTACAAAACCAATATTTTTCCTCAAAAAGTTCAGCGGAATTTTTGTAATATCTTTTCCGTCAATTTTTATGCTGCCTGCGGAAGGGTTAAATAATCGGGGTATAAGCTGAACCAGCGTTGTTTTTCCGCTGCCTGTTCTTCCTACAAAAGCGACAGTCTGACCAGCCTTAACCGAAAAAGAAACGCGGTCTATCGCAGGCGTTTCTGCATTCGGATAAACGAAAGACACATTTTCGAAGGTGATATCACCCTTAATATGGGTTATTTCCGGGCTGTCTGAAACGGTGTCCTGTATTTCATTTGGCGTGCGCATCATTTTGGCAATGCGCTCCTGAGACGCTGCGGAGCGCTGAATCAGATTGATGGTGTAGCCCAGGGAAGCAACCGGCCAGGTCAGATAAGTAACATGAATGATAAATTCTGCGATGTTGCCAATCGTGATAATCCCTTGTGTTACCATAATGCCACCCTGCCAGATGACCAACACAATGGATAAGCCAATAAGAAGGCTGAGCATAGGATGAAAAAGGGATTCGACTACATCAAGCCTGAGTTTCCGACGGCGGTAGGTTTCGCTTTCCTTCATAAACCGGCCCTTCTCGTAGTCCTCCCGCGCATAGGCCTTGATGAGTCGTATGCTCGAAAAGGCTTCGTTGGCACGGCCCGCAAGAGACGCGTATTGCTCCTGAATCTCATTTGACCGCTTGTGAATAAACCCGCTTACCCAATAGGCAAAAAGCGTGAGAACGGGCAATGGCAGCAATGCCCATAAGGTGAGCACCGGATTCACCAGAACCATAATCGTTATGATGATGGCGGCCCTTGAAATTGTTTGAATGGTGTACATAAAGGCCGGGCCAAAATACTCCCGCACCCGCTGAACATCTTCCGTCGCCCTTACATAAATATCCCCGCTCTTATTTTGGCTGTAATAACTTTGCGGCAGTTGCTGAATGCGGTCAAAAATCTCATTCCGCATATCAAACTCAATCTTTCTTGACGTCACGATGAGCGTTTGGCGGGTCGCATAGAGCAAAATCCCATAGAGCGCCACCGCAAGCAAAAGGTAGGCCGTATTCGTTGCAAGCAACGCGCCGGCTTCTTCAGATAATAATACATCCAGTACACCGACCGCGGCGTCTGCATTTTCCTGTGACAGCTCCTCTACCTTATCAATAGTCTGACGGATCAGAATGGGTATCCATACCAGGAATACATTAGCTAAAACAAGAAAAAGGGTACCGATGAGCACAGTACCCTTGTATTTCCAGAAAAACCGGTTAAGCTTGAATAATTCTTTCAACTACACCTATTTCGAAAAGCGTTTAGCCCAGTGATGACCCAGCTTATATCCTGAGATATATGCATGTTCTAAGGTTTTGCCGCGCATGTAATCACCAACGAGAGCAATGGGTTTCAGATCTTCGCCGAGTTCAACGAAATCCTTTTCGAAATAATTTCCGGGTTGCGGGTAGCGCCACAGACGAAGCTGTGATTCGTCGTAGCGGCCAGCCCAGTCGCCCAGTATTTTGCGGACTTGCTGTGCAATTTCCAGTTCTACAATTTCTGGTACACTACCATCAAAAACGTGTTTTTTCGAAAATGCCGCGTGCGTATGCACGGTTAGGGCAAGCGTATTGGGTGAGTTGTTTTCCCGCTTTGAGTTCTCGTTACAAATCCAATTCACGACCGGATTATTGGCCACCACGAGAGCGGAGAAGTCCGGTATGTCTGCGCCTTCATAGGTTAGCATTAAGGCGTGTTTGGGGCTGTAGAGCACGCTGTCAATGTCTTTGATGATGGTTTTGAACATGGTTTCATCAATGCTGTTTTCGATCAGACCATACGTCTGAACTGCCGGTGCGGCTACTACGATGGCATCAACCTCGAAGGTATCAAAGCTTTCGAGATTGAGCATCCAGGCACGCTTGGTGGTGCGGCGATCCCCCTGATAAGTGAATCCGATCACCCGTGTGTTCAGCCGAACATCTACCCAGCGGCTCAGGTACTTACCAATGCTGTTCATCCCCTCCTCACAAACATACCGGTCCTTTTTGTCCATGTTTGGATGTTTGTCGTAGAGCTGTTCGCCATCGTGAAAATGAAACGTGTCCGTCCACTTTTTCGCAATGCCTTTGTCGGTTAGTTCTGTAATGAACGCCTTAAAAAGCGGATCATCTCCGGATATGTAGGGTGCCCCGTGATCAAACCGAACGCCTTCATATTTATTGGAATGACGGGTACAGATACGCCCGCCGAACCCCCGGCTTTTTTCAAAAACAATAACTTCATGACCGGCTTTTGCCAGTATACGACCAGCTGTGAGACCGGATATTCCGGCTCCTATGATACCAATAAGCATAGACTTAGTGAGTTACAAAATCGGTTAGGTGTAAGGGAATTACGTTAGTGAGATAAACTACAACAAAATCAGGTAGAAAAGATAGTCATTCGGGCTTTTACTGCATCTTTTCGCAGCAATGCCGGCCAATAGGCTACAATTTCGCCAGCTTTAGGTCTTCCGCCGGCGAATCCGGTAACCGCGCTTGGTCCGGTCAGAATCAGCGGCGCAAGTTCCATCCCGAAACGGTCAAGGTCTTTTTTGGAAGGCCCGCTCAAAGCCACCCGGAGCTGTACTTCATCAGGGGTATCGCGGTCAAACTCAGGTCCTGCCGGCTGTTCTGTACAGCCATTAAACCCGACATACTCCGTATGAAACGCATCGAATGTCAGCCCCAGTTTTTCGGCCCGGGCTTTGAGGATTTCACCAGCGCGAACGGCTTTTTTGAGCGCGTCGGGCCAGGCATAAACGAGTGTTCCGGTCAGCTTATAGCCATCCAGATAGCTTGCTGATACTTTATAAAATGGTGTTTTGGGCTTTCCTTTGATACCCCAGACCCGTACGCGGTTTTCGCCTTCCTGTGCAAGCTCAATACTCGTGAAATCAGCAACGCAGTCCGGCGTGATATACTCAGCCGGATCGCCAATTTCATACAACAGCTGTTCCTTGATGGTTGCCTCGCTTACCAAACCGCCGGCATTTTCATGCTTGGTCACTACAAAGCTGCCGTCTGCATACGCCTCCACAATAGGAAAGCCGATATCTTCCATGTCAGGGACAAGCTCCCAATCCGTGAAATTTCCGCCTGAACTTTGGGCGCCGCATTCCAGAATATGCCCGGCAACCGTTCCGGCAGCCATCTTATCGGCATCATCGAAATCCCAACCAAACTCATGAACCAAGGGGGCAAGGCAGAGACCGGTATCCGTTACCCGTCCCGTAACCACAATGTGCGCGCCGGCTTCGAGTGCTTCAACCATGGCTTCCGCGCCAAAATACACGTTGGCACTCAGCAATTTGTCTTTCACCGTGATTACAGGCTCGCCTGTTTCCATGTTGTTCAGCTCGTGCCCTCTTTCAATAAAGGAATCAAGATCGGGCAGGATGTTATCCCCATCCACAACGGCAACTTTGAGCCCGCTAATGCCGGCTTTTTTGGCAATTTCCAGAATGGCGTCTTTACAGGCCTGCGGATTCACCCCGCCGGCATTCGACATCACCCGGACTTTTCCGGCTGCAATTTCAGGCAGTATATGTTCGATTACCCCTACGAAATCGCGCGCGTACCCAAAATCAGGGTTGCGCAGCTTTTGTTTTTGCATGATAGACATGGTTACCTCAGCAAGGTAGTCCATCATCAGATAATCAATTTTACCCAGCTTGACCTGATTTACGGGCGCTACAGGCAGATCACCCCAAAAGCCCTGCCCCGAAGCAATTCGAATCGTTTTAGTACTCAAAATGATAGGTTTGATTTAACAGCGATCAAATACGCCGCAATTGACGGATTATAGTTCATTCATTCGGTGTCTCAGCCTTCCGGCGGTTTAACGATCGAATTTAACAAACTGCCCGCTCATTACCGAATGCAGTTTGTCACGCATTCGGATCTTTCATGTTTTGTTCAGCATAAATGCGGTGCTTCACCGATTCGGCCATGAAGGAGATTCCGGCATTTATACTTGCAAGTCCCGCAAGTCCGATCCAAAACCAAAGTGCCATGTGTTTGAGATCGAAATAATCAGGACTGTTGGATTTAATAATCGTAGCTTCGGCTACGAGATTAACACCAAGACCTACAAGGGTGACGGCGATGATGGCGAAGTATTTCCACTTTTTAAGAGCGTCCATTTTCATAACAGTTTAGTGTAGTAGTTGGCAGACTTATCCGGCTTCGGAAATTAAGCGCTTGTCAGCCGGAAGCTTAGGGATTCATACAACGACTGCATTACACCTGTACCGCCCGTTTACGTTCCCTTCCCGGCATCATTCACGGCACAACATTCTCAAAATCTGCAACCTTACTAATCAACTCTGTTCACCGGCAAATTTCGCACAGCCGAAGCGAATCCGATAAATGCAGCGTCCCTGATACGCGGTGCATGAGATCTTGCCAGAGTACAGACAGCGGGGAAATTCCGAAGCTCGTCAAAAGCACCAAAGGCTTATCCAGGGCCTTCTTCCAACAGCGACTTACTGAATTCCTGGCTCTGAAAAACGTATTCAGCCTGTCATGATGAATACGGGTTAAACGCCTTTCAAACCCTTGCATTGATTTTGTATATTTGACGCTTGTATTCATCACGATAATCTATTCTATTCTTTCCGCACCCGACTCTATCTAATTTAATGGCTCAGGATTCTAACGCAGCAGAGACGATTCAATTAACATTTCCGGATGGGACCATCCGTACCTATCCAGCCGGCACATCCGGCTTTGAAGTCGCAAAGAGCATCTCTCCCCGTCTTGCCAAAGACGCCCTCAGCATCACCCTAAACGAAACGGTGCTCGACCTCGACCGTCCCATCACCGCGGATGGCAGCCTGAAAATCAACACCTGGGATACCGAAGACGGCAAAATGACCTTCTGGCACAGCAGCGCGCACCTTCTCGCTGAAGCCGTCGAAGCCCTGTACCCTGGCGTAAAGCTCGGCATTGGTCCGGCCATTGAACAGGGGTTCTACTACGACATTGATTTCGGGGATACAACCATTTCTGTAGAAGACCTCCCCCGCATCGAGAAAAAAATGCTCGAACTTGCGCGCGTCAAGACTGCATTCACCCGAAAAGAAGTTTCCAAAGAAGAAGCCGTCGCCCATTACACGGAGAAAAACGATCCGTACAAACTCGAACTCCTCGGTGATCTGGAAGACGGTACCATTTCTTTTTACACGCAGGGCAACTTCACAGACCTCTGCCGCGGACCGCACATCCCGAACACAGAAAAGGTAAAGGCTGTAAAACTTCTGAACGTAGCCGGCGCCTACTGGCGCGGAAAAAGCGACAACAAACAGCTTACCCGCATTTACGGCATCAGCTTCCCCAAGCAGAAAATGCTGGATGAATTCCTGCACATGCTGGAAGAAGCCAAAAAACGGGATCACAAAAAACTGGGCAAAGAGCTGTCCCTTTACATGATCGATCCCATGATCGGCAGCGGCTTACCGGTTTGGCTGCCCAACGGCACCGTTCTGCGTCGCACGCTTGAAGCTTTCCTGCGCGACGAGCAGATTAACCGCGGATATCAGGAAGTCATCACCCCGCACATCGCGAATCTGCGTCTGTATGAAACATCAGGGCACTACCCATACTACGCCGATTCACAATACGACCCCATGCAGGTCGATGACGAGCGCTATATGCTCAAACCCATGAACTGCCCGCATCATCACCGCATTTACGCCCGTGAAATGCACAGTTACCGCGACCTGCCGATTCGTTTATCTGAATTCGGAACCGTGTACCGCTACGAACAATCCGGCGAGCTCAACGGACTCTCCCGCGTACGCGGCTTCACGCAGGACGACGCCCACATCTACTGCACACACGATCAGCTCAAAGATGAGATCAAGGGCTGCATCGACCTGACGCAGCATGTGTTCAGCATTTTCGACATGCCGGTTGACATCCGCCTTTCTTTCCGCGATGAAAACGACGACAAATATGGCGGCGCTGCAGAATACTGGCAGCGTGCACAACGCGAAATCAGAGAAGTAGCCGATGAACTCGGCCTTGCCTACACCATCGCTGAAGGCGAAGCAAGCTTCTACGGCCCCAAAATTGATTTCATCATCCGGGACGCCATTGGGCGCAAATGGCAGCTTGGCACCGTACAGCTCGACTACGTCATGCCCGAACGCTTCGAACTCACCTACATGGGTGCCGACAACAAAAAACACCGCCCGGTGATTATCCATCGCGCCCCTTTCGGCTCAATGGAAAGATTCACATCCATATTAATCGAACACTTCGCCGGAAATTTCCCGCTTTGGCTGTCGCCCAAGCAGGTCAGCATCATTCCCGTATCCGATCAGTTCAACACCCTTGCTTATAAGTATCGTGATCAGCTCCATGAAAAAGGCATACGCGTAACCGTAGATGACCGCAGTGAGCAGATCGGGCTCAAAATCAGAGAAGCCGAAAAAGCAAAAATACCCCAAATGCTGATTATCGGCGAACGTGAAGCCGAAAACAACACGGTATCCCTGCGCAAACACCGAAAAGGAAATGTCGGAACGTTTGCATTTGATGAATACCTTGTTAAATTAACAGACGAAATCAACAACAAAGTTTTGCCGGATTAACGCACAGAAAACCGGCACCCTAAACCTGAATAAATAGGAGATACAACAATCGGAAAGAGATATAAGCAATACAAGAATTACAACACCGAGCGCATTAACGAAGACATCGAAGCGCCAAAAGTACGTGTTATCAAGCCAGACGGTGAGCACGAAATTGTCAGCTCAGACCGCGCCCTTGCTATAGCGCGCAATATGGAACTGGACCTCGTTGAAGTCGCCGCAGACGCCAACCCTCCAGTATGCCGTATTCTGGACTACAAAAAATTCTTGTACGAAAAGAAAAAGAAAGAAAAAGAAGCCAAGAAAAAGCAGCACGTCGTAAACATCAAAGAGCTTCGATTCAGACCGCATACGGATGACCACGACTACAACTTCAAACTGAAACACGCCAAATCGTTTCTGGAAGAAGGTAACAAGGTCAAAGCCACCGTGCAGTTCAGGGGTCGCGACATTATTTACAGCAACAACGGCAAAGAACTCCTCGAACGCTTTGCCGACGACCTTAAAGAACTCGGCAAAATCGAGACCAACCCCAAGCTTGAAGGCAAGCGCATGTCACTCATTGTTGCGCCCAACAAATAAGCCGGAGCTAATAATTAACTTCAGGAAGTCCCCAATCTCCGGGTGACTTCCTTTTTTTTGCGCACAGCTCACCCGCTCCCTGTTGCAAAAGCAGGCTAAACAAACACGGTAAACCTGCCACCGGCGCCCATAGCATGGCGGGCTTTTTTATTTTTTGGGAAAAACTCCGTGAACATCAGGAGCTTGGCGGGTAAACTCAAAGCTCCCAAATCAAAGATAAAGCCCTTGCTTTTTTTCTCTGATCCGGACTTTTCAGCCTCAGCAAACACACTGACAAGGCAATCCCGCTCCTGTTGCTTCCCCTTAAAAACAGAATACCGGAAGCTGAGCTATGCACAAATCAGGACAGCGCCAAATATATCGGTACCATTCGTTTGTGTCGGTAATTCAAATTGTATTAGGGTCAAAAAGTGTTTATATTTGCGGTTCTGTATTCAAATCGAAAATTAGATACGAATAACAAATGCCTAAACTCAAAACAAACAGTGGCGCCAAAAAGCGATTCAAGCTCACCGGAACCGGCAAGCTGAAGCGTAAAAAGGCATTCACAAGCCACATTCTCACCAAAAAGTCGCCGAAGCGCAAGCGCAATCTGCGGCAATCTACCCTGGTTCACAAGAGCGACATGAGCAACATCAAGCGTCTCCTGCCAAACCTCTAAGTAGAAATTCAATTTAACATTTAACCTTTAAGCTATATCAAATGCCACGTTCAGTGAACAAAGTGGCTTCCAAAAGCCGTCGCAAGAAGATACTCAAGCAAGCGAAAGGCTATTGGGGTTCACGAAGCAAGGTTTATACAGTTGCCAAAAATACTGTAGAAAAAGGTCTTCAATATCAGTACAGAGACCGCCGTAACCGCAAACGGGAATTCAGAAAACTCTGGATCATCCGTATCAATGCGGCTGCACGCCTTAACGGGGTTTCTTACTCCAGACTGATGGGTGCTCTGAAAAAGCACAATATTGAAATCGACCGCAAAATCCTGGCGGATCTTGCCGTACACGAGCCGCAAACATTCACGGCAATCGTTAAAAAAGCAACCGCCTAAGCGTGTTCTTCTTTTCGATTATGTAACTTACAGGCAAGCCTACATCCAATAGGCTTGCCTTTTTTATTCATCCCGCTCCACCCCTGAAGCGCCTTCCACCAAACTATGAGTGAACTCACTGATAAGCTCAAAAAAGAGATTGAATCCGCAAGGATCAGCACCCGTGAAGAACTTGAGCACTTCCGCCTCACCTATCTTTCCAAAAAGGGGCATGTATCCGCATTGCTCAGTAAAATCGGCTCTGTAGCGGCTGAAGAACGCAAAATATTCGGTCAGAAAGTCAACGCCGTAAAACAGCTTGCACACACTAAACTCAAAGAAGCGGAACAGCGGCTGCACAGCACAAAAAAATCTACTGCGAAAGCAACCGACGATATCACCCTGCCCGCAAGCCCGCTTCCGCTTGGCGTAGCCCATCCCCTGTCGCAAACCCTCCGGCAAATCAAAGATGTTTTCTACCGTCTTGGATTTTCCATTGCCGACGGCCCCGAAGTTGAAGACGATTTTCACAACTTTACCGCGCTCAACTTTCCGCCCGAACATCCAGCCCGCGACATGCAAGATACCTTCTTCATTCGGAAAACCGAAGACGCCGACACCGACGACCTTGTTCTGCGCACACACACCTCACCCGTACAGATTCGTCTGATGAAAAACGGCACCCCGCCCTTCCGCTCCATTATGCCGGGACGGGTGTACCGCAACGAATCCATCACGGCCAAATCATACTGCCTGTTTCATCAGGTTGAAGGACTTTATGTAGATAAAAAAGTATCGCTTGCCGAGCTCAAGGATACACTCATCATGTTTGTGGAAATGATTTACGGGGAAGACGTTCGCTACCGGATTCGTCCTTCTTTCTTCCCGTTTACCGAACCAAGCCTCGAAATGGATATTTGGTGGGGAGATGAAAGCTCCGGAAAATGGCTCGAAATCTTAGGAGCCGGCATGGTTCATCCCAATGTGCTGCAAGCAGTTGGCATTGATTCCGAAGAATACAGCGGCTTTGCTTTCGGCATGGGTGTAGAGCGAATTGCCATGCTCAAATACGGCATTGACGACATCCGCCTCCTCTACGACAACGACCTCCGTTTCCTGCAACAGTTCCAATAATTAACTATGAAAATTTCGCTAAACTGGCTGCGCGACTACATAAACACCAGCCTCTCCGATACAGAAATTGCTGACAAACTCACCCTGACCGGCTTAGAAGTTGATGAAATTGAATCCGTAGGAAGCGACTTTGCAGGTGTGGTAGTGGGCGAAGTAATTAGCGCAGAAAAACATCCCAACGCTGATAAACTCACCCTTTGTCAGGTAAACACCGGTGAAGAAACCGTGCAGATTGTATGCGGTGCGCCCAATGTTGCTGCCGGGCAAAAAGTGCCCGTTGCAAAAGTTGGCGCAACCCTGCCGGTAACCGACAAAAGCGGCAAACCTTTTCATATTAAAAAATCGAAAATCCGCGGCGAGTTGTCATTCGGGATGATTTGCGCCGAAGACGAGCTGGGCATTGGAACCGATCACAGCGGGATCATGGTACTTGACAGCGCCCTATCCCCCGGCACGCCTTTCTCAGATGTCGTACCCGGCACCCGGGATACCATCCTTGAAATTGGCCTTACGCCAAACCGCCCCGACGCAGCCTGTCATGCAGGCACCGCCCGCGACCTGTTTGCCGTAACCGGCGAAGCTTTCACGCATCCCGCAGCCTCGCTCCAACCCGCCTCCATCACCCATCATGAAGACGGAAATCCGCGTATCAGCATTCGCATTGAAAACACGGATTTGTGCCATCGCTACGCGGGTATCGTGATGAAAAACGTACAGGTGCAGCCCTCCCCGCAATGGGTACAAAACCGTCTCAAGGCCATCGGACTGCGCCCCCGAAACGCAGTAGTTGACGCAACCAATTACGTGCTGCACGAGCTTGGGCAACCCCTCCATGCCTTCGATATCAGCACTCTGAGCGGTCCGGAAATTGTCGTTAAATCTTTTGGTCAGGAGATCACTTTCACGACACTGGACGAAACCGAACAGAAAGTACCGGCAGGTTCCCTGTTTATATGCGACGCCGAAAAACCGGTCGCACTCGCAGGCGTAATGGGCGGATTAAACTCTGAAATCCAGGACCATACAACTGATATCCTTATTGAATCAGCCTGGTTTGAGCCTGTAAGCGTACGCAAAACATCCCGTGCGCTGGCCCTGCAAACAGATTCATCCTACCGCTTCGAACGCGGCGTTGATCCGCAGATCACGCTCAAAGCGGCCCTGCGCTGTGCACAGCTGATTGCAGAATGGACAGGCGCAGAAATTGACGGGCCGGTTACGGATATCCATCCCGTAGTTACTGAACCCAAAAAACTCAGCCTGCGGGTAGCACGCGCCAATCAGATGATAGGCACGGAAATACCGCAGGAAACCATGGTTCAGATTTTAGCGCGCCTCGGCTTTGCCCCACAGGCCGCGGGTGACCGCATTAACTGCACCGTTCCGACCTACCGCCCGGATGTGAGTATCGAAGTAGATCTCATAGAAGAAGTCGCCCGGATTTTTGACTACAACAACATCCCAACTCCGGGGTGCATATCCTTTGCACGGCCGCCGGTCACGCCCTTTGAAGAGCAGTTCAAAACCAGCCTGCACGACGCCTGTATCCGGCTTGGACTCACGGAGCTGTACAACAACTCCCTCCTTCCCGAAACCATCCGTAAGTGGCTCACCGAAGCGCAGGAAGCACAGCTTATCCCAACCCTGAATCCCATTTCTCGCGACCAGGCTATCCTGCGCCCGGACCTGACCTACGGCTTTCTGAAATCAGCGGCCTACAACTTCAACCGCAAAGCTGAAAGCTTCCGGGCTTTTGAAATAGGACGCGTTTTTTCTTCCGGGGAAGGCAGCTGGATTAGCGGCATTCAGGAAACGACCAGCCTTCTGATCGGGATTGCCGGCAACAAGCAGGTGCAGCACTGGCAGCACCCGGCACAGGTCTTCACCTTTCACGACCTTAAAGCCCTGTTAAACGGACTCTTCAGAAATCTTCAGCTGGAAGACAAAATCAGCTTTGCGTACGAAAATCAGATTCTGCACCTCCAAAACGGAAGCACCCGCATGGGGTACGCGCGTCAGATAACGGCCGCCGAAGCAAAGCTGCATGACCTTGAAGTCCCTGCATTCATAGCTGAGATCAACTGTGATGAACTAAGCAAACTTGTGCGGGAGCGTCCGCAGGTCCGCTATGCGTCTGTTCCGAAATTTCCTGCATTTGAATTCGATATTGCGTTAATTGTTGACGCAGAGCTCGAAGCCTTTCAATTACTGAGCTACATCAAAACACATGGGGGCAAGCGCCTGAAATCCGTCAGTGTTTTCGATGTCTTTGAAGGAAAAAGCCTTGGTGAAGAGAAAAAGAGCGTTGCGTTCAGACTCATCTTTCAGGATGGCGAAAAAACGCTTACCATTGATGACGTCAACTCCATCATCAACAAGCTCACCAAAGGGCTTGATAAAACATTCGGGGCAAAGCTCAGGGGATAGTCAGACCGCAAACAGCAACCGGCAATGAAAGACAAACAAGTTCTACATAGCGTAAAATCAGCACAGCGGGCGCAGGAGCTTCGCAGTTTGCTGGCCGAAATGCAGGCCGCAACCGCTGATCTTACGCAACGCTATCATGATCTTGTGCAGGAGAATCAGCGCTTAAAAAAAGAAAACGACAAGCTGAAAGATCAGCTTGTGCTGCGTGAAGGAGAGCCGGTTTTAACCCAAAAAGAACGGCTCATCCTGAAGCAGCAATTACTGCGCATGATTCGCCGTCTTGACCGCCATCTCGAAGTGAAAGAATGAAATCCATCAAAGTCACCATACTCAACAAGCAGTACCCGCTCAAGGTGCAGCCCGGAGACGAGCTTCTGATGGAAGAAGTAGCGCAATTTGTGGACCGGCGTCTGAAAGACATGAAAAAGCACTTTGCAGGGCAGCCCAACGACACCATCATGGTTCTGAGCTGTTTGAGCCTTGCGGAAGAAATTTTTCTTCTGAAAAAAAACATGCCCGATTCTTTCGATAAAGACCTGAATAATGTGCTTTTCGGTGAAGTCGCCGAGAGCCTGCAGGAAAGCCTGAATCAAATTAACACTACCAAAATCAAAAAAAAGTAGTATATTCAATTAAGGACAGCGTTTGGTTATTGCTTGAACGATATTTAATCAACAGGGAGTCCGGCTTTGTGCGACAACGTCGTGCCTCATGTTCCTTCGGGAAATAGTGGAAGACGAACTCGCATGAGAGGGTTCCCACCGTGTGTAAAACGGTTCTTTGCAATTCCCGCTGTCCTTTTTTTATTTATCCCACATGCCCAATACAATCAGTCTTTTATTCGTCGGTGATGTCGTATCCGACGCAGGAATCGCGCTTACAGATACCTTCCTCCAAACAATCATCAAGAAATACAGCGCCGATTTTGTAGTCATTAATGGGGAGAACGCTCATGAAGGCATGGGAACCAATGAGCAAATTGTCAAAAACTTCTACCGCCTCGGGGCGCACGTTGTAACCGGCGGCAATCATAGCTTTGCAAAATGGAAGATCTACCCGTACATGAAAACAGATCCCAATTTGTTACGCCCCCTGAATTATCCGAAAGGTGCGCATGGGTATGGCTATGGTATTTATGACATACCCGAAACCGGCCTGAAAATTGGCGTTATAAATATGCAGGGGCGCACTTTCATGCAGTCCATAGACTGCCCGTTTCGCACTGCCGACTGGGTAATTGATAAAATTAAGACAGAGACAGATCTGATATTTGTGGACTTTCATGCCGAAGCAACAGCTGAAAAACAGGCTTTTGCCTGGTATGTTGACGGCCGGGTTTCTGTCGTTGCCGGAACCCATACGCATGTGCCGACAAACGATGCCCGCATTCTACCGAAAGGTACCGGCTACATTACGGATGTGGGCATGACCGGCGCGTTCAACTCGGTAATCGGCATGGATAAGGATACAGCCATCAAACGCTTCTTGCTGCAAACCCCGCACAAGTACAGCTCGGCCAATGGCGATAACCGTATGTGCGGCATTCATACCCTCATCAATACTGAAAACGGCAAATGCGAGCATATTGAACCCTTTGCATATCCTGGTTTCAGAAGCTCCAATTTATCGTAACCCTCCCCTGCCTTTCCCCGCTCACATTTACCAAGACAGCTCGTGGAACCGATACTTTACGCCCGTGACCTGAAAAAATCATACGAAGAGAAAGGATCAGGAGAAAAACTCGAAGTCCTGAAAGGGGTAAATATTGATATTGCGGCCAATGAAATTGTAGCCATCGTTGGCGCAAGCGGCTCCGGCAAAAGTACCCTTCTCCATCTCCTTGGGGGCCTTGACCGCGCTGATTCAGGTGATGTTTTTTTTCGGGGTACAAATATGAGCACCCTCAACACCGCGGCCCTTGCTGGTTTCCGGAATAAAAACATGGGCTTCGTATTTCAGTTTCATCATTTGCTTCCGGAATTCTCTGCCCTTGAAAATGTCATGATGCCGGCCCTGATCGGTAATCACTTTGCGGAAAAACGGAACGAGCGCGCAGAAATGTTGCTCGGTCAGTTCGGCCTTGCCAAACGCGGCCATCACCGGCCGTCGGAGCTCTCGGGTGGTGAACAGCAGCGGGTTGCTGTTGCACGCGCACTGATGAATGAACCGGACCTTTTACTTGCTGATGAACCAACCGGCAACCTCGACGAGCACAACACCCAAACCTTGCTCGATCAGCTTTTTGAGCTGCGCAATGCGCTCAGTATAACCGTAGTTATGGTAACGCACGACCGCAAAATAGCGTCCCGCTGCGACCGTGTGCTGCGCATTGAGCAAGGCAATATTGTAGCCGGTGAAATGAATTTTTGACTTGTCTAATCATCTAATACGCTTTATTTTAGCCGTTCTGTAAACAACTTAAATTTCGCCCAAAATAAAATGTCCAACAGACTTTCTAAGGAAGAACTCGAACAGGATGCTCTCGTAACCAGCTACGTTAAAGCGCTCGCATTCTATAAGGAAAATAAAGGCTCAATCATCGGTGGTTTGATTGCCGTTATTGCGCTAATCAGTGGAATTATTTGGTTTGTCACCAGTTCGGCTTCTGCAGAAAACAATGCACGGGAAGCCATGTCATTCGCTGAAGAACAGTTTTTAGGCGGCAATTTCGAAAACGCTCTTTTCGGTGATGATGAAGCAATGGAACCCGGTTTGATTGAGATCACAAGCCGCTTTCCGCGTACCGCGGCGGGAAATCTTGCATTCTACTATGCCGCGGTAAGTTTTGCTGAAATTGGCGATTACGAATCTGCACTTAGCAAAATTAATCGGTTTAATGTGCCTTCAGGTGTAATGGGCGTAGCGCCTAAAAGCCTGCATGCCATGATACTCATGCAACTTGAGCAATACAGCGACGCTTCCCGCATGTTCGAAAATGCTGCAAACTGGGATGTAAACAGCGCTACAACGCCTTTCAACCTATTGAATGCCGCTGAAGCTGCCTACGCCGCCGGAAATTACGACCGTGCAGCAACACTCGCCCGCCGGATTAAGACCGATTATCCTAATTCGCAGTTTGCGGCAAATGCGCAGCGGCTTGAAGGAATGCTTTCCGCACGACGTTAATTTTTTTGAAACTCTTGGGGTTATATCACGTCTAACTATTGGTATATGACCTCGAGATAGATTATCTCCATCAAAGCCCGGTTAGTTAGCGCGAACCGGGCTTTTTTTTTATTGGACTTTTCCCGACAATTACGGAACAAAGCTGCCTACCTTAGGTTCCAATCAAGGCTGTTCATCATGCGGAAAACGCAAGCGAAGATACCCTACAGAACTAAGCCGCTTTTTTAATACCTTACAGCTCAACTTTTAAGCAAAATAATCCGCCTTTATGCTTCAGCCTGAAGGGCAAAAGCTCCGCTACTTTTTTCCGAGAAACCTGCCAACACCATTTCTGATACCACTTTTTCTGGGTATCGTGCTTCTTATCAGCACCATTTCCGGCTGTGAGACCCCGCCCGGCGCGGCACCCTACGAGGTGAGTCCGGAGCCCTTCAGAAGTCTCACCCTGATTCCGGAAGGCTTACAGTTTGATCCAGCGCAGGGTATTCGGGATACAACGGTTACGGTAGATATAAATGTGCAGCTGCGTGATGGGCAGCTGCCCGAGAACCCGGTTTTCACCGTCGTCCGGCAGGGTTTCCCGGGTACCTTTCGTGAAGGTTCTCTCAACCTGAATCAGGACGTTTCGCTAACTGCAAGCTTCTCTTTCAGCACTACGACCAACAGTAGTTTTGCCCTCACGGTCTATGTTTTTGATCAGACAGATTCAGGGGTTCTGTCCAACACCCTTCAGCGAAATTTTACGCAAACCGGTTTCACCACACAGCCGCCTGAAATCCTTGGCTTTGAACACCCGCCCCTTGTAAATATCCCGACGGAGGGTACGGTTTCCTTCAGGTTCGAAACCGAAGTATTTCACCCGGAAGGGCAGGAAAATATCGAACTTGTATTGCTTGAACTCTTCGATTCAAAAGGAAACCTTCTGGGCGGTGAACCTTTCAGTATGCTGGATGACGGTGATATCGAGAACAGCGGCGACCTTGAAGCCGGTGACGGAATCTTTACCCGGGCTTTTTTCATTGGTCCCGAAAATCAGCCGGAAGTGTATGATGTACGCACCTATGCCCTCGACCGGCAGGGTCTCTCGAGTGATACCCTCACCTCAACTTTCATCATAGAATAATGCAGCTACGTTTTTCCGTTTTCGGACTTCTTGTTTGTGCATGGCTCTTCGGTTCTTTCCCAATGGTTCAGGCACAAATCACAGGCCCCACACCTCCCGAGACCTTCAACTCCCTGAGTCAGAACAGCGTGTCTAACATGGGCGCCATCGGTGATTCCCTGTGGGTTGGACCCCTGATGATGCTCAATGTGAACAACAGCCTCGATTTTATTTTTCCCGAAAGAGCCGACTCCATTGCAGCGGGTCCCGGTCGTTTGTTTTCGATCGCGCTGGCAGCTGATACCGTTTTTGCGGGACTCGGCTTCAACTTTCAAAGCGGCGGATCAAGCGTGCAAACAAGCCTTGGATTCCATGTCTCTACGGACGGGGGCTTGAACTGGGGGTACATTCCGCCTCCCCTCGATGATGAGACCGCAACAAGCATTCGTTACGGGGATCAGTTCCTTGAAGCGGTTCCTGTAATTGTACCGCAGCAATCGCCGCCCTACAATGTAGCTTTTCGCGGGGAAAGGGTGTTTTTTGCAGGATGGGCTTCCGGCATCAGACGAAGCCTGGATTTTGGGCAAACCTGGGAGCGGCTCTTGCTCCCACCCCGCGATGTAAATACGCTCAACCCTGAAGTAACCTATAATTTTGTCTTTGATCCGCGCCTCGACAATAACTTCCTGGGCTTTTCGGTCATGATAGACAGCGATGGATATGTTTGGGCCGGAACCGCCGGGGGCCTGAATATCTCCGAAAACGCACTCACGGATCCGGCGCATTTGGTTCGCTGGAACAAAACAAGACGCAGCGGGAGCAGCAGCGGATTGCTCGGCAACTGGATTATCCGCATCAAAGAAAACACCTTCGATGGAGGGGTATGGATGACCAACTGGATTGCTGAAGGTTCCGATCAGCAAGGCATCGTTGTCACTTACGACAGAGGACAAACCTTCACACAGTACCTCATCGGGGAGCAGATTTATGATCTCGCCTTTGAGGGTGAACGCATTTATGCGGCAGGAAATAACGGGCTGTTTATTAGTCCTGATAACGGGCAAAGCTGGAACCAAATACGGCAGATCAGCACGCCAAACGGATTCATCCGCGCCAATGCAGACTATCTGAGCCTGGCGACAACCACCGACCGCCTATGGGTGGGCACCACCGACGGACTTGCTTCCACCGATGACGGCGGGGAAAGCTGGCAGCTCACTCGCGTCAATTTCCCCTTAACCGGCGGCAATCAGTTCGTGCCGGACGCCCGCGATACCGACAGCTATGCATACCCTAATCCTTTTTCAAAGCGGATACACGAGCTGGTACGCATTAAATTTGAAGCCAAACGAAACGGCAATGCCCGGATCCGGCTGTTTGATTTCGGCATGAATCTCATACGCGAACTCGACAGCGGCGTGCCTGTTACCGAAGGGCAAACTTACGAAGCCGTCTGGGATGGTACCGATGGCAGCGGACGCATTGTTGCCAACGGCCCCGTTTTTTATGTGATCTCCGTCGGAGGGTCAGAAACAACCGGAAAAATTTTGGTACTTGATTGATGAAGCATCACAGCACACAACACCGGACATCTTTCATGAAAATCCGATTCCGCGGCCTGGTATTGTTCAGCCTGATAACGTTGTTTTTTTCAGCGGATCTCATGGCACAAAACGGAGGTTTCGCGGGCGCATTCAGCCGGATGGGCTTTGGTCCGCGTGGCATGGGTATGGGAAATGCCATGACGGCAGTACACCATCAGGGCGTATTTGCCCATTACAACCCGGCAATTGCTTCTACGGTACAGGATACGCAGTTTGATTTCTCCGCTTCTTCAATGAGTTTTGACCGGCAGCTCAATCTCATCAATACCGCCTTTATTCTGCCGCCCAATGCCGGTATCAACATTGGCTTGCTGCACGCAGGCGTGTCTGATTTCGATGGACGCACCACATCTGGCGTTCCAACATCACGCTTCTCAACCAATGAATTTAATGCATTCATTGCCTTTGGTCTCAACCCGGGCCGCCGGCTGAGTCTCGGTTTTGCCGCCAATTTGTACTATGCCAGTTATTTTGAGAATGTTGATAATCCGCTCGGTTTCGGGCTTGATGTAGGTTTTTTATATCAGCTTAGCGAACAGTTCACTATTGGCGCAAGCGTGCAGGATATGTTCGCCAACTACACCTGGAGCACATCCGGGGTGTATGGCGGGTCGCTGAGCAACCGCTCCGACAGTTTCCCGGTTCGCTACAAAATCGGGGCTGCCTATGAAATTCCTGCGCATCGTCTCCTTATTTCAGCTGATTTTGAAACCCGCTCTGAAAGCGCGCAAATACAGGAACGCTTGCTTGACACGAGCACGGGTCAGCCTGTTGTTCGCAACAGATTCAGCGACATCACAACCGGTTCTCAAATGCTGCGTCTTGGGGTGCAGTACGGCATTCATGAGCGCATAGACCTTCGGGCCGGATGGGATTCGGGCGATTTGTCTGCCCTGAGTGAATCCCAGCGCTTCATGGGAGGTTTCAGTCTGAAGCTGCCCCTGCAGCGCATTAATTCAGCTATCGATTACGCCTTTGTGCGCGAACCCGAAGGCATCAGCTTCATGCACGTATTTGGCCTGCGTATCATCCGATAAACCCTTCCAACCGCTGTTATGAACCTATTTCTGCAACGTATTTCGCTTTTCTGTCTCGCTTTCCTGTTTGCCGTCGCCGGGACAGCAAAAGCACAAACCGGACTTGATTTTTTAAATATCGGGCCAAATGCGCAATCCCTTGGCATTTCAGAAGCGCACACCGCTGTACCACTGGGGTCAGCGAGCGTTTTCACAAACCCGGCCAATCTCATGCTGACCGAGTCATCAGCGCTCGGACTGGCCTACTCGCTGTGGATTGCGGACACCCAAATTACGCAGGCATCCGCTTCCGTACGACGGGAGCGGGATGTGTTTGGGTTAGGGGTGCTTTCATCTTTGATTGATGACTTCGAGGCACGTCAGACACCAGGTCCTTCAACCGGCAGTTTTTCCGTGCAGTATCTGGCCCTGACCGCGGCCTATGCCCGCTCGGTATCCTTTCTTTCTGTCGGAGGCTCTGTTTCCTACCTGTACGAACAGTTGTTTCAGCAAAACGCATCCGGCTATGCCTTTTCAGGCGGAATAACCGGAGAATTTCTGGATCAGCGCTTACGCATAGCTTCAGCAATTACCAATGCCGGACGAATGGGAGAGCTGCAAAATGAGCGGACCACCGTGCCTGCGCGCTGGCGAACTGGTTTTGATGTGAATGCCGTTCAGATCTCGACCGTCTCCGGGGCAGAGGTGCCGGTAGTCATAAATCTGAGCGCTGACTTTGTTGTGCCCTTGCAGGAGGAGTTTATCCGGGACGCCGGCGATGATGACCGTGCCATAGAATCCGGCAATTTTCTTGCTTTTGGCCTGCAGGCTGAACTGTACGACCTGGTAGGCGTACGCGCGGGCTACCGCACCGGTGAAACGGCCCGGAACTGGTCTTTCGGGGCTTCCGTGAATGTGCATCCCGTAAAGTTTTACTACAGTTTTATCCCGTTTGAAACCGGTTTTGGGATGGTACATTCCATCGGCCTGAACTACAGCTTCAACTTGTAGAGCTGCCCGCATGCACACGCCCAAACGGGTCATAATGGCGGTACACAGTGATTATGTGCACGATCACAGGGTAAGACGGGAAGCAAAAGCCCTGACCGATACCGGCATCGCGCTCGAAGTCATAGCTGCCGCACCACAAATCAGCGAGGCTTCAGATCAAAGCCTGGACGGGGCAGTCATTCACCGTATCCCGCTACTTCAGCAATCTGGTAAAGCGCGTTATCTTGCCTTTATTCGGGCGGTCAAATCCAGGCTGAATCAGCTTCAACCCGCTGCGCTGTATCACGCGCATGATCTTGACGGGCTTATGGCAGTTGCCGCCTTTGCGAAGCGAAGAAACAAAATGCTCATCTATGATAGTCATGAGCTGCATACCGAAGTGCATTCCCTCCAGGGTCGCCCTTTTACACGCTGGGTTTGGAAACAAATCGAGCGTCGCTACATCCGGAAGGCTGACCGTATCATAACCGTATCAGACGGCATTGCAGACGTTCTCCAACAGCGGTATCAGCTGCGCGCAAAACCGGATGTGGTCCGAAATTTCACTGACCGGCTGCGGTTTAAGGACACCGAGCCCACTACACGGGAAAGCCTGCACCTTCCCCAAACAAAACATATTGCGCTCTATCAGGGCGTCGTTCAGCATGGGCGCGGAATTCCGGCCATGCTTGAAGCCATTGCCCAAACAACCGACTGGGGCTTCGTGATTTGCGGAGACGGTGCCCAAAAGCCCGCCATGGAATCCCTGGCGGCAGAACTCGGGATAGGTGACCGCGTTCGCTTTACCGGCATGGTCAGCCGGGATCATATCGGGAAAATCAGCCGGCATTGTCATGCAGCTTTTCTTTTGACCGAACCTGTAGGCCTGAGTCACTTCTATTCGCTTCCTAACAAGCTCACCGAGTATATTCATTACGGACTGCCGGTCGTTGCTACCGGCCTTCCTGAAATCAGGAATATTGTTGAAAGTTACGGCACGGGTAAAATTATTTCGGCTGACCGCTTTGAAGCGGCTGAAATTTCAGAAGCACTCCATGAAATTGGTGCAGCACCAAATCAGTTTCAGCATGGGCTTCAAAAAGCTTCGGAAACGCTGAACTGGCAGACCGAAAAAGAAAGATTGCTTGCCATTTACCGGGAGCTGTTATAAGGGCGTTGAGACTCTTTTTTTTGAGATTCATTCATGATTTTTTCAGTGTGAGACAAACTTCAGAACATATTGCCTTTCAGCAAAACCGCAGATAGACTTGATACAGCAAATCAAGTACACCGGTCAGGCATTTACGATAATCTTATGAAGGGGTACACCAATGAAGCCTTGTCATCAAAAAGTCTTGTCATATTTAAAAATATTCAGGTGATTAACGATACTTAAGTACCTATTTTAAAACCATTCCGACGCCCCAAAACTTGTTGTATGTAAACCAGGGATAGTTTCGGAAACCGCACTTATTTTGCCCGAAGGGCGACTGTTAGATTCAGATTTATTTACTCATTCAATACCATACATTATGTCAATTATAAAATTCGGAACAGACGGATGGCGTGCCGTTATTGGCGATCAGTACACCTTTACCAATGTAGCGCGGGTTGCAGCGGCAACAGCTGCATGGATTAAAGACAGCGAAGTAAGCAAAAACGGCGTTGTCGTCGGGTATGACGCAAGGTTTCAGAGTGAAGCCTTTGCAAAGCTCGCAGCCCGTATTTTGGCGCACGAAGGTATTGCCGTGCGATTTGCCGACAGCATTTGTCCTACGCCTGCGGTCAGTCTCGGAGCGCAGCAATTCGACGCCGTTGGCATTGTGATTACCGCGAGTCATAATCCGCCGGCATACAACGGATTTAAAATTAAGGCTCCCTTCGGGGGATCAGCGTCGCCTGCGCAGATTTCAGAGGTTGAAATACGGATTCCGGAAACCTATGACTATTCTCAGATCCCTTCCTTTGAAGACTTCACGGAAGAAGGCAAAATTGAGCTGTTGGATCTCAATGCCCGCTATCTCGATATCATTCGGGAGCGGATCGACCTGCAGCGTATTCGGGAAACCGGGCAACGCATTGCGCATGACGCGATGTACGGTTCCGGAGCCGGACTGATCGGTGAGTTGCTGGGTGAGCTTGCCGTTGAGCTTAACTGTGAAAACAATCCCGGTTTCAACGGTGTCCCGCCTGAACCCATCGAGAAAAATCTGACCGAACTGCCCGAAATTATCGTCTCAGAGGGCTGCATGCTCGGTATCGCCAATGACGGCGACGCAGACCGGGTTGCTATGTTCGATGAAAACGGCAACTATGTGGATTCTCATCAGATATTGTCGCTTCTGGCCAAGTACATGGCCGACACCAAAGGTATGAAAGGGGAGCTCGTAAAGACTTTTTCAACGACCGATATGATGCGCAAACAGGCCGAAAAATACGGACTTCCCATCCACACAACGCCTATTGGATTCAAGTACATTACTGAAAAAATCCTGGAGGGCGATGTGCTGGTTTGCGGGGAAGAATCCGGAGGTATTGCGGTTAAGGGACACCTTGCTGAGCGTGACGGAATCTATATCGGTTTGCTTGTCGCAGAAATGTGCGCGCGTCGCGGAAAATCGCTTAGTGCGCTTGTTGATGAACTTTTCGAAGAATTCGGCCCGCACTACTGCCGCCGCAATGATTTGCATACAACCGAAGAGCGTAAGAACAGGATGATTGCGCTTTGTAAAGCTGAAGAGCTGAAGGAAATCAGTGGTAAGGCGGTTACAAAAGTGGAACATACCGATGGTATAAAGCACTGGCTCGCTGACGGCAGCTGGCTTCTTGTGAGAGCTTCCGGCACGGAACCCGTGCTGCGCATTTATTCTGAGGCAGACAGCCCCGAGCGCGCGCAGCAACTTGTAGATGATGTGAGCGCCATGGTCTGACCCTGAATTCAGGTACAGCTGCGCAGGAATGGCAGATGTTCTTTGGGGATCGCGCGGGATGTTGCCTGTATAGGGCAGTCGCCCGCGGTCTGCGGTCTGCGGTCTGCGGTCCGAAGTCTGCCTTCTGCCCTGCCCCATCCTGAAAAAAAGCAACGCCCTTATCTTCGTTTTGGGGACTCTAATATGCCACGAAACCCCTGATGCTCTCTGAGTTTACCCAAAAAAATAAAGCCTTGACCGGCAAGACGGTTGGTCGCAGGTTGAGAAGTTTGGCAAAAAAGTCGTCGCATAAAAAAAGACAATCCCGGATTTGAGATTGTCTTTTTTTTGGAGCGGGAGTTGCCTTAACTCAGTTGAGGGAAGACAAAAATTTGGTGAGGGGCGTCCATTCGAGATCGAAGGCTTCCGCTACATCGCGGTACACAATTTTGCCGTTGGCGATGTTGAGGCCGAATTCGAGCTCGCGGTTTTCGCGTATGGCTTTAACCCAGCCCTTGTTGGCGATTTGCACCGCATAAGGAAGGGTCACGTTGGTAAGGCCGATGGTGGAGGTGTACGGCACAGCGCCAGGCATGTTGGCTACGCAGTAATGTACAACATTATCAACTACATAGGTCGGGTGCTCGTGCGTGGTGGCTTTGGAAGTTTCAAAGCAACCGCCCTGATCGATGGCGACATCTACGAGTACGGCGCCGGGTTTCATGAGGGAGAGCATATCGCGGGTGACAAGCTTGGGCGCTTTTGCACCGGGGATGAGGACGGCCCCGATAACCAAATCCGCGTTCGCGATATCGTTGCGGATGTTGGCTGTGGAGGAGAACATGGTGGTGATGTTCGCGGGAAGCACTTCATCGAGGTAGCGCAGTTTGGGCAGGCTGATATCGTAAATGGTGACATTTGCACCGAGTCCGGCTGCCATGCGGGCTGCGTTTACGCCTACGATGCCGCCGCCGAGCACCATCACATTGCCGGGGCGCACACCGGGGATACCGCCCAGAAGCACGCCCCTACCGCCCATGGGACGCTCGAGATATTTGGCGCCTTCCTGTGTAGCCATGCGACCTGCAACTTCACTCATCGGGATGAGCAGCGGCAGTGAGCCGTCAAGCTTTTCTACTGTTTCATAGGCAATCGCGATCGCACCGGAGAGTTTAACGGCTTCGGTGAGCTCCTGACTTGCCGCAAAGTGGAAGTAGGTGAAAATGATCTGCCCGTCGCGCATGAGGTGGTATTCCTGTTCGATGGGTTCTTTCACCTTCATGATCATTTCAGCTTTTTCCCAAATATCGTCTGCCGAATCAATAATAGTTGCGCCGGCCTTTTTGTACAAATCGTCTGGGAAACCGCTGCCAAGACCCGCGTCTTTCTGAACCATTACCTGATGGCCGTGTCTGAGCAGTTCGGTTACGCCTGATGGCAAAAGGGCTACGCGGTTTTCGTGGGTTTTTATTTCTTTAGGTACACCAATTAGCATGGCTGAATCCTGTGGGTATCGTTTTAATGTGATTCACAGCCCGAAGACTGTGGGTGATAGTAAATAATTTGAAATAGACCACATGCAAGCGTTTCTTGTGTGTGATCTGAATTGCGCAGCAATTCGAAATAACAGCTGCCCAAAGATATGGAAGTTCAGCCGATTTTCGCAGAAGGTCTGCGCGGGATTCCATTGCTTTATGACCCAAAAAATGTGTTACGCTGATGCCCATCCTGCAGTTCCTGCGCCCTTAAAGTTTCTTTTTAAATTTGTAAACGATACCACATCAATAGCTTCAGTTTCCTATTTTGGCAGATTATTTATTGTGAAATTGTACAACATGATTTTTCTGTTTGAGTTATTCGGATAGCGCTCGTTCTTCGTCTTACCATGAAGGTTAAAATTGAGCTTACACCATCCCTACGGGCACCGTATTCATTGAAAGTCTGCAAGAAGAAATTATTTTTATACCCCATCAACCATCAAATTTTCCTGATTCATGGCTTCTGCCTCAGCTGATATTCTGAAAAAGGTGCGCTTTCTGGAAATCAAAACGAAAGGCCTTGTTAATAATTTATTTGGGGGAGAATATCACTCAGCGTTTAAAGGTCGTGGAATGACGTTTTCGGAGGTTCGTCCCTATCAGTTCGGAGATGATATCAGGCTGATTGACTGGAATGTGACGGCCCGTGCTGATGAGCCCTATGTCAAAATTTTTGAAGAAGAGCGCGAACAAACGCTGATGATTTGTGCCGATATTTCTTCATCCGGACTTTTCGGAAGTCAGTCACAGCGTAAGCTTGATCTTGCAACCGAGCTCGCGGCCGTGCTTGCTTTCAGCGCCATCAAAAACAATGATAAAGTCGGACTGCTGCTGTTTGCCGGTGACGTTGAGAAATTCATTCCGCCCCGCAAAGGCCGTTTACACGTGTTACGCATTATCCGCGAGTTGTACACCACACAGCCCAAAAATCCGGGCACATCTGTAAAACGGGCGCTCGATTATGTGAGCCGTATCATCCCGCGAAGGTCAATCATCACACTCATCAGCGACATGCAGGATACCGGATATGAGACTTCTCTCAAAGTTCTGAACCGGCGGCATGACCTGATTTGTCTCTGTGTGGATGATCACCATGAAACCGAACTACCCGACGCAGGGCTGATACCTTTTCTCGATTCAGAAACCAACCGCTATGTAATGGTTGATACCTCCGACAGAAACCTGCGCCATGCCTTTGAAAAACGCCGGGCCCGTGAGCGTCAGCAGCTGAGGGATCGTCTGAGCCGAATGCACATTGATTATACCATGCTTAACACGAATGAGTCGTATATTGAGCGACTTTCCTCACTGTTTCAGCAAAGACACCGGCGCTTCTGATTTTTAATGGATTACACCGCTTCCATACATTCAAAGATATTTACCTGGCTCGCTCTGACTATTGTTCTGCTTATGAGCGACATGGCTGTCGCCCGGCAGATTGGTGTACAGACATCTGCGGATACGCTCCGGCCCGGTGAAATATTTGAGCTTCAGATTGATTTTGATGAGGCACGGCGCTACGACAGTGTGATCTACCCCGACAGCACATTATTCGGGAATCAGTTTTTCATCCGCAACAAAGAACTAAGCAGACGCGGGCGCAGAGCTACTTACGACCTTCAGTTTTTTGGCGCAGCGGAAACTAATCTTAGCGAATTGCACATTCAGGCCGTCCGAAACAGCGATACCCTCCGTTATGCTGTACCCTCCGTCAGCTTTGAGTTTCAGACTGTACTTGCGCCGCAGGATAACCTGAGGCCTATGAAACCCCTCTTTGAATTTCCGTACGGCATTCAGGGTCTTATCATTGCTTTTCTGCTTGCCATGCTTGCTGCGTTCTCGGCATGGCATTTGTACCAGCGGTACTTCAAAAAACCACCACCGCCACCTGAGCCGGTCAGGGAAGAAGCCCCCCCTTTTGACAGCCCGCTTAAACGACTTGAAAAAGGTATAAATGAACTTGAAGCCGGATTTAAGGATGAAAGTATGGATGCTGAAACCCTTTACCTCAGGCTCAGCTATATAATTCGTGAATATTACGAACGCGTGTACGCCTTCCCCGCTTTGGAACAAACAAGTACAGAAGTACTGCAAAGCCTCAAGCACCGGAAAGTTATGCAAACCCACTACGATACCATAAGCGGGCTGCTGATGACTTCGGACATGGTTAAGTTTGCGGGTTTTATTCCGGAAAAAAGCGATACTGCTCAGGATTTGGCTACCCTTCGTGAGGCTTGTACGCAGCTTCGAAAGATGAATGCCGGTCTTATTCAGCAAATGGAACTTGAACACCTGCGCCGCTATCGTACTAATGAATCAGTAACGAAGGAGGCGGTGCCCGCATGATTTGGCTAAACCCTGAATGGCTGTTTGCCCTCCTTCTGATACCGGTCTGGCTCGGAACCGAGTTTTTCTGGAAATGGCGGAAGAGAAAACCAGCCTTTGTTTTTACCCGCACAGATCATTTTGGTGAAATCAACCCCGGTCTGCGAAGCAAAGCCTTAATTGCCGTACGCATACTGAAGGTACTTGCAGTTGCCCTCATTATCATCTCCCTGGCACGGCCGCAGCAGGAAAATGTACGCATAGACCGCACAACCGAGGGCATTGATATTGTTCTGGTGATTGATATATCCTCTTCCATGCTTGCTGAAGATATCCGGCCTAACCGTTTTTTAGCGGTAAAAGAAGTTGCGCAAAACTTTGTCCGTCAGCGTTCCAACGACCGCATTGGCGTTGTCGTTTTTGCCCGGGAAAGCATCACGCTTGTCCCCCCTACCTTAGATCACCGGCTCGTACAAACGCAGCTTGACCTGCTTGATATTGGCATTGTTCGCGACGGAACCGCTATAGGCATGGGCGTTGCGACCGCGGCCAACCGCCTGCGCGACAGCGAGGCCGCAAGCCGTGTTATCGTACTGCTCACGGATGGAGAGAATAACGCAGGCGAATTAGACCCGCTCACCTCCGCAAAAATCGTACGCTCCCTCGGCATGCGCATGTACACCATTGGCGCAAGCGGGGAAGGCTCAGCCCCCTACCCGGTAGCCGATCCGGTACTCGTACGGAGGTATATTAACATCCCGATAGAAATAGATGAGCCGCTGCTTATCACGATGGCCGAAATGACGGGCGGACGCTATTTCAGGGCTCGTGATAACCGGGAACTTGAAGATATTTATGCTGAAATCGATCAGCTGGAAACCTCTTCTTTTGAAGAAGACTTCTACATTGATGTACGTGACCGCTACGCCCTTTTTTTGCTGCCCGGTGTGCTGTTACTCTTCACTGTATTGCTGCTTGAAAAAAGCTGGCTTCGGACAGAATTATAAATATGATCTGCTTTTTCACGGCCGCATACTTCCGTACACCTCCTTTTTTTGACCTTTATTTCGAAAGAAAATTTCTACCCATTAGCACTGCATGTTAGCCAAGCGAATTATTCCATGTCTTGATATCAAAAACGGGCGTACCGTAAAAGGCGTCAACTTCCTCGGACTACGTGATGCAGGGGATCCCGTTGAGCTCGCCGTTCGGTACAGTGAGGAAGGTGCTGACGAACTCGTTTTCCTAGACATCACCGCTACAAATGAAAAGCGTAAAACGCTGATAGATCTGGTCCGGGAAATCTCCCGAAACATCACCATTCCCTTCACAGTTGGCGGCGGTATTAAAGCAGCGGATGAAATCGGCGATTTGCTTGCAGCCGGTGCCGATAAAGTTTCGCTGAACAGTGCCATTGTCGTAAACCCTGGCCTCATCAGTGAAGCTGCGGCCCGCTTTGGAAGCCAATGTGTTGTTGCCGCCATCGATGCCCGACTGCGCCCCGAATCTCCGGCTGATGCCCCGCATTGGCACATCTTTACCAGGTCGGGGACCTACGATACAGGTCTCGATGCCATTGATTGGGTCAAAGAAGTAACGCGCCGTGGCGCCGGGGAAATTCTGCTCACGAGCATGGATAAGGATGGAACCAAATCCGGCTATGACATTCCTTTACTTCGTGCGGTCTCGGCTGCAGTCAGCCTGCCTCTCATTGCAAGCGGAGGCGCCGGCACCATCGCGCACTGCATAGAAGCCATCAAGGACGGAACGGCTGATGCGGTACTTGCCGCAAGTATTTTTCACTTCAAAGAGATTGAAATACCCGACCTAAAACAACAAGTGAGCGATGCCGGCATCCCGGTCCGGCTCTGACCCAACCAAAGAATCTGAACCATTCCAAACGCTGATACAACATCATGAGCACTTCCCGGAACTTTCCCGTTGACACCCTCAAATTCGATGAAAAAGGTCTGATTCCCGCCATAGTGCAGGACGCTGAAAGCCTACGCGTACTCATGCTGGGTTATATGAATGCTGCCTCCCTCGAAAAAACTCTCGAAAGTGGCAAAGTCACCTTCTTCAGCCGCAGCCGTCAACAGCTTTGGATCAAAGGTGAAAGTTCAGGTAATTTTCTGCACCTGCAAAGCCTCCGCTACGACTGTGATGCCGATGCTCTTCTCATAACGGCCCACCCTGAAGGACCTACCTGTCACACGGGCGAAACCAGCTGTTTCTACCGTGAAAGCCCTGCACCTGAAAACGAGCTCGGATTTCTGATCAAACTTCAGCACCTCCTTGAAACCCGCAAATCAACGCTTCCGGAAGGTTCCTATACGACAAGTATGTTCAAAAAAGGCCTCGACAAAATCGCCCAAAAAGTAGGCGAAGAAGCGGTCGAAACGGTTATTGCGGCCAAAAATGAGGACGAAAAAGAATTTATCTATGAAGCCTCGGACCTCCTTTTCCACCTCATGCTGCTGCTAACCGAAAAAAAAATGCACCTTACAGATCTCGTCAAAGAACTCGAAAAACGGCACAGTTAAAAGACATTACCTTAGCCCGTATCGACATAAGCATTTGTAAGTAATGCATTAACAGCAATTTTCGCACCCTGCCTGCATTCTTTTTTTTTGAGGTGGAAGCCATAATCAACCTCGAAGCCAAACACCCCTCTGCGAGAGGGGTGCCCACTGGAAATACGTGAACAAGGGCAAGAAGCTGAAAACAGCCAAAACTGTTAAAACGACTCGGATGGTGTCTGGGCGGGGTGTGACAGTCTCGATGACCAATTTGGCCCCCTTACGCCAAGGAGCCTCCCCGCTTGGCCGATGTCAGCCAATGCATGCCACAGGGTCGAAAAAAACCTCAAGGTTTCGGAAACCCTGAAAGTTTGCCTGGGCGCTGTAGGTTTGGTTCCATTGCGTAAATCGTCGTGAAACAGCCCTGAAAGGGCGACATACCATAGCCCGGGGTGCCAACCCCGGGATCACGGCCCATCAAAACGGAGCCCTGAAAGGGCGGCATAACATCGCGGGTGATTTTACCACAGGTGTTCGTATTGTGCATACTCATTGCGGTAAAAAGCCGGTAATTTGATTTTTGGAGATCGGATCCGCTCCGTTCCTTCCTTTCACGGGTAATCAGGTTGCACCGAAACTCACATGCTTCGATCACCACTCCCACACCCCGGCCCGCCGGCATCGGTGCTTTGAAAGGGAATGGATGTTGTTCGGGCTTCAAGGCTCTTCACACGCTACTACCGGGGCCACCCCTCTCGAGAGGGTAATTTTGTATCCCAAATAATAACAGCACGATAACCAAATTACAACACACTGACATACTGTATCGTGACGCACTGAAAAAAGGGGTGCCCGGGTGAGCGTAGCGAACGGGCGGGGTGTGACCGCTTCGGTGCTGGTATTCGACGCCTTACGCCACGGAGTTCTCTCGCGCCGGTTGACCATTACTTGTAATGTGCTGGAAATTCGGTTCGTGGCTTCGAGCAGCATCGTGTCACACCCCGGCCCGCCGGATTCGGTGCTTTGAAAAGGAATGGATGCTGTTCGGGCTTTAAGGGTCTTTACACGCTGCTGCCGGGGCCACCTCTCTCGAGAGGGGAATTTTGTATCCCTGATAATAACAATAGTATAAACCAAAAATGACACACTGACATACTGTATCATGACGCACTGAAAAAAGGGCGGTCCACGGAGTGTGAGTTCGTTTTTTGTAATCCGCCCCCGCTGACGGCAGACTGCCTCCGAAGAAAAAAAGCAACGCCTTCATCTTTGACTTGGGAGCTTTCAATCTGTCACGGTGCCCCTGATGTTCTCTGAGTTTTCCAAAAAAAATAAAAAATGCTGCGGCATGGGCATGCAGCGGGTGGCAGGGTGATGATGTTGTTGGCTGGTTCTGATGAGGAGATTGGGTTTTTGTGTTTGATATTGTTAGGGGCTTTGTTGTTCGTGTGAAAGAACTATTTTGGGTTTGGTTGGTTTGTTGTAGTTTGTTGCATTAATCCCTTTGTTTGGTAGCTGTGTTTTCATCTTAAATATCTGTTCATGGTTCGTTATTTCCTGTTTGTTGCGTTGTTTTGTGCGCTTTGTGTTGCTCCGGCGCAGGGGCAGTATGTCTCTCAAAGTCTGCCGCATGAGGGGGCGGAGCATAGTGTGCAGCCGGGGTTTTGGGACCGGATTGACCTGGGTCTTGGGGCGCGTTTGATGTGCAGCGCAGACGGGGTTTTGCAGGATGCGCAGTCTCAGGAGGCGCTGCGGCAGTACAGGGAACTGCGCAGGCTTCAGCCGGAAGGGGCGCTGACCGAGGCCCTGCATGCTGACGCTGCCTTGGGTGATACGCGTAATTTTCGGGTGCGTAACCTTACGAATAATACCTGGCGAACGCTTGGGTTTACGCTGCGCGGGTTGAGTGATGAAATCCGTATATGGGTCGAAAACGGGGAGTTTGCGCCGGATAAGGTGAATGAGGAGGTGATCGAGGGGCTTCTGGAGGTGATGAGCAACAGCACGCCCGCGCTTTCCATCGATCCGGAGCGGGGGATTATTGAGATCGGTACCGAAGTTTTTGGCAATATGCCCAACATTGACGGTTCAGGCATTCTGAATATCCTGATCACCGATGTGATTGACGGCTGGACGCCGGGCAGTACCCGCGGCTTTGTGGCGGGTTTTTTTGATCCGGTTGATTTGGTGCCGGATAACAGTAACAGCAACGCAGCCGATATCATCTACCTGAATTCCCGACCGCTTATTTATAATGAGGGGCAGGTCAATGCGCTTCGGGTTCGGAGCGTTGCCGCGCATGAGTTGCAGCACCTGATCCATGCCAATTACGGGGGGCTCCATATTTTTCAGAACGAGGGCCAAAGCGAATGGGCGGAATTGCTGACAGGCTTTCCGGGGCGGAGTCCGTCTTATCTTTCTGATCCGCTCGAGATTGATCAGGAGCTTTACACCTGGCGTCGGAACAGTCCGGAGGTTCTCATTGACTATCAGCGGGCGTCCTTGCTGCATTCGTACTTGTTTGAGCGGTTTGGTCCGGAAGCCACCGGTGCCCTTACACGTTCATCCGGCGGACGGCTTCAGGCTTACGAAGCACTTGCTGCGGCACAGGGACTCAGTTTTGAGGAGATCCTGCGTGATTTCCACATCGCCAATTTCATCAACCTGCCGCTTGGAGCCGATACCCGGTTCAGCTACGGGGATATCCGCCGACGGGCAAATCGGGTTACCTTTCCAACCTTTCAGTATTTCAGCGGACAGACGGAGGCAAGCCGAAGTGCTACGCTGTTTTACGGCGGTGCCGAGTATAGCGAGTTTATTGGGGTGGAAAACTTGAACCTGACCATCAGCGGATCGGACGGCGTTCATTTTGCGGTGATTGGTTTTCCGGAGGATGTGAATCTTGATCCTGAGGTGATGTTTTTTGAGCCGGGGAGTTATGAGCTGCCGGGACCTTTCGAGCGTGTGGTTTTGACGGCCGTTGCTGTCACACCGCCTGAAACGGGCGTGCCGGCTTCGTTTCTGGCTGATGGCATGGCCGCCGATTTGTCCGGTGAAGGCAGCGGCGGGTCTGTGTTTCCGCTGAATGCCCCGACACTCAGTTTTTCCTACAGTGCAAGCTGGCAGACCCTGCCGATTGTGACGCGAACCCTGAGTTATGCCGGTCAGCCGACGGCTTTTGCCGAACTTCCCGGAGATCAGCGGCAGGAGTCGCGGCGCGGTATCCGCAAGCTTGCAAAACGGTTTTCGCCCGAGCTGCCCGGTCGCATAACGGAGGTTGGCTTCACGGTTAACGGGCGCGACAGTAGCCTTGTGGGCGGTGGCGATTTGCGGATAAGCCTGCATACGGTTGTCGGCTCTACATCGGGTCCTGTTCCCGGCACTGAGATTGAAGCGGTTACCGTGCCCCTGAATCAGCTTGTGCGCGGTGCCAACAGTATTAACCTGAGTGCCGCGGCCTGGACGACGCCGGCTGACGGCGATTTTTTCATCGTGTTTGAAGTGCTGAACCCGGCTTCACGGGTGGAGTTTTTGCTTGATGGGGGCAGTAACAATGCCAGCGACAGCAATTATTTCCCGGTGCGAACGCGTCTGTTTATTGAGCCGCCCAGCGCTGACCCGGCGGACTGGTTCCGCTACACCAACCGCAACAATTTGCTGGCTTCTGTGCGCATTTCCGGCAGCTATGAAGGACCCGTTGAAGCGCCCGAGATTACGCGTCAGCCGGTTTCAGGCACGGTAGTCCCCGGCGGCAGCTTCACGCTGGAAGTCGCCGCAACCGGTACGCCGGAGCCGGTATATCAGTGGTTTAAAGACGGCCTGCCCCTTTACGACGAAACCGGACGGATGTATCAGATTGATGACATGGACACTGCCGATGAAGGAATTTACACGGTCCGGGTGTCGAATCCGGGTGGTTCGGTACTGAGCTCGGAGACGCAGGTGCTCCTGCGGCTTGAGGATTTCACCCTGTCTCAGAATTTCCCGAACCCGTTTCGTCAGAGCACGACCATCAGCTTCATTCTGCCCGAGGAAGCCGTGGTGGGCCTTACCATCCATGATGTTCAGGGTCGCCTGGTGGGCACCGTGCTCAGCGGCGAACTCCTGCAGCCTGGTATTCACGAGTATGAATGGGAGTCACGCTGGATGGCCAACGGCCTGTTCTTTTACCGCATTCATGCCGAAGCGGTGAACAGCGATGAGCGCTTCACTAAGGCCCGTAAAATGATTAGATTACGCTAACTTATTTATGATCTAAAACCCGACTAACGCTATGAAACCTACCGCTACTTTTTTTTCTTCTTTGTTTCTGATTTTTTTGCTGATGTGCACTGCGACCCTGCAGCTTGAGGCCCGTCAGGCTGCGCAGCTTTTTCCGGCTGATTCGGAAGCCGCTTTTGCCTCCGAATGGCGGGTAATTGTCACGAATCTCGATGATGAAGTTATTGCCGATTCCCTGTTTTCCTCCATCGAAACAGTGGGCTTTGAAGGGGATCTTGCCAACGAAACCCTAACCTATCAGATCACCCCTTATCCGCCGGTACCGGAGCGCCTGATTAAAGCGGAAGGAAACCGGGTATTTGCACGCCTGAGCGACCTGATTGATTTGGGCGCACTTGATGAGTTTGGTCTTCCGATCAGTTTCGATGCGGAAGTTGACCTGATCAATTTTGAGCTTGATCCCGGCACTGTTGTTCAGCTCGTGGATGAAACCCTGCGTTTCGAGGTCCCCGAAGAAATCGGTGATTTGATTGATCTGCCTGATGGTATCAGTTTAGGCGATTCCCTTGATATCGGTATCGGACTCACCTATGAGCGTTTGGAGGCCAGAACTTTCGATAACAGCCTTGGGGTTTTTTCCGCAGAAGGCGGACAGCTTTTGCTGAGTGTTGATGTCACATTGAGCATAATTGTACCCATTTTCGGGCCTCAGCCCATCACCATTCCTATACTTGAAGATTTCGGGCCGGAATTCTACATGGCTGAGGGATTGGGACTTGTGTATGAAGAACTGCCGCCGACAGAAATAGCCATACGCCTGGACTTACCACCATTTGCCGAAATCAATCAGCCAATTGCTGAAATTGATGGCAGTGTATATGAGAAGCAATCCCTGACGCCGCTTGGCACACAACTCGGGCCGCAGGATGAAAGAGAAATGGCGTCGCTGATTTCACTTTACCCTAACTATCCGAACCCCTTTAATCCGACGACCAATCTCGTGTTCTCCCTGCATGAAAGCGCACAGCTCCGGATTGCGGTGTATGATGTACAGGGAAGACAGGTTGCGGTAGCCGCTGATGGTCATTTTGGGCAGGGCACGCACCATCTGCCGTTTAACGCTGCGGCTTTGGCTTCCGGCCTGTACACGTATCGCATAACAGCTACCGGAAACCAAAGCGGCGCGCAATCTATTACAAGCGGACGTTTTACGGTTCTGAAGTAAAATTCATAAGGTAGCTGAGAAGCTCAGACTGCGTGGTAATGGTTTTGTCGTCGGCATACCATTTGTGAAGTTTTTCGGAAAGCTCCTGAAAAGGGGCTTCCGCATTTTTAAGCTCCAGAAACAGTTTTTGAGCGGGTACAGGTCGCGGACCCCAGTTAAAGAGTTCTTCTCCTGAAGCGGCATCGTACGCGATGAGCTTGGGAATGGACTTACCACCGTTTGTGAGATATTGATTCATGAGCGCTTCATGATGATCGCGCAGCACCAGAACCATTTCGATGTTACCATTCGAAGCTTCGGCAATTTTGTTGAATACCGGAACAATCTGCGCGGCGTCTCCGCACCAGGGTTCGGTAATGACAACCCATTTTTGGGGACGTTCCATGGCTGCCACAAATCCGGCAAGCTCATCAAGAAGCGGCGTATGTTTGTCAATGCGCTTCATGCGGGTTACATTCATTTTGGTGTAGCTGATCATCATTTCTGAATGGTTATTACCCGTTGTTTTGCCGGCAGCAAGAAGTGCGTCTGTCATTTCCCTATACATCTGATAGCTCATTTCACCGGTAATTTCCTGCGGGGCAGTCTGAAGTTCTTTCATTTAAGCGTATGAATTTGTGATTTATGTTAAAATCAGTTTTTAGTCGGCCTTATCGTTTTTGTAAAACACGACCTTACTCTATATTTGAATTCATCAAACAGTACTGAGGGGCAATACATTCACCTTTGTTTCATCCGGATGGATAACAAACCGGCAGGTAGTAATTCTGAACAAGCTATGATCATACAGCTAAAAAATCTGTCACGTAAGAAGTGGCTGGCACAGGCCGCTTCACACCGGGAAGCTGTAGAACAGCTGACGGGCGGATACCTGCAGGCGAAGTCGCGGCAGGCGCAGAATCCGGTGATGGATTTTATGTTCACCTATTACAAGTTCAGGCCTTCCAAACTCATGCAGTGGACACCCGGATTTGGAGTTATGCTTGAGGGAGCGACTGAAGCTGATGGTTTTGATGACCGCTTTTTTTCGGTTACGGATGAAGGAGCCTTCCTGGATTTAAACCGCTTTCCTGCAAAAAAACAGCGCGGACTTCGCTGGATCACCGAACTTCTGCGGGCAACCGCTTCGAGGCCCCCGAACTTCGGGTGCTGCGGTATGCACGAGTGGGCGATGGTCTATGAGGCAGAAGATGTCCGGCACGGCGATTTCCCGCTCAGGTTGAGCCCCGGCGAAATCCGGGTGCTGGTTGACAACAGCCCCGTAAACTGTTCTCATTTTGACGCATTCCGCTTTTTCACGCCCTCAGCGCGTCCCAAAAACAGCGTACAGCTTACCCGCGACAACATGCATGATTACGAGCAACCCGGTTGTCTGCACACCAACATGGATTTGTATAAATGGTGCTATAAACTAACGCCCTGGGTGCCGTCATCGCTCACCCTGCAGGCCTTCCGACTGGCCTGCGAAGCCCGTACTTTAGACATGCAGGCGGGTCCCTACGATCTGCGCGCCATCGGCTACAGTCCGGTCTGTATTGAAACCGAAGCCGGTCGCCGTATCTACAAGAAGCGGCAGGCCGAACTTTACAGCAAATCCCAACCGCTGCGCGACGCCTTGATTTCCGTTCTCACGCAGCTGCATGATGAACTTTACCATGCACAGCATGCGCCTGAAGCCGTGCTGTAAATTTGAATCAATCCTACACAAAAAGCCCCATCCCTATTCAATGAAGTTAAAAGAGATACTATTAGCTACCCTTTTTCTGGTTGTACTTTTTACCGCCTGTTCAGAAGCGCCTCGTTTTGAAGGTGATTCCTTTGAACAGGTCAAACAGCGCGGCTATGGAACGCTGACGGTTGTTTACGTGCCCGCAGAGGGCTTTGCTTATATTGATGAGCGCGGCAACCTTACGGGTGTCACCATTGACATTATGGAAGAGTTCCGTGAGTTTCTGGATGTTTCCATGGGTCTGGACATCACCTACAACTTTGTGCCTGTTGACAGCTTTCAGGAGTTTTACGGGGATGTTGTGCAGTCAAAAGGCGGCGTTTTCGGTCTTGGCAACGTGACCATTACGGAAGCCCGGAAATCCGAACTCCGTTTCAGCCCGCCCTATCTCACCAACATTGCTGTCCTGATCACCAATGATGCGATTGATGAACTGGGCGAAATGTCTGAATTATCGCAGCACTTTGCGGGCATGAACGGACTTGCCTTTGAAGGCACCCTTCATCAGGAGCGGATCGAACGGCTGATCAGCAACTACATCCCGGAAGCTTCCATGGAGTTCGCCCGCTCGAATGCCGAAATTCTTGAGCAGCTCAGCGAGCGGGAAGATCTGTTTGCCTACATCGATATTTACAACTTCTGGCGTGCCGCAGAGCGGGGCAAGCCGCTGCGTCAGCACACAGCCGGTGATTTGGCGAGCGAGCGTTTCGGCATCATCATGCCGCTTAACAGCGACTGGCAGCCGGTGATAAGTGACTTTTTCGAGCGCGGCGTAGGCTTCCGCACGTCAAACGTATACCGCGGTATTCTGGAGCGGCATTTAGGAGAAGAGCTCACCGAAAGACTGGAATCCGCCCGTGAAGCTGTTCTGGGAGATTGAGCACCGGTTACAACATCCAATATTTTGAAACGATATCCCGCAATACCCAAGAAGCTGTAGGCATTTACAGCACCGTTAATTCAGCGGGATGATGGGATGATAGTTTTGTTTTAATTTTCTTCGGATCCAAATCAACCTTCCAAGGGTTTTTTTAAACTTTGGAAGGTTTTGGGATGCGTTTCGTTTTCAGAATACAGTTTTATTTTTAATGGATGATGGGGCCGTGGTGTTTTAATACTTCAATGCCAAAAAAATGTAAGTATGGTCTCTAAGGTGTTATTATCACAACACTTACCAATCCCCCTCTCGAGAGGGGTGGCCCCGGTAGGAGCGTGTGAAGAGCAATGAAGACTGAACAGCACCAAATCCCATTCAACGCCCCAAAGCCGGCGGGCCGGGGTGTGGGAGTGCCGGTCGAAGGCTTTGAAATTCGGTGCAACCCGATAAACCGTGAAAGCAAGGAGCGGGGCTCGTGCGACTCACAAATAAATTACCAGCCTTATCCGCGATGAACGTGCACGATTCAAACAAATCCGGTAAAAATTATCTCCGATGATATGCCGCCCCTTCAGGGCTCATTTTGTGTGGTCGGGTCTCTTCCCGGGGTTGGCACCCCGGGCTGTGATATACCGCTCTTACAGGGCTTTGGTTAGGGTGTGGAAATTACTTTTTGCACCTGCTTGTAATGCACGGTGTTTATCTGTGGCGTGAGGGTAGCGAACCCCGATATCCGGGTTGTCACACCCCGCCCCGACACCATCGGGGCTGTTTTAAATAGGTGTTTTTTTCGGTCTCATGCCGCTAATTACATCTTTCCCAGGGGCACCCCTCTCGCAGATGGGAGTTTGATTTCCGTGGCGTTACAGGACTTCGAGGCCAATAAAGTGTAATTCAGGCTAAAATCAGACATAAAACAGGTATATAAGTCATTATTTACACTGAACTTATCAATTCCCCCTCTCGAGAGGGGTGGCCTCAGTACGCATGTGATAGGATTGATTAAGTTGTATAGCTTTTGAACCATTTCAACGCCCGGATGGTGGCGGGCCGGGGTGTGGGAGTGCCGGTCGAAGCTTTTGAAATTCGGTGCAACCCGATAAACCGTGAAAGGAAGGAGCGGGGCTCGTGCGACTCACAAATAAATTACCAGCCTTATCCGCGATGAACGTGCACGATTCAAACAAATCCGGTAAAAATTATCTCCGATGATATGCCGCCCCTTCAGGGCTCAACTTGTGTGGTCGGATCTCTTCCCGGGGTTGGTACCCCGGGCTGTGATATACCGCCCTTACAGGGCTTTGGTTAGGGTGTGGAAATTACTTTTTGCACCTGTTTGTAATGCACGGTGTTTATCTGTGGCGTGAGGGTAGCGAACCCCGATATCCGGGTTGTCACACCCCGCCCCGACACCATCGGGGCTGTTTTAAATATGTGTTTTTTTCGGTCTCTTGCCGCTAATTACATCTTTCCCAGGGGCACCCCTCTCGCAGATGGGAGTTTTGGTTCCGTAGCGTTTCAGGACTTCGAGGCCAATAAACTGTAAATCAGGCATATAAGTTATTACTTATACGGAACTTCCCAATTCCCCTCTCGAGAGGGGTGGCCCCGTTAGAAGTGTGATTGGATTGATGAAGGTGTATCACTTTTGAAGCATTTTAACGCCCGAATGGTCGCGGGCCGGGGTGTGGGAGTGCCGGTCGAAGCCTTTGAAATTCGGTGCAACCCGATAAACCGTGAAAGCAAGGAACATAGCTGATACGAATCACAAAATAAATTACCGGCCTTATCCGCGATGAACATCCACGATTCAAACATGGCCAGCAAAAAGTAATCACGATGATATGCCGCCCCTTCAGGGCTCAACTTGTGTGGTCGGGTCTCTTCCCGGGGTTGGTACCCCGGGCTGTGGTATGTCGCCCTTTCAGGACTTTGGTCAGATTGTGGAAATTATTATTTGCACCAATTTGATTTACGCAGTGTTTATCTGTGGCCTGAGGGTGCCAATTCAGTCATTCGGGCTGTCACACTCCGCCCGTTCGCTGCGCTCACCCGGGCGTCCTTCTTGCAGAAGGGCGTTTTGGCGGTTCAGGGTTAAGTGGTCTAAAGATGATAGTACCCAAGAAAAGTGTCTGTAACTTACGCTGCGTTTGGGCTTCCGGAATGCCCCCTTTCCATTATAAAAAAAGCCTGACGCAGCAGTTGGTTCGCGTCAGGCTTTTTTTGAATGAGGTATTTTTTCTTACACCCTGAAGAGACAGGACGCCCAGGTCAGGCCGGCACCGAAGGCTACGAGGGCGAGAAGGTCACCTTCTTTTAGACGGTTTTGCTCGAAAGCTTCCGTCAATGCGATGGGTACTGAGGCAGCGGAGGTATTGCCGTAGCGGTCAACGTTTACGAAGACTTTCTCAGCCGGTAGCCTTGCCTGTCGTGAAGCGAACTCGATGATACGGGCGTTGGCTTGATGGGGGATGAACAGATCGATGTCGGCGCTGGAGTAGCCGGTTTCATCGAGTACAATTTTGAGAGCTTCGCCCATTTTGACTGAGGCAAATTTGAAAACTTCGCGGCCGTTCATTTTCAGGTACTGCATGCCCTGTTCGAGCCGCTCCGGAGTAACCGAGTAGCGGGTGCCGCCGGAAACCTGAATGATGTGTTCGAGTCCGCTGCCATCCGATCCGAGGTGATGGGCGAGCATACCTTTGTTTTCGTCTTCGGTTCGCTGTATCACAACAGCTGCGGCGCCATCACCGAAGAGCACACAGGTGTTGCGGTCGTTCCAGTCCACATTTCGGCTGATGACTTCTACCCCAATCACTACGATGTTGCGGTACTGTCCTGAGCGGATAAACTGATCTGCTGTCACAAGCGAGTACACAAAACCGGTACATCCAACGACCATTGAGAAAGCTCCCGCCTTTGCGGCACCGAGGTTGTGCTGTACCTGTGAAGACACGGGCGGCATGAGATAATCGGGACTGGAGGTTGCCACAATAATCAGATCAACTTCCTCAGCGGTAATGCCCGCTTTGTCCATAGCGGCCTGAGCGGCCTGCGTTGCAAGGTCTGAGCAATGCTCCCCATCTTTTACGACATGCCGCTCCCTGATTCCGGTTCGTTCTCTGATCCATTCATCCGTTGTATCTACTTTTTTGGAGAGCTCATCATTTGTGATGACAGTCTCAGGAATGGCTTTCCCGTAACCGGCGAGTTTTCCGTAGTATCGAATCATATAGGTTAGATTAATTTGCTAAGGTTGAAAATGCTTACAGCCCCCAATCATTTTTGGTGCAGCTGACTGCACCAGGTCGTTTGTGCGCTATGCGTAAAGCAATAAAAGCGTGAGAAAAAAGCCGGTGTCCGTACTTTTGGGTTTTCGGACACCGGCTGAATTCCGGGATCGCCTTGTTTTATTCGGTCTTCAGGCCATCGATGATGGCGTTGAAGGTGAGGCTCGGACGCATAACGTCCGTTGTTTTGGCAAAGTCAGGATGGTAGTACCCGCCAATATCCTGCGCGTTGCCCTGTGCACCGATTAGTTCCTGATTGATGGATTCTTCCTTTTCTTCCAGGGCCGCAGCTACCGGCTTGAATATGGCTGCAAGCTCGGCGTCATCGGTCTGTGTGGCGAGGGCCTGTGCCCAATACAGGGAAAGATAGAAGTGGGAACCCCTGTTGTCGATTTGCCCCAGCTTACGGGCCGGCGACTTATCTTCGTCCAGAAACTTCTCATTGGCCTTATCCAGGGTTTGGGCGAGCACGCTTGCCCGCTTGTTTCCGAAAACGCGTCCCAGGTGTTCAAAGGAAACCGCAAGGGCGAGAAACTCTCCGAGGGAATCCCAACGAAGGTAGCCTTCCTGAAGCAATTGCTGCACGTGCTTCGGTGCTGAACCTCCTGCACCGGTTTCAAAAAGTCCGCCGCCGTTCATCAGGGGCACAATGGAAAGCATTTTAGCGGAAGTGCCAACTTCCAGGATCGGGAAGAGATCGGTGAGATAGTCGCGAAGCACATTACCGGTTACGGATATGGTATCGAGCCCTTTATGCAGGCGCTCCAGCGAAAACTGCGTCGCTTCGACCGGCGGCAGGATGTGCAGTTCTACATCGTCGGTTTTTTGTTCTGCAAGGTATGCTTCAACTTTGCGGATGAGCTGCGCGTCGTGTGCGCGGTCTTTGTTAAGCCAGAACACAGCCGGTGTTGCGGACTCCCGGGCGCGGCGCACGGCCAGGTTTACCCAGTCACGGATGGGGGCGTCCTTGGTCTGACACATGCGGAAAATATCACCGGTTTCAACGGCTTGTTCCATCAAAAGCTGATCCTTGCTGTTGATCACCTGCACCACACCTTCGGTATCCATCTGAAAGGTTTTGTCGTGTGAACCGTACTCTTCGGCCTTTTGGGCCATCAATCCTACATTGGGAATGCTACCCATGGTTGAAGGATCAAAAGCGCCGTTGGCTTTGCAAAAATCAATAGTAGCCTGGTACACGCCCGCATAAGATCGGTCGGGGATAACGGCCTTGGCCTGACGCTGTTTGTCATACTTATCCCACATACAGCCCGCATCACGGATCAAAACGGGCATGGAAGCGTCGATAATTACATCGGAAGGTACATGAAGGTTGGTAATGCCTTTGTAGGAATTGACCATTGCCAAATCCGGACGCTCCGCGTAAACGGCCTCAATCGCTGCCTTGACTTCTGCTTCTTTGTCTTGTCCTTTAATCCGGGCATACACATCACCGAGACCATTACGGGTATCAACGCCAAGTTCTTTAAACAGTGTGTCATATTTGGCAAACACATCCTTGAAAAACACCTCTACAAATGCACCAAATATGATGGGATCAGAAACCTTCATCATCGTAGCTTTCATGTGAAGGGAGAACAGGAGATCAGAATTTTTAGCGTCCTCAATTTGCTCGGCAGCAAAGGCTTTGAGCTTATGCATGCTCATGACCGCCGTATCGATTACTTCACCTTCCTGAAGCTTCAGATTATCTTTCAGCACACGCCTGGTTCCGTCCGTACTTGTGAAAACAATCCGTACGGTGTCCGCTTCCGACAGGGTCATGGACTGCTCACTTCCAAAGAAATCTCCTTCGGTCATGCTTGCTACGTGCGCTTTGTTATCGGGGGTCCATTTGCCCATTCGGTGCGGGTGCTTTTTGGCGTAGTTCTTAACCGGCTTGGGTGCCCGGCGGTCCGAGTTTCCTTCCCGCAGTACGGGATTCACCGCTGAACCCAGCACTTTACCATAATTCGCTTTTATGGTTGCTTCTTCTTCGTTTTTGGGCTCGTCCGGATATTCGGGTACCATATAACCATGCTCGCGGAGCTCCGCAATGGCAGCCTTGAGCTGTGGGACGGAAGCTGAAATATTCGGCAGTTTGATGATGTTTGCTTCTTTGGTTTTGGCCAGTTCTCCAAGTTCAGCAAGGTGATCCCCGATTCGCTGTGTTTCCGTCAGATATTCCGGAAAATGGGCAAGAATGCGGCCGGCGAGTGAAATATCCCGGGTTTCAACTTCAACGCCGGCTTGTTTGGCATAAGCGGTAATAATCGGTAGCAATGAATGCGTTGCCAGCATAGGCGCTTCATCGGTGATGGTGTAAATAATCTTAGGCGTGGATTCCATAAATAATGATTAAGATTTAAGATGTTGTGATTCGGGCTCCAAAACAACCATTAACCCCTTGCTGTTCAATTGTTGACAGGGTTTTCTTAGAAACACTTACAGTCTGAAGCGATTCTGATGTGCCGCCCAAAATGGCAAGTGGAAAATATAACTTGCGCACCGATTTATAAAATCAAAGGTTTGTGCACATAAACAGCTGCCTGCGGTTTTATCAGCGCTCTGCAAGCCTTACCTTGAATGCCAAAGCGTGATCCGGGTACTGCCTTACACCCCTTCAGATTACCTTTTTGTATTCTTCATTGATAAAACTTCCGTATTGAATGAGACCACCGATCAAAGTTACTTTAATCTACCTTACTGTCGGCTATATTTGGATTCTTTTCAGCGATCAGTTTCTCTTGCTTCTTTTTGAGGGGATTGAGGTCGAAGCGTATGCAATTATTCAGTCTTACAAGGGATTCTTTTTTGTTACCGTGACCGCCCTTATGCTGTTTTTGCTGACCAATCACTATCACAGGTCGATCAGCGCGAATGTCAAAAAGCTGGAAATACATAACCGCGATTTTGATCGGGAAGCCATCCATCTGAGTCAGGCCAACCGAAACCTGGAACAGTTTAGCTATGTAATTTCGCATGATCTGCAGGAACCCGTTCAGGTACTGCGCCTGACCCTGCGTCAGCTCATCCGAAAATATGAAGCTGTGCTCGATGAAAAAGGCGTTCAGTATCTGCGCAATGCTGAAAAGAGCACGGTCGATATGCGGGAGATCATCAACAAAATGTACAATTATTATGAAGTTAGCGCATATCTGTCGGATGAAGTATCAACCGTTGACCTGAATGTCCTGATGGAAGATATCCGGCGCTGGAATGCCCGACTGATTCAAAAGAAGAAGGGTGTATTTACGTGGGATAAGCTGCCACTCATACGCGTAAACCAAAATCGGCTGTTCCGGCTTTTTGAGATTCTGGTTCGCAACAGCTTCCTTTACAGCGATGAAAATACCCGGCCGACGGTCCGCGTCAGCTGTTCAGAACAGGAGCAATATCTTGTGTTTTCGGTTAAAGACAACGGACCCGGCATTCCCGAAGATTTGCAGTCCCATATCTTTGTGCTGTTTTCCCCGGATAAAGATGGTGATCTCACGGGCAGAAGCTCAGGACTGGCCATTGTCCACAAAATTGTGACGGGACTCGACGGGCAGATTTCATTCACAAGTTCTCCGGAAACCGGCACAACCTTCACCATTTATCTGCCGAAAAGTTTGTTGCAAACTCCGCAAAACGATCAATAGGCAATTTTTGTGAAGCCCATGCCCCTGCAAATCTAAACTCATGTTTTTGTTGGGTTCTTCAACCCAACAAAGTCCCGCCAAGGCTTGAACTAAGGCCCACAGCTTATCAATTTCGATAATCATCCGAAAACACATCCCATAAAAAAAGTCCTGCCGGTTTACCCCGACAGGACTTTTTTGTGATGAGGCGCTTTTCCTTCCCCATCCCCTTCCCATAAAAAAAGCCGCTTATTTCAGGAGAAGCATTTTATGGGTTTGGGTGAAGCTGCCTGCCTGAATACGGTACAGATAGACGCCGCTTGAAAGTGAGCCGGCGTCAAATGTTACCGTGTGTGTGCCCGCAGGCTGTGTACCGTTCACCAGCTTAGCGACGCGCTGCCCGGTGAGGTTGAAGACTTCGAGCACCACTTCAGTGGTTTCCGTCAGCTGATAGCTGATTTGTGTCGTGGGGTTGAAGGGGTTCGGATAGTTCTGCGCGAGCAAAAATTCGGCGGGGATATCCTGCAGCTCAGGCGCAGTGCTGGTTACATTTTGCAGTTCTGTGACTTCGCCGTCTTCAAATACGGCAAGAAGCGTGAGCGGGGCACCATCCTGATTCTCTGACGGATTTGCAAAGCCGGAAGCCACAATTCCTACCAGCTGCGGTTCATGTCCGCTGAGGTCGGCGGTAAAGGCAAAGAGCATGTCACCGGAAACCGCGTCCGTCAAATGCAGCTCGTACGCATCCGGGAGAAGCCCGAAATCCGGCGTAACCATATCGCCAAATCCGAAATCGTGCATGAAGGGCGCTTCCCCTTTAAGGGCAATATCCAGATTGGGGGCGTCGGTTACCCCGTGATACAGGTAGAGGGCGTGCATGGATTCGGAAGGCTCATGCATCATATCCCGGCTATACACTTCAAAACGCAGGGCAGTGCTGCGGTTATCGGGATTCTCAGCAAACAGCTCAGGGGCAAGAAGTCCGGAAACCAGCACTACATAGTTGCCGTCTTCGCTAAAGGTCAGCGTTTGTTCAAAAGCCGGCGCATCTGAACCGGAGGGTGCTATCCCAACTGTGACAGGCTCACCTGCGGGAAGAAGTCCGTCTTCAAGGGCAACGCGGTACGGTACCCCTTCGCCGGCAAGTTCACCATCCAAAAATAAATCTGCCATGGCAAGCGCCGGATCAGAAGCATTGTGGATGAAGAATACGTTCGCGAACACCGGCTCGGGTTCAGGCTCATTAACGGTTGCATCAACGAGCACATCGTCAACAGACCAGTACCAGTCCCAGCTTCCGGTGAAGTTCCACTTGAAACGCACGGCAGATTCGCCGTCCGCTTCGGGCACGTCCATGCTGAAAAACGCAGGATTAGCGGTCTGACCACTGTTCCATTCTTCAAGGATCGTCCAGGTTTCGCCGTCATCGAGGCTGTAGGCCACTGTTGCGGTTGAGGAATTGAAATCGCGGAAATAGTGTGTGAAGGAAAGCGTCACATCTTCCGCATGTGTGAGGTCGAGGCGGGGCGTAATCAGGTCTGAGTTCTGACTGTTGCCGCTGCCGTAGGCGTCGCTGTCGAGATAGGCGTAGCGGACGCCGCCGTCAATCCCGCGCGAGCCGATGTTTCCAAACTGCCAGACCTGACCATTGCCAATATTGTCGGTTATCGTCCAGCAATCCGGTGCGCCGGGGCCTTCAAGGAAATTTTCTGAGAAAGGTGCGCCCGCGGGCTGCGTACAGTCCACAACACTAAAGGTACCAGTGCGGCTGTCGTTATCCGGATTTTCATCGCCGGGTAAATCCACAAAAGCGAGTATTTCAAAAGAACCCGCCGGAAGCTCAATCTCAGGAAACAGAACGTTCGCAAACTGACGGTTTTCCAGTTCACCCGTCCATTCCTGCGTCGCGCTGTTTACCATCTCACCGGACTCATCTGTGATTTCATAGCCAACTGTGAGTGCCGTAATGGTTTCAAGCCCCGCGTTGCGAATGCGGAATTCGGGGATGATGGGATCCGTAATCTGATACATGCCGTTCGGGCTAAGGATAGAAGTAAGCTGCGCATCATTGTCGAGCGGGTCATCGAAGGGATTAAAAGCGTCGAGTACGAGTGCTCCTGTTCCCAACGGATCAAGCCAGGGTTCCAGGCTTGTTGCTTCTGTTCCGCCGCCGGTCCAGGATACGCCGAACTTGCCGTACCAGTCTTCCAGCTCATTGCCACAGGCCGCATAGCCGCCGTGCAGCTGACCGATAAGGCGACCTTCTCCGTCAAACAATCCCGAACCGGATGAGCCGGGCTCGGTTGTCGTGCCGTCGGCCCAGGTGCCTACCCGCCAGTGCGTGCTGCCGCTGCCGGGCGCGCCCAGATAGCTCGAAGTCGTAACGCCATCAAACAAGTAACTGAACTTCTTGATGTCACCGCGCGGATGGTGAACGCCGAAAATGTAGCCGTCTATGGTTTCATCCATGGTGCGGTTCCAGCCGGAAAAAAACAGCTCATACTCTTCGGGTACTTCCTGATTGAGCTGAAGAAGCCACACATCAGAAGGGGAATGGCGCACCAGGCTTACCGCGCCGGACATCGCATCGTGTGAAGGCGGTGTCGCAGGGTTCTGACAGGTCTCGCTCTCATAATTAAACATGAACACCAGCTGCCCCGGCTGCGTGAAACAGTGATTGGCAGACAGAAAGTAAGGCGTGCTGTCATTTGCGGTGTTGTTGATGAGCTGCCCCGTACACCAGCTGTTCCCGTTAACGACCATGCGGGCGACCGAGCTGATTTGCTCTTCCCAGCCTTCAGCTGCTTCACAGGCAACGTTCAGGTTACAGGAGCCGGAAGCACCGAAGCTGCCGTCTTTCAGATCGCGGTAACCGTGCGTGACCCGCGCCAGATTCATGCTGCCCTGAAAAGCGGCGTCAACAGGCTCAATATACTCGATCACAACTTCATCGGCCCAGATCATGGTTGTTGCAAAATAGCGGTCATCCTGATTGTTGCGCGCAGTAAAGGCGCCCAAAATGGTGGAGCGGTCCTTGCTGTACACAAAAAGCTGCGCGCCTTCGGGAATCTCGAAGTCATCAAACAGTAAGTTCAGGCTGCGGGCACCCGCACTTTTCACAGCGAGCCGCCATACGCGGTAGTCATCCTTCATGGTTTCCCAAACACCGGCGTTTTGCGGATTAAGGTCCGTATCTATATTATAGCCAAAGCGGAATGGCGTATTGGGTTCAAAATCAAGCTGTGCATCTTCGGCACGCTGTTGTGCAAGGCCGTGCGGAACAAGGGATACTTCCGGCACGGACTGCAGGGTCTGTTTGTGTTCAAGCTTGAAACTGAGCGGAGTGCCACCCTCATTGACCTGTGCGTTTGCTGCCATCAGCGGCAAAAAACTGCATACGACAGCCAAAAGGATTGGGCGTAAAAAACGTGTCATAACAATGGTTTAAATAAAAATCAGCTGCCCACAAAAAAAGCCCGGCTGTGCCGGTCGGGTAACCCGGTCTCAGGCAAACAGACCTGAAACCAAGTCACGCAAAAGGCATAACGGGCTAAAAGAAAAGACAACCAAAAAGATAGTTTATGGATTAAATCAAAAGATACAGTTGCATCTGTAAGAAGCACGGTATCGCAGACCGGCGTTAAAACATTGGATACAAGCATCATCTGTTAAGCTAAGTTAACAAAAAACACTTTTGCTTTAAAAACCTCAAAAAGCCGAATTACACCTAAATCTGACCGCCCTTTTTCATACTTTTGTGCATCCTAAAAAAGCCATCTATTCAGCCTCAAATCCGCATTTAAAGCGTAAGTAAGCGGATATTGTGGCGCATCCTAAAATTTAATTCGACTATTATACATGTACGGTTCCCTCAAAATCCGCCTCTCTGACGAACTGAACCGCATCAAATCCGACGGGCTTTACAAAAGCGAACGGATTATTACCACGCCGCAGGGCGCCTCCATTCAAACCACCCAAATGGACGGGGTGCTCAACTTTTGCGCCAACAACTACCTCGGACTCTCTTCTCATCCCGAAGTCATCGAAGAGGCCAAGCGCACCATCGATGAATACGGCTACGGCATGTCGTCGGTGCGCTTCATCTGCGGCACGCAAAGCATCCACAAACAGCTTGAGCAAAAGCTGGCCGAGTTTTTGGGTTTTGACGACACCATTCTCTACGCCGCCGCTTTCGACGCCAACGGCGGTTTGTTTGAGCCCCTCTTCGAAAAAGAAGACGCCATCATTTCCGATCAGCTCAACCATGCGTCCATCATTGATGGCGTACGCCTCTGCAAGGCGCAGCGCTTCCGCTACAAGCACAACGACATGGCCGACCTCGAAGAGAAGCTTAAGGAAGCCTCCGGCGCCCGAAGCCGCATCATCGTAACAGACGGCGTGTTTTCCATGGACGGCACCATCGCGCAGCTCGACAAAATCTGCGATCTCGCCGACAAATACGACGCGCTCGTGATGAGCGATGAATGCCACTCCACCGGCTTCATCGGCAAAACCGGACGCGGCGTCCACGAATACCGGGAAGTCATGGGCCGGGTCGATATCATCACCGGGACCCTCGGCAAAGCCCTCGGCGGGGCCCTCGGCGGCTTCACCTGCGCGCATCAGGAAATCATCGACATGCTGCGTCAGCGCTCACGTCCGTACCTGTTTTCCAACACCCTCGCGCCGGCCATCTGCGGGGCTTCCCTCAAAGTACTCGAGCTCCTAAGCGAAACCACCGCGCTGCGCGACAAGCTCGAAAACAGCACGCACTACTTCCGCAGCAAAATGACCGAAGCCGGATTCGACATCAAACCCGGCGAGCACCCCATCGTGCCCATCATGCTTTACGACGCCAAAATTGCGCAGGAATTTGCCGCCCGCCTCCTCGAAAAAGGGATTTACGTGATCGGCTTCTACTATCCCGTCGTGCCCAAAGGTGAAGCGCGCATTCGCGTACAGATCTCTGCCGTGCACGAGCAGGAGCATCTCGACCGCGCCATAGCGGCCTTCACGGAAGTCGGCAAAGAACTTGGCGTGCTCAAATGATTGTGACAAAATCCACTGACTGATTCGACTCTTCATTCATCACACATGAAAAAAATACTGTTCACCGGCGCTGCCGGTCAGCTTGGGGTAGAAATAATATCAAAACTCAGGGCCGAACTCGGCACGGAAGCCGTCATTGCCACGGACATCCGTGAGCCTGAAGGCGAGCTCAAAAACGGACCTTTCGAAATCCTCGACGTCACCGACGAGGCCGCCATTCTCGATTGTGTGAAGCGGCACGGCATCACGCAGATTTATCACCTCGCAGCCCTGCTCTCGGCCCGCGCCGAAAAGGACATCCCGCTCGCGCGCAAGCTTAACATCGGCAGCCTGCACCACATCCTCAATATCGCGCGCGACCACAAGCTTGAGCGCGTCTTCTGGCCAAGCTCCATCGCCGTTTTCGGTCCGGACGCTGATTCCGACAACACCCCGCAGAACAGCCCCTGCAACCCGACTACGGTGTACGGCATCAACAAACTCACCGGCGAGCAATGGTGCGCCTACTATCACCGCACCTTCGGCGTAGATGTCCGCAGCCTGCGCTATCCCGGCCTGATCGGCTACAAAACCCTGCCCGGCGGCGGCACTACCGACTACGCCGTCGATATCTACCACAAAGCCCTCGCCAGCGAGCCCTTCGAATGCTTCCTTGGCCCCGACACCCGCCTGCCCATGATGTACATGGATGATGCCGTCAAAGCCACCATCGATCTCATGAACGCCCCGGCAGATCGCATTACGATCCGCACCAGCTACAACCTCGGCGCCATGAGCTTCACCCCGGCAGAAATCGCCGCCTCCATCCAACAACAGCTGCCCGCCTTCGAAATCAGCTATAATCCCGATTACCGCCAGCAAATCGCCGATTCCTGGCCCAACAGCATAGACGACGCCATCGCCCGCGCCGACTGGGGCTGGCAACCCGCCTACGACCTCCCCGCCATGACCGCCGAGATGCTCAACCGCATCCCCGAACACTGGCAACCCCAGTAACCACACCTCCCCCGGAAGCCCCGCTGCCTGCCCATGCCGCAGCACTTTTATTTTTTGGGTAAAACTCAGAGAACATCAAGGGCTTCCGGGTAAAATCCGGGATCCCAAATCGAAGATTAATGCGTTGCTTTTTTTCTTCGAAACAAGCACCCTCAGTGGGGACGGATTTCATAGATCGAATTCATTCTCCGATTGCCCACCCCTCTCTTGGATTGGAGTGTAGCACTGTGGCGTATCAATACATTGAAGCCAAAAAAAACAATGCAATAAGGCCCCAAAAGTATTTTTAAAACAGGGCTAAACAATTCCCCTCTCGAGAGGGGTGGCCCCTGTATGAGTGTGATAGGGTTGGTGAAGTTTTATTGCTTTTGAACCTTTCCAACGCCCCAATGCCCGCGGGCCGGGGTGTGGAGATGTGGTCGAAGCCCGTGGGTTTCGGTGCAAGCTGATAAGTCATGAAAGGAAAAAAGGAGGCTGATGAGACTCCGTAAACAAAATTAGCAGCCCTATCCGCACACAATTCGAACATACCCGGCAAATCCCCCCCCGATGTTATGCCGCCCCTTCAGGGATTTTGTCAGTTTGCCATTTTTAGGTTATCATACTGTTATTATTTGGGATAAAAAACTCCCCTCTTGAGAGGGGTGGCCCCGGTAGAAGCGTTTAAATGGCCATGAAGTCCGAACAGCATACAATCCCTTTAAACGTCCCAATGCCGGCGGGCCGGGGTGTGGGAGTGATGGTCAAAGCCCGTGGGTTTCGGTGCAAGCTGATTGGCTGTGAATGGAAGGAGCGGTACGGGTGCGGCTTCGATGGTAAATTACCGGCTGTATACGCAATGCGCGTGCAAGTTTCGAAGAATATAGGCGAAACATACTCCCGATAGTATGCCGCCCCTTCAGGGCTCCGATCTTGTTGGGCCGCAGTCCCGGGGTTGGCACCCCGGGCTTTGATATGCCGCCCTTTCAGGGCTGGGTTGGGTTGTGGTACATAATTTTGCCCTGATCTCTGTGCGCGTTTTTTCCCGTGGCGTAAGGAGGTAAATTCCGGTATTTGGGCGGTCACACCCCGACCCGACACCATCTGGGTTGTTTTATCATTTTAGCTGTTTCCGGCATCATGCCGCTGATAACATCTTTCCCGGGGCCACCCCTCTCGAGAGGGGAGTTTGGCACCGTGACGTTTCAGGAATTTGAAGCCTAAAAAAAACAATGCAAATAAGGCCCCGAAAGTATTATTAACACAGAGCTTTCCAATTCCCCTCTCGAGAGGGGAGTTTGGCACCGCGGCGTCTCAGAACTTTGAAGCCCAAAAAAACAATGCCAATACGACCCCGAAAGAATTGTTAACACAGGGCTTCCCAATTCCCCTCTCGAGAGGGGTGGCCCCGGTAGAAGCGTTTAAATGGCCATGAAGCCCGAACAGCATCCAATCCCTTTCAAAGCCCCAATGCCACCGGGCCGGGGTGTGGGAGTGGTGGTCGAAGCCTGTGGATTTCGGTGCAAGCTGATTGGCTGTGAAAGGAAGGAGCAAGGTGGATATGACTTCGGTCGCAAATTACCAGCTATATCCGAAAAGCGCATGTAGGGTTCGAAGATGGCATGCTAAACAAACTCCCGATGTTATGCCGCCCTTACAGGGCTCCGATCTTGTTGGGCCGCAGTCCCGGGGTTGGCACCCCGGGCTTTGGGATGTCGCCCTTTCATGGCTATGGTAAGGTTGTGGGTATTATTTATTGCGCTGATCCGAGCGGTTGGTGTTTTTCCGTGTTGCTAAGCGTACCAAGTAAATCCGCGTTCGAAAAATCCGCAGCAATTTGCCTATTTTCGGCATCAATCTTAATTCTATCACACTGATTTCAACTGCCTGCTATGCAAGCTCCTGATTTGTTTTCTCAGCCCGCCCCCAAGGTACCGGGCGTTTCTGAACTTACGATGCTCATCAAAGATTTGCTGGAAGCTTCCTTTCAGGATACGCAGGTTGAGGGTGAGGTGAGCAAGCCGCAGCAAAGCTCGGCAGGTCATGTTTATTTTACGCTGAAGGACGATAAGGCGCAGCTGCCGTGCGTGATGTGGCGCTCCACGGTGCAGCGACTGGGGTTCCGGCTCGCGCACGGGCAATTGGTGACCCTTACCGGGGATGTGCAGGTATATGCGCCGCACGGGCGGTATCAGTTCATTGTGAGGTCGGCCAAACAGGCCGGGCTTGGCGCGCTTCAGCAGGCTTTTGAACAGCTCAAGCAGAAATTACAAGCGGAAGGACTTTTTCATCCCTCCCACAAAAAAAAGATGCCGCGGTTGCCACGGCGTATTGGCATTGTGACCTCCGCGCAGGGAGCTGCCCTGCAGGATATCATTTCCACCTTCCAAAAACGATACCCGCTGGTGACCCTAATGGTGCATCATGCGGCCGTGCAGGGGGTACAGGCCGCGGGCGAAATTGTGCGCGGGATCGAATGGTTCAGTACGCGCGGCAACGTGGATATCCTGATTATAACCCGTGGCGGCGGTTCACTGGAGGATTTGTGGCCATTTAACGAGGAAGCCGTGGCGCGGGCACTGTTCGCAAGCCCGATACCGACGGTGAGCGCGGTGGGGCACGAAACCGATTTTACGATCGCTGATTTTGTAGCAGACCTTCGGGCTGCTACCCCAACTCAGGCTGTTGCCCTGCTCGTGCCGGACATCAATGATCTGCGCTTCACCCTTGATATGCAGCATGAAAAACTGCACCGCACCATCACACAGCGGATTGACCGGCTCAAAAATCACGTGCAGGCACTCGGCAGAACGCATGCGCTTCATGCGGTTTTGGACAAGCTGAAGCGCCATCATGCACAGGTAGCCCATCTTTCCAGCCGCAGCCTCTCGCTTACCGAAATGCGGCTGCTCAAAGCCCGCTCCCAGTATGAAAAGCTCAACGCGAGACTGCGCGAACTGAATCCCAACATCGCCCTCGAGCAAGGCTACACGCGGATTTGGCAGGAGAATACGTGGGTAAAACAGGCCTCCGCTTTTGAAACCGACAAACCGTTTTCCATTGAATGGCATGATGCGCGGGTTTCGAGATGAACAGGTTTTCACCCGAATGATGTGTTAGAAAATCCGGCTAATAAAGATTAGGGCTGTAACCATCCTAAGCAAATTCCCGCTTATATATACATTGGGTCACACTGCGAAATGTTAAAATCTAAGTAACATATTTGAATATGGAAACATCTTTTAAAACCCCTACCGTTTACCCGCAAGGCCGTGTTTCTTACCTTTAAGCATAGCAAAAATCTAAGTTTTTGCAGGGCTCATCCGGTATGCAATGCGACCTGATTTGCCTGAGAATAAAGAATCATTTTAACACGGCAGCTTTCGATTCTGAATCCGTCGGGGCAAGCAAAGCCCTTCCGGTTAGATGGTAAACCTTCCGCAAACCTACGCTTTATACCTTAACCTTCACTAAACAGACGGCCCGGCTAATCGACTTATGAATCCGTATCCATCCTTCAAACCTCCGAACAGCCCCAAAAAAAAGGCGTTGTACCCGGTTTTTTGCAGGTACGGCTTCAACGCCTGAACGCAAGCGGGAAGCTTCTAAAACATAACGCTACCCGCAAAATGACCGGGCATGCTTCTGTAAAAAAATATTTGATAACGGAGCAGCTCATGAAAACGACTCTCAAATCCTTTTCGCTTATCATCCTTCTCACCTGTTTTTCGGCATCTGAACTCTTTGCCGGAGGCTATCAGCTCAACCTGTTTGGGCAGCGCCAAATCGGGATGGCCCACACCGGAACCGGACTTGCCCTCGATTATGCGACCATTTCCATGAATCCCGGCGGGATGTCCTTTGTGGACGGCAACGGCCTGCTGTTTGGAACAAGCGCAACCTTCCTCAACACAACCTTCCGCACCGGTCCGGACCTGCTGCCGGTACTGCCGGGTGAAATCGAAGAAAAAACGATTCGCAATGTCCGCACCCCGTTTTCCGTCTATGCCGGATTCGACACCGGGCTGAACGGACTCAAAGCCGGACTCGGCGTGTACACCCCATACGGCAACTCTATTGAATGGGACGATAACTGGCTCTACCGCGGTCTGCTCACCAACATTTCCCTTTCCGCAATTTACATACAGCCTACCGTGAGCTATCAGCTCAGCGAGCGCCTCAGCGTAGGTGCAGGCCTTATTTATGCGATCGGATCGGTCAACCTGCAGCGCAACCCGGATATTGACCTGAGTCAGCTGGGTATCCCGAATCCGGTACCCCTTGAAATTGAGCTTGACGGCACAACGACCGCTTTTGGCTACAACGTAGGGGTTTATTATCAGCACAATAGCGCGTTTAGCGTAGGTGTGTCGTACCGCTCAAGAATTAACATGGACCTTGACGGCGGCGACGCGATCTTCACCCTGCCCGAAACCGTACCCGAAGCTGCGGCTCAGCAGCTGTTTCCGGAAGGCAATACCTTTGATGCAAGCCTGCCGCTGCCTGCCGTACTCAGCATTGGTACCGGTATCCGCGCCTCTGACGTCATGCGGCTTGCCATTGATTTCAACCTGACGTTCTGGAGCGCTTACGAAAGCCTCGCCTTCGATTTCGAAACCAACACCCCTGCCCTGCAGGATTCTGATGAGCCGCGTAATTTCCGCGATTCCTTCTCCCTGCGCGTTGGTGCAGAATACGATGCAACAAGCCGCCTGCAGCTCCGTCTTGGCACCTATATTGATCAGTCGCCCGTATCCCGCGGCTTCATTACCCCCGAAACCCCTGATGTACACCGCTACGGCATCACCGCGGGTCTGGGCTTCGAGCTGATTGAAAACCTCGACCTAAACGCCTCCCTCCTCTTCATCACCTCTTTCGAGCGGGAACAAAACATACAAAACGCTTCCGCTGAAGGCACCCCTTCCGTCGTGCCCATCGGCAAGTTCCAGACCAACGCCTTCATCCCCGGCGTATCTGTAGGCTACCGCTTCTGATAAGCTTGCTCCGCTAAAGCGCAAAACGAACAACCCTCTTACACCAAAAAAGGCTGACCTCCACCGGGAGCGTCGGCCTTTTTGGGTTAAAGTCCGGAGTTCATAACGGGTGTAGCGTCTGCAGTAGGATGATGCGCTTGGCAAACCGATAAAATATTCCATCACCACCCGCCCCCCTTATTTGTACCTGCCACAAAAAAAGCCCTGCAAATCAATGACTTACAGGGCTTTCTGTACCGCTGACCGGACTCGAACCGGTACGGAGTTTTAAGCTCCATTGGATTTTAAGTCCAACGTGTCTACCAATTCCACCACAGCGGCATTGCACTAAACTACTTTTTTTTGATGCCTGTTGCGCAGGCTGCTTTTGGAGCTTTTTCGCTCAAAAATTGTGCTTTTTGGCACTTATTTTTGAAGTACTTGATCTTAATCGATCTATCCTTCAAACAGCAAAAAGATTGCGATAGCAACGAATAAGGCAACAAAATAAAGAACACACTCTTTTTTAATTAGTCAGCCAATATAAGGCAGACCGACCTACTTCCACAAGGTAATTTTTAGGACTGACCCACATTAGCGCCCAAATTACGGTTCAAAAAAAAGAAGAAGGTACTCCTCCGAATTGACCGCAAAATTATTTCGAGCTTGAAAACCATACACGCAGAATTCTCAGCTGTCTTTTTTTCTCTTGGGACGAATCACCCATCAGCCTGATCATAAGTGAGCTATCAAGCAGTCCTTTTTTACAAAAAATCGTGATATGAGCAATAATTATCAGGCATACTTCCAGGCGTAATCCTTTAATTTTTTTTTGACAAATGAGAATGTGTACCGATTCTGTGGCAAGTGCACCCTTAACCTCACTGAACTCTGTGTAGATCACCTTCTTGTTTCGCTTTGGTATCCTTCGGGTATGCATTTGTACCCAAGCGGAGCCGCCCCTGTTTACCCGAACCCATACAGCAGGCTCTGCAAAGCATGACCCGACCTTGACCCAACTACGACCCGAACCTGATATTTTTTTTATCCTTCTTTTTGTTTAAGGATTTTGAACTCTGCAGCTGAACCTGATACATCCGCCTCTTTGATTCGCTATAAATACAAATCAAACACAGGTCAAAGACGTATCAAAGACATTTTTTACCTGTCTTTGAACTGACTTTGAATAATTTTTGACTTGTTTATGTCTCATTTTTGAGCAGACAAAAAAACAGCATCTTCCCGGAAAGTAGAAGTCTCAATTAGTGAGGTCTCAGACCGATGCTTATCCTGAACGTTGAGCATGTTTTCAATCCCCAAATCCTGAATTTCGAAAGCAGCAGGGCACGAATATAAAAATAGTATTTTTGAGCAGCCGGAAGACTCCCGTGCAAATCTGGTTTTCAGCAGCCGGCTTGGCAAACCCTGTGTGCGCACCAAACCGGAGCAATACCGGCATGAAATAACCCCGGCGGAGCAGGTTGCGTGTGCGCGGCTGAGCCTCATTTCACCTCTGCTAAGGCAGCTCTGAATCATGCTGCGGTCCGACTTCGCGGAAATGCCGGTTGGAAACCCATTCCATGATTTTGCACACCGCCGCAATTACAGCCCTGCGTTAACGGCTATTCGGCCCGACCTCAGGATGGATTACCCGAAGGCACTGGTTTCGTCAAGCTCGCGTACGATTACTTCCCTTGTTTTTGTACTGCTTCATCCTACAGGGCAGCTTGATTTAAGCTGGCTTATCTCCGAATAAGTCGTCCAATAACAGCACTTTTCTGACCGCGTGATGATCACCCTGCTAAAGCCGGAAACCGGGTAGCTTTTCTTCAATTCTGGTGCCGGGGTTCGACAGCACGGCAACTAAAAAAATCCCTTACAGGATATCTTCTCGGGCGATTTCCATGCCTGGCTCAGCTTTGCGAGTGCCTGCGGGCGTTTTGCCTCTGAAAGCTGCTACATAGGTCTGCGCTGCCTTAAGTAGTATAAGTATCCGTTAGTGGTGCTGACTCAGCACGCATCCCCCCGCATAAACAGAGCCTGCGGGACTACGGTGCCGTTGTGTGGAGTAAAAATATGGAATTGTTAAGCGGGCTGATAAGCCGGGCATGAAAGCGGTTTGTGCTTCGATAGGTGCGTTGCTTTTCGTATTTTACAAGCTTGACTGAAAACCGTTCATCCTTATTTATTACCGCATTTTTGCAGCCGCATGTCACAGCAACCGATTTATATTTTTAATACCCTCACCCGAACAAAAGAGCTTTTTGAGCCGCAAACGCCCGGTTTTGTGGGCATGTATGTGTGCGGTCCGACCGTGTACGGCGATGCGCATCTGGGGCATGCCAAGAGTTATACAACCTTCGATGTGGTGGTGCGCTACCTGCGCTATCTGGGGTTAAAAGTGCGATATGTGCAGAATATCACGGATGTGGGTCACCTGACCGATGATGCCGATGAGGGGGAAGACAAGCTGGCGAAGCAGAGCCGGCTGGAGCGGCTGGAGCCGATGGAAGTGGCCGAGAAATACACCAACCGCTATTTCGAAGATATGGACCGCCTCGGTTTGCTTCGCCCGGATATTACGCCGCGGGCGAGCGGGCACATTCCCGAGCAGATTGCGATGATCGAGACCCTGATTGCCAAGGGGCACGCCTACGAAGCCAACGGCAATGTTTATTTTGATGTGACCTCCGACCCCAACTATGGTCAGCTGAGCGGACGCCGGCTGGATGAGGCGGAGTCCGGCACGCGGGTTGCGACGGCGGGCGACAAGCGGCACCCGGCGGACTTTGCGCTGTGGAAGAAGGCCGATGACTCGCACCTGATGAAGTGGCCCTCCCCCTGGGGGGTGGGCTACCCCGGCTGGCACATCGAATGCTCGGCCATGAGCACGAAGTATCTGGGTGAGAATTTTGACATTCACGGAGGCGGTCTCGAGAATCAGTTTCCGCACCATGAGTGCGAGATTGCGCAGAGCACATGTGCCCACGGCACAGAGCATCCGCATCCCTTTGTGCGCTACTGGATGCACAACAATATGGTGACGCTCGAAGGTCAGAAAATGGGCAAATCTCTCGGCAATGCGATTTCGCTGCGGCAGTTTTATGATGGCAGTCACAAGCTGCTGAGCCGCGCCTGGGATCCGCAGGTCATCCGCTTTTTCCTGCTGCAGAGCCATTACCGGAGCACGACGGATTTCAGTGAGGGCGCATTGCAGGCGGCGGAGAATGGGTTTGCGAACCTGCGCACCTACCTCATTGACCTGCACAAAGCTGCATCCCAAACGAACAAAACAGGCGATGCGCTGCCCCTGGCTGAGATTCAGTCCGAAACAGAACAGGCCATGAACGACGATTTCAACACAGCACAGGCGGTCGCGCGGCTTTTTACGCGCATCAAGGCTGCGCGGGCGGCCTGCAACAGCGGTAAGATTCCGGTCAACCTCGATACATTTCTGAGCTGGACGACCCGCTTCCTCGATGAGGTGCTTGGCATCCTGCCGGACCTGAGCGAAGCTTCCGGCTCCGATTCCGAAACCGTCGATGGCCTGATGGAGCTGATTCTGCAACTGCGCCGGGAAGCCCGTCAGTCCAAAAACTGGGCGGTTGCCGATCAGATCCGCGACAAGCTCACCGCACTCGGCATCACCGTAAAAGATCATCCCACCGGATCGAGCTGGTCCCGCTAATTTTCTAAACTCCTTTTTCTTTTTTCATGCAGCAATCCCTTAGCGATTCTCATTTTGTGTGGCACGGCGACCCGGTTATGTTCCGCAGCGGCGTGCTTGATTTGCCTTTCGAGATCAGCATTTTCGGCCTGCTTCTGGCAGCTGCGCTGATTTGGTTCGGGTATCAGAAGCTGGACGAAAAATTTAATCCGCAGCCGGACAAGCGCCGTGCGCGTCGGCGCGATAAGCAGGAACCGCAGAAATCGCTTATTCCCGGCACACATGTCGCGGGCTTATGGATTGGCGCACTGCTGCTCGGTCAGCTTATTTTTGCGGTCATCCCCTCCCCCGGAATTGGTCAAATCGGGCCCATCGAAATGCGCTGGTATGGCTTCGGTTTCGCGCTGGCGTTTATCCTTGGCTACTTTTTAGGCTCAACCATGTTTCGTCATGCGGGCTTCAAACAGGAAGACGCCGACGCCCTGCTCATGTATTTGTTTGTGGGCACCATCGCAGGCGCGCGCCTTGGGGAAGTGCTGTTCTACAACCCGGCCTACTATTTCAGCAACCCTGCCGAAATCCTGATGGTCTGGAAAGGCGGCCTTGCGAGTCACGGCGCGTTTATCGGCAACATTCTGGCGATGTGGCTGTACGTGAGCCGTCGTCCGCACATCACCTATGTGTGGGTACTCGACCGCATGACCATCCCCTTCGCCATAGGTGGCGTGTTTGTGCGCATGGGCAATTTCTTCAATTCCGAGATTTACGGCCTGCCGACCGATGTGCCCTGGGCCGTCATTTTTGAGCGCGTTGACATGCTGCCGCGTCATCCTTCCATGCTCTATGAAGCAGGTGTTGGCCTCGTACTGTTCGTCATCCTTTGGGGCATGTACAAATACTGGAAGCATACTCCTCCTGCCGGCGCCCTGCTCGGCGTGTTCCTGACCGTTCTCTTTGCAGCCCGTTTCCTTGTGGAAATCACCAAGGTAGAACAGGCCGATTTTGCGGTTGAGTGGATTGTCGGCATGGGTCAGCTCCTAAGCATTCCGCTGGTGATTGCAGGGCTGTATATTCTGATTGCGCGGGTGAACTGGAAAGAGGGGGCCGGTAATAGTCCGGCCTGACAGTGGTTTTAGCGGGTTTGACTTGTTAACCTAAAACGCAACCTAAGCTTAAGGACCGAAACATGACCAAAGAAGAGATCAAGCGCATCGAACAGCAACTGTGCGATATGACGGCCGAATTCTGCCATGAACATATCAATGAGGAGTATGCACATCTTTGCGACAAACTCATCAAAAAACTGGGACGAAAGCGGGATGTGCCCTTTCAGAGAGGTAAGCCTGAAATATGGGCCGCTTGCGTAGTGTACACGATTGGTTCGATCAATTTTCTTTTTGATAAATCCTTTGAGCCCTACATCCCGCCCGGCATCATCCATGAACACTTCGGGACCAAAAACACGACGGTAACGACCAAAGCTTCACAGATCAGGAAAATGCTGAAATTAAAACACTTTGACCCTGAGTTCTCGACGGGGCACATGGAAGATTCCAACCCTTTGAATGATATTGTGATGATCGACGGTATGCTCGTACCAATCTCCTCTTTGCCTGAAGACATACAGGAACTGGTGAGGTATGAACGCAGTAAGGGGGGGAAATAACAAACTCAGGTTGTAACAATAGTGGGGGGGGGGAAAGAAAACCCCGGAAAAAATGAGCAAATCTTACCGCTGCTGCTAAAATCTTCTTTACAATATACCTGCCGGCAATACTCGCTAATTCATTCTATGGCAACAGCAGAAGTTTACAATGCACTGAGCGCTCATTCCCGTTAAACAGCACCCTAACAGATGGTCCGTAAGCGGTTTTTTCAGAACCCTCATTGAAAGAGACTGCTCAGGAACGAAACAGCAAAATAAGGCGTATATAAGTCTATCTAATTGTGACAGAATAATTTATAATCTGAATTGCAGATAGCTTCCTAAAATAATGCGACTGAGAAGACTGCTACCTGTACACGTTGACTGAATTCATTTCATCAGTCCAGAAAAATAATGCTGAAATATTATTCTGTTTGACTATTTTAAATATTAATAAGCTTTGTTTGACTGCAACACCGTGAGGGTCATTTGCTTACATGCTTGTGCTCAAATTCATGCTTTATCATCAGGTTTATGACTCTTAAGGCTGACTTCTGTTTTTGGCTTCAAAGTTGCCATACTACCCGACATATGAATTAAGCCATTGACATCAGATTTTTTTGATGTATTTCATGTATTAGGTACCATGAATTGGACAAACAACTTTACGGAATGAGTTATCTAAAAAAAGAACTTTATGAGCTCATCAAAGCAGATGAGTCCATTTTTGACTTCATTCAGGAGTCTTCCCTCGACGGGTTGTGGTATTGGGATTTGGAGCGGCCTGAAGAAGAATGGATGAACCCCAGGTTCTGGGCTGTACTGGGATATGACTATCGCGAGATGCCGCATAAATCCTCAGCATGGCAGGATATCATTCACCCTGATGATTTGCGTGAAGCTGCAGAAAATTTAAAACAGCATTGTGAAAACCCCGAACACCCCTACGATCAGACGGTGCGCTACAAGCACAAAAACGGGTCAACCGTATGGATCAGGTGCCGGGGATTGGCCATAAGGGATAAGCAGGGCAAGCCCGTCCGAATGCTGGGGGCACATCAGGATATCACCCGTTTAAAAGAGAAGGAAATAGCGCTCCTGAAAAAAACGGGTCTTCTTGAGCAAGCGCAGCGAATTGCAAAAATCGGAACCTGGGAATACAATTTTCAGTCTCAGGAAGTGCTTTGGTCAGATGAGCTCTACCATATCTATGGACTTGATCCTGCATTACCCCCACCCTCCCCTGACAAATTCGATGAACAATTTACCAAACAAAGCGCCGAAGAGCTCTCCGCAGCCGTCCAGCAGACGCTTGAAACGGGCAGACCCTACGAGTTAGAGGTCAACAATATCTTGCCAAACGGGGAAAAAATGTGGACCTGGGTGAGAGTGGAAGTCGTTAGGGATGTAAACAATACCATTATTGGCTTAAGAGGCGTTGCGCAGGATATAACTGACAGGAAGAAATCGCAGGAGCAGTTAAATCGCACCTCCATCCTGTTGGAGGCAGCGCAACGCATAGCCAAAATGGGTGCATGGGAAATTGATGTTGTGAACAATACTACTTTTTGGACGGATGAAGTGTATAAGATTCATGAGGTGGAAAGTGATTTTGACCACAACATGTCAAACGCCATAGATTTTTTCCACCCGGATTACAGATCCGTGCTTACCGGGGCTATATCTGATAGTGTTGAGCAACAAATCCCGTTTGATGTCAAATGCAAGTTTATAACCGCAAAAAACAACCTGCGATGGGTTCGCTCCTCCGGCTATCCCATCATAGAAGACGGCAAGGTTGTGCGGCTGATCGGGATGTTAAGAGATATTACCGAAGAGGAAGAGGCTAAAGAATCCATCATCCGGGAACAATCCTTTTCAAAGCAGCTTCTTGAAAATATGGCCGACGGCTTTTCAGTAGTTGATACGGAAGGCAAGCAGATAGGTGTAAACAAAGCCTTTTGCGAAATGACGGGCTTTTCGGAAGATGAGCTCATTGGACAAACCGCGCCCTACCCCTATAGGCCCGCAGAAGAACAGGAAAACCTCAATAAGGCATTTCAGCAGGCCATTACCGGTGATGAAAGTGTATTTGAACTTATTCTTCAAAAGAAAAACGGGCAGCGGTTTCCGGTTCTGTTATCCTCAGGCACCCTTAAGGATGTAAATGGCAATACGCTCAGCTATTTTGCTAATATTAAAGATATAACCGAACAAAAGCGCGCAGCACAGGAGCTGGAAAACCAGAAAAACCTGTTGCAGAGCGTAGGTCAGACAGCCCGGGTTGGGGGCTGGGACTATGATGTTTTAAATGAAAAGCTAAGCTGGACTCAGGTCACCTACGACATACACGAAATGCCTTATGATTATGAGCCTGACCCGAAATCCGGGATTCAATTCTACAAGGAAGGTAAAACCCAAACCCGAATAACGGAAGCCTTCACTGAAACCCTGCGGGAAGGCAAAGGTTATGACCTTGAGCTTATCATTGTCACCTCAACCGGAAAAGAAAAATGGGTACGCACCATTGCCGAACCGATAATGGAAAAGGGACAATGTGTCAGCATATCGGGGATATTTCAGGATATCACAGAAAAAAAACTCGCCGCGCTGAAAATCGAAAAACAAAACCGCTTCAGAAAGCTCACTACTGAAATTACGGGCGCCCTCGTTAAGGCAACGGTGTCAGATACGGATCACACCATACATACCGCATTGGAAAAATGCGCAGGCTTTTTTAAAACCGACCTATGCTTACTGTTTCAGATTGACGCGGCTAAGGGGCTTGTTACCCTTAAGCATGACTGGTGTAAACCCGGTATTCCGTCTGTGAAACACCGGATTCAGCAAACTCCCCTTGACAAGTTTCCGGGATTTACACAAAAACTGAGCGAACAGCATGCACTGCAGGTAAGCGATGTGAATGCGCTGCCGGAAGCCTTTAAAAATGAGAAGCTCGAATTACTTGAACTTGGAATCAGGTCTGTTGCCTTCATTCGCTTTGACATCAAGGGTGAAGCGGCCGGTGCTTTGGGCGTCGCATATTCCGGGAAAACGGCTGATTGGGACGAAGATACGATCGGCAGCTTAACTTCCATTGCAAACATCATTGCAGACGGGATCTCAAAAATCAGGCTGGAACAAAACCTCATTGAAGCAAAAAAACAGGCCGAAGCCGCAAGCAAAGCTAAATCTGAGTTCCTGGCCAATATGAGCCACGAAATACGCACACCCCTGAATGGTGTAATTGGATTTACAGACTTACTTGCCAAAACGCCGCTAAATGCGGTGCAACAGCAATATGCTGACAGTGCAAATATTTCAGGTCGTACACTTCTTGGCATTATCAACGACATCCTTGATTTCTCTAAAATAGAGGCCGGTATGCTCGAGCTCGAGGAGATAAAAACGGATGTGATTGAGCTGTTGCAAAACAGTATAGATATCGTCAAGTTTCCCGCCTCAGAAAAAAATCTTGAACTAATTCTGAATATCGACCCATCAATGCCCCGCTATGCGAAGCTTGACGGCATTCGTCTGAAGCAGGTTTTGGCAAATCTCCTGGGTAACGCCGTGAAGTTCACCAAAGAAGGAGAAATAGAGCTGAAGGCTTTGTATGAAGCGCTTCCCGGCAAACAGGGTAAACTTTTCCTTTCCATCCGTGATACCGGCATCGGTATCTCTGAGGCGCAAAAAGAAAAACTGTTTAAATCCTTCTCACAGGCGGATACCTCTACAACCCGCACATTTGGAGGAACCGGCCTCGGACTCGTCATTTCCCAGCTGATCACGGATCAAATGGGGGCTAACATTGAGATCGAAAGCTCCCCCGGTGCCGGAAGCACTTTCTATTTTGAACTTGTAACGGATTTCGAAGACGAAGAAAGAGCCAATACCTCCATAGACGGCGTCAAGCGATGTTTGATTATTGACGATAACAAGCCTGCCAGCGATGTGCTCGAAACAATGCTCGCGCAATGGGGCATTGAAACAGAAGTGGCGCACAATGCCTTTGAAGCGCTGCAAAAATTCGAGACGAATCAGCATTTTGATGTTATCATTTGCGATTATGATATGCCCCATATTGATGGCCTGCAGACAAGGCGTCTTTTGCAGGACAAGCAAAAAGATGTCATGCGAAAGCTTCCCTTTATTCTACTGCACTATTCTTCTGATCTTTCAAACTTAAGGGAAGCGTTCAGTGACACAGAAAACATTGCCATCTTAAATAAACCCATCCATAGCAATGACCTTTTTCAATATCTCTCCGGCATAGATGCTGAATCAACCATAACGCCGCCGCAGCAAGCCAAAATTACGGAGGACAACAGGGTTTCTGACGAGAAGATCAAAATCCTGATCGCCGAGGACAATACCCTGAATATGATCCTCAGCAAGACCATTCTGTCTCAGATTCTGCCTAACAGTGAGCTTTTTGAAGCAAAAGACGGATTGGAAGCATTAGAAAAATATAAGACTGTTTCCCCGGCCGTAATTTTCATGGACATTCACATGCCGGAAATGGATGGTATTGAAGTGACCAAAAAAATAAGGGCTTTAGAAAGTAACACGCATTCCCATACACCCATTATAGCATTAACGGCCGGCGCGCTGAAACACGAAAAACAAAAGTGCCTCGCAGCCGGCATGGACGCGTTTCTAACAAAGCCTTTTGACGCCCAAAAAATAAGCGATGTGCTCTCCGGCTACCTTACGGACCAAAGCACCGGCAAAACGAAGGCTTCAGAAACCCCAACAGATGATCACGATATTTTCAGATATAATGCCCTGCTCGACTATCTCGGCGGGAACACAACTGTCATGCAGAAATTGCTGAATGAAGCCCTGAGCGAACTTCCGGCAAAAACAGATACGCTGGAAAAAGCCCTGCACGACGATAATAAGACGGCCATCAAACTGACGGCACATTCCATTCATGGCATAGCCCGGTCTATGAATTTTGACGCGCTCGCCGCCATTGCAGCTGAAATAGAAACGAAGGCTGAAACACAGGCTTCAGAAGAAATTACGCCGATGATAGAGACGCTCAAAGAAGCATGGATTCACACCAAAGCTTCTATCCTTGAACACAAAAACTGATTGTAAAGTACAAGCCCACAAACCCTTATTTATGGTCGCCATCGGTTACCGGGCTTGTTGTACGCAGGATGTACTAAGCCGGATGAAGCTGATACCTTATCAGGGTATGTCAGTAACAGTCCAGCGGTCATCTTTTTTTCTTACATCATAAATCCCTTCACCATTGTTCACGCCGCTGCCCGAAATCATACACGAAGACGCCGATCTGATCGTCCTCAGCAAGCCTGCCGGTATGCCGGTTGAGTTCAACCCTTTCAGCGAGCGCAGCCTGCAGGATTTCGTGGCTGATCACTGCGGACACGGCATCCACATCAAAACGGGGCCGGGCGTTGTTCATCGTCTTGACAAAGTCACGAGCGGGCTCGTTGTGATGGCGAAGAAGCCCTCCATCCTCAAACAGCTGAACGCAGATTTCGCGGAACGACGGGTTGAAAAAATCTACCATTTGCGGGTCACCGGTACGCCGGAACCCGCAGCTGCAACCCTCACGCACGAGCTCGAAAAAGACGACCTCGCCCGAAAAGCCGTAATCCTGCCGCGTAAAACCCGGAACAGCAAAACCGCCATCCTCCACTACACGACTGAGCCAAGTCCCCCTTCCGAATCATCTTCCCAAAAATCCGGCGAGCACCCAAACACAAGCCTCCTGCGCATTTCGCTGGAAACCGGACGCTACCACCAAATCCGGGCACAGCTTGCCGCGATGGGTCACCCGATTCTGGGCGACACGACCTACGGCGGCCCCGAAGCAGCCCGCGTAATGCTGCACTGCAGCGGGCTCGTCATAAGGCATCCGAAAACGGGTAAGTTGCTGCGGCTCAACAGTCCGGCACCGTTTTGAATCTCCGCAAAACGGAAGGCAGGATGAACCACTACATTCACCTTAGCCCCAGGCCTGTGAACTTGCATCCCAAAAAGCAAGGGACCTGTCTTCGATTTGGGATTTCCCAAGCCACCACGAAAGACCGTGATGTTCTCGAAATTTCACCCAAAAAAATAAAACCCGGCACAAACATCCCTGTCCGTTGCAGACCTCGCAGACCTGTGCCAATGGGCGATGAACAAAAAAAGGCGGCCTTTTCCGGCTATTTTGCCTGAAAAAAGCCGCCTTTGTACTGCCATCGCTTCAGGGATGGACTCAGTCAGATACGAATCACAATTTTACCTTTGGTGTGCAGGCTTTCGATATCGCGCAGGGCGTCGGCGGCCTGATCGAGCGGGTAGGTTTTGGATACGTGAATCTTCAGTTTGCCCGCATCAGCAAGGGCAGCAAGCTGATCAAGCTGCGGCGCGTTCGGCTCTACAAACACGTACTGAAAGTTCACATCATCCCGGCGCTCCGGTTTGCTGTTCGTGATTGAAATCAAATGCCCGCCTTCCTTGAGCAAATCGTGCGTTTTGGACAGCACGTCGCCGCGCGAACAATCATAGATAAGATCAAGCGGTCCGGCAGCGGCATCTTTGACGGCACCGGCTACATCGTCGATGGTGTAATCAATGCAGCTGTCGGCACCGAGTTCTTTCAGGAATCCGTGATTGGGCTCGCTTGCAACGGCGATGACCTTCGCGCCCGCGTTTTTGGCAAGCTGCACCGCGACCGAACCGACGCCACCGGAAGCCCCGATAATCAGCACGGTCTGACCAGCTTCGAGCTTGCCGGCATCAAACAGGGACTGCCAGGCCGTGAGCGCTACCAGCGGAATGCCGCCGGCTTCTTCCCAGCTCAACGTTTCAGGTCGTTTGGCGACGTACGCCTCCGGCAGACTGATATACTCCGCGAAGGTGCCGTGCTGAATTTCCGGGCGCCGCGCGTAGGCATACACCTCATCCCCCTTTTTGAAACGACGGGCTGCGTGCCCCGTTTCCTCGACAACCCCCGCGACATCCCAGCCGGGAATCAGCGGAAACCTGCACGGAATGGCGTCCTTCAGCATCCCGCGCACGGTGTAGGCATCAACGGGATTTACGCCGGCAGCCTTCACCCGAATCAAAATTTCGCCCTCCCCTGCCGTTGGTTTCGGCAGTTCGCCAATCCTGACCGGCTTCTCTTCCGGCGTCCCGAATTGCTCATAAAAGGCAGCTTTCATTGTTGTTGACATGCTTCTCCTGATTTTTAGTTTTGGGTTTAGCCCGCATTATTCACCAAGAAATTTTATTGCTGGCAAGGCGAAGCTGAAAACTCAGCGGAAGGGTACCTAAGTACCCTGAGCATGAGTTTTCAGTTTCAACGCCGCCAGCGAGGAAATTTCGCAGCGTCTGAATCGCACCCAAATTTGAGCAACTTAAGCTTTTCACTAAGCTAAATTTTAACTACCATTTAGGGAATTAAACTCTTTCCAATGTGAATAATGCGGGTTAGTGTTCGAATAATTGTTTAAACAAGAATGTATGACAAAATGGTTCAGCCTGAACCCGGCCTGTTTGGCACATCGCGCTTTTTTAATTTTTAGGGGAAACTCCGTGAACATCACGGTCTTTCGTGGAAGATCAGGGCATCCTAAACCTAAGACGGGCGCCTTACTTTTTGGAAGCCTTGCCCGGGTAACTTTGCTCAATACTACGACTGAGCCTGTTAGTAAGACATCCATTGTCCGCTGACTTTGAAAGCCTGAAAAGCGCTTCTAAATGAGTACCACGCCATCTAATAGACTGAATATTAATGAGTTGCCGTTTTGCGCATCCTGATCACATCTGCAAATCCCAAATAAAAGCTGTATTTTGAAATGCTTATCCGGCTGAAATCTGTTCGTGTTTTGGAGATGTTAATTCAGCTGAAAATAAATTCTACTAACCCATTCACCATTTGCTTTACTTTTTAAAGCAATAAAACGGAGTTCGCGAATCTATCGTGATAATCGGAATACCAAAAGAAACAAGACCCGGGGAAACGAGGGTAGCATTTAACCCCGAAACGGCCCAAAAGTGGGTCGATAAAGGACTGGAGGTGCGGATTGAAAAATCTGCCGGACTCGCCTCTTTCTTTACGGATGAGGCTTACAAAGAAGCTGGCTGCGTCATTACCGATAATGCCATTGAAGGCGCTGACATCATCCTGAAAGTCAACCGCCCGACACCCGATGAAATCAAGCGGATGAAATCCGGCGCCGTTTTCGCCGGATTCCTGTGGCCCGCCCAAAACCGCGATACGGTTGAAGCCTTGCTCAAATCGGGCATTACTTCGCTGGGTATGGAGTCGGTGCCCCGCATTTCGCGCGCTCAGAAAATGGACGCGCTTTCATCCATGGGCTCGATTGCGGGCTACAAAGCTGTGCTCATCGGCGCGGACGCCCTTGCCAAATACATGCCCATGATGATGACCGCCGCCGGCACCATTGCCCCGGCGAAAGTGCTCGTGCTCGGCGCAGGCGTTGCGGGTTTGCAGGCCATCGCAACAGCGAAGCGCCTCGGGGCAGTCGTCGAAGCCTTCGATGTGCGTGCTTCTGTGAAAGAACAGGTGGAAAGCCTCGGCGCAACTTTCGTGGATGTGCCCCTCGCCGAAGAAGATCAGCAGGCAGAAACTGCCGGCGGGTACGCGAAGGAACTTTCCGAAGCAAGTAAAAAGCTGCAGGAAGAAGCCATTCAGGAGCGGGTGAAGCAGTCGGATCTCGTCATAACAACAGCGCTCATCCCCGGTAAGAAAGCGCCCGTGCTGGTTCGGGCTTCCGCGGTCGAAGGCATGAAGCCGGGCGCGGTCATCGTCGATCTTGCTGCCGAACAGGGCGGCAACTGCGAGCTCACCAAAGCGGATGAAGTCACAGAAGTCCACAACGTTCGCATTTTCGGTCCGACCAACATCACCGCAGCCCTCCCGCTGCATGCGAGTCAGCTCTATGCGCGCAACCTGAACAACCTGTTAGAGCTCATCATCAAAGAAGGCAAACTGACCCTTGATTTCGAAGATGAAATCGTGAAAGGCAGCACGGTCACCCATGCAGGTGAAGTCGTAAGCCCCTTCGTTCGCGCACAGCTTGGCCTCAACGCCGACGCCTGAACGCATCCCCTTTTTATTTTATCCAACTTTTAATTCCGCTATGGAAAGCCTGATTTTCAACCTTTTCATTTTCGTTTTAGCCTGTTTTGTGGGGTTTGAGGTCATCTCGAAAGTCCCCACAACCCTGCACACCCCGCTCATGAGCGGGGCCAACGCCATCTCCGGCATCACCCTGATCGGGGCGCTCGCCATTGCGGGCTCTTCCTCCGGCACCGCAGCGACCATCATCGGCTTTTTTGCCATCGTGTTTGCGACCATCAATGTTGTAGGCGGCTTCATGGTGACCGACCGCATGCTCGAGATGTTCAAAAAGAAAAAGGGGGATGAAGCCTGATGGAAGACTTTATTCCCAATTTTATTGCGCTTGCCTACCTCGCGGCCATCATTCTCTTCATCCTCGGCCTGAAGCGCCTCAGCTCTCCGGCGACGGCCCGTTCCGGGAATCAGCTGGCTTCGCTGGGGATGTTGCTCGGGGTGATTGTGACCCTGCTCGACCGCGAAATTATTGCCTTTGAATACATCCTTGCCGGCATTGTGGTCGGTTCGCTGCTCGGTGCGGCAGCGGCCAAAAAAGTGGAGATGACCAAAATGCCGGAGCTGGTTGCGGTCTTCAACGGGTTCGGCGGTATTGCCTCCGCCCTCGTCGCCCTCGGCGCATGGTTCCGCGTAACCGACACGGCGCTGCCGGGCGCTGATCTCTTCATCATGGGACTGAGCGTTCTCATTGGCGCGGTAACCTTCACCGGAAGCCTTGTTGCTTTCGGCAAGCTGAACGGCTTCATTAAGGGCAATGCCATTCTGTTTCCGTTGCAGAATGCCCTGAATCAGATTCTGCTGCTGGTCGCCATAGTCGGCATCGGCTGGCTGATATTGCAGCCGCTGGAAGTTGCCCCGATTTTACTGATCAGCGGCATTTCCCTTTTGCTCGGCGTATTGTTCGTAATCCGCATTGGTGGCGCGGATATGCCGGTTGTGATTTCGCTGCTCAACTCCCTTTCCGGAATTGCGGCATCTTTTGCTGGTTTTGTGATTGACAACAACCTGCTGATTGTCAGCGGTGCGCTCGTTGGTGCAGCGGGTTTGATTCTGACCGACATCATGTGTAAGTCCATGAACCGCAAGCTCACAAGCGTTCTCTTTGCAAGATTCGGCGGCTCAGGCGCTGCGGGTGCTGCAGGCGATACAGGTGACAAAACCATTCGCGAGGTGCAGTCCGCAGATGTTTCGGTGATGACGGCCTACGCCAAGCGCGTCGTTGTCGTGCCGGGCTACGGACTCGCGGTCGCGCAGGCGCAGCACGTTATCCGGGAAGTCGCCGATTTGCTTCAGAAAAAAGGCGTTGATGTTCGCTACGGCATTCATCCCGTCGCGGGCCGCATGCCCGGACACATGAACGTGCTCCTCGCCGAGGCCAACGTCCCCTACTCGCAGCTCTACGACATGGAAGAAATCAACGATGAATTTTTCCGCACGGATGTCGTACTCGTAATTGGCGCAAATGATGTCGTAAACCCGCAGGCACGCACCAACCCGGAGAGCCCGCTCTACGGCATGCCCATCCTCAATGTGGATGAAGCCAAACAGGTCGTTGTCTTTAAACGCAGCATGAACACCGGTTACGCGGGCATCGAAAATGATCTGTTCTACAACGAAAACACCTACATGTACTTCGGCGACGCCAAAGGCACGCTGGAAGACCTTGTGAGGGCGATTAAGGAGTTGTAGATCCGTACGCTTCCTGATCTGTTGCTATGAAACAAAAAACGCGTTGTGTAACGCGTTTTTTGTTTCAGCTTCTGTTTGAATGCTTTCCATTTATCTTATCTTTTTTGCATTCGTTGTGATAAACAGTCAGCAATTCAAAATCAATATTTTAAATGAAGTCGACCACAAAATACATCACAAAACCAAAGAATCACGCTCAAAAAAAAGCTTTACTGAAATTCATGAAAGCGTTCAATATACCCTATGAAATCCATGAAGAGCATATCTATGAGTTGGGCTTTGTTGAAAAAATTGAAGTAAGTAAAGCACAGTACAAAAGAGGTCTATTCACTCGTATTGAGAAAGATGATATAGATAATCTTCTGGGGATTTCTCACTAAAGGTTAGACTTGTTCTAACTTTAAGCTGATTATTCACGCAATTACAGTGTGCGAAAGTTGAGCCCGAAAACAGATAGCTGCCAGTAATCCGAGCTCTTCAATTTTCCAGGGATAGCTTTTCAGTGATGTACTCATTCAGGCTTTTTCCTTCTTTTTTTGCCCGAACATACACCTTCCGATGGGTATCTGATGGAAGTCGCAGCATCAGTCGTCCGGAAAAAGGCTTATCCGGTTCTTCATTCCGCTGACTGCAGAACTCGAGATAATCATCAACAGAATCGTGAAAAGCCTGCTTAATTTCATCAGTGCTTTTGCCCTGAAACGTAATTACATCGCGCAGGTAAACGACCTCACCATGCAAAAGACCGCTGTCTTCATCGAACAGGACCTTCCCGTGATATCCTTTATAGGTTAACATAATTGCTATAATTTAGAGGGTGTAATTCCGGCTTCCTTCAAAAATCTCCGAACAGACTTCAGCGCACCTTTGTCTGTTTCTTTTTGCGGATGCGGGCGATGGAATACAGCCCGAACCCCGTTCAGCGCAACCCGAATACGTGATCCGCGACCTTCGCTGAGTTTTTTAGATTCAGAATAGCCAGCGGGCAAATTTCGCTGCGCGGGAATCGCTACGCTCGGTGAACTTCGTGGAAATCGCTACGCCCGGTGTGCAGTTTTTATACTACACCCAGATTTAAGGCTATTGGTGTTTTAAGCTAAGACAAATTTAAACTCATATTTAGGTTATAAAAACCCTTTTCAATGTGAACAATGCCGGCTTAGAAATCCAGGCCTATGCTGAAGTAGTGTACGCGGGAGCCGAAGCCGTCGAAGATGTCCTCGGAGTAGGGCCATGCGATGTCGTAGCGGAAGGGCAGGCCGAACAGGATGGTGCGCAGTCCAAATCCGGTACCTACGAGTAGGTCGTTGAAATCAGAGCCGGTCCAGGTACCGCCGACATCCACAAAGGCTGATCCCTGAATATTGAAAAGCGGGAATAAGGGCAGCGGTCCCGGTATAAGCGCGGCGACAAGGGGGAAGCGGAATTCCGCGTTGGCAAGGGCAAACTTGTCACCTATGCCTGCATTCAGGTTCCAGCCCCGCATGGGCAGCGCAGGAAGGGTGAAGAATACGTTCGCGAGATTTTCCGCGGTCAGGCGCTGATCCTGCCTGAAGTTGATCCAGTTGGAAACCCCGCCAAGGAGGAAGTTTTGGGGATCGGGTCCGAACGAGGCACCGCCCGAGCCGCGCAGTGCGATGGTGTAGCGGGGACCAAGGCTGATATACTGCCGCACATCACCTGTGAGGGAGGCGAAACCGAGAAAGGCGTCAGAAACGGGCAGACCACCTGAAAACTCAATGGCGAGCCTGTGCCCTTTCTGAGGCGACAAAAATCCGGGGATGGTTACATCGCGCACGTAGCGTGCCTGCGGATACAGGATGAAGTCCCGCTCGAGGGTTGACTGCGTCCCGATCTGAATGCTGCTCAAATCCCTTGAGAGGCCGATAAATGCCTGCGAAAATTCCAGGCGCTCAAATCGGTTGAGGGGGTACGAAATCCCAAAATCTCCGGAATAAATGCGGTACCGGACAAGCTGACCGCCAAAGGTCTGGAATGCAAATCCGTTGTGGACAAAGCTCGCAAAGTAGTTGGTACGGTTTCTCAAATAGGCGTACTGCACAAAGTAGCTGGCATTCCGCAGGTCGAAGACAAGGTTGCCCGCAAACGTAAGGCGGTGATACCCGAGCACATCACTCACAGAAGCCTGCAGGAATGAAAAGGCACCAAACTGTGAGCCAATGGTTCCCCCGGCCGACCCCTGCGCAAAGTCAGGCGAAAACTGCAGGCGGAAATCTTTGGGGATAAAGAGCCCGTCTTCCGTGCGGTTATCGGTCAGGCGGAAGAGATCATCCCGCTCTGTATCGGCGAATTCTTCTTCCAGATCATCCATAAACTGATAATTGCGGAAGTCAATGACGTCTGAGCGACGGGTTTCTTCGCGCTCTTCCGGCTGCTCCACAATTACTTCAACTTCTTCCTGCGGAAGATCGGCCACAAAGCCATCATCCCGAAACTCACTCACAAAAATATTCCGCGAAAACCCAACGGCCGGCACCCGCTGCTCTTCCATTTCACGGGCACGGCGCTGCGCCCACTGATTGGGCCGCAGGTTTCCGGATTTAATGCGCTCCAGCGGATTGTTGATGACGAAAATATCAAGGAAGCCTTCATTAATACTGTTAACCGCAGCCTTCGAACCATCCGGGGTGATGGAAAGCTGCATAACGCCGGTAATCAGATCCGTTGCCGGTCGGGACACGCGGGTTTGCAGGTTCATGACGTAAACGTTGTTGATCCCGTTCTGATCCGACACATACACTACCCTGCCATCATTGGTCATTTGCGGGCTGCTCTCGTTCCAGGTCGGCGTGTTGGTCAGCCGGGTTGCGCGGTCGTCTCCAACCCTGACTTTATAAATGTCGGTTTGGTGCAGGTTAGGGTTTGCCAGCATGAAATAATTCTCGCGGTGCACGCCAAGGTCAACCCTGCCGCCGCGGTCCGACGCAAAAAGTACGGACTCCGAATCGTTGCTCCAGGCGGGATCGCTGTCGCTGAAAACATCATTCGTGAGGTTCACGAAATCGCCGGTTTCGAGCTCATACACATAGATGTTGATGAAAGAGCCTTCGGTTCCCTGAAAGGCAAGCCGTTTTCCGTCTGGCGACCATGCGACTGAGCGAATGGAGTTAAGCGTTGGGAACAAAATCTTTTGTATGCGTCCGGTTTCGTACTCTACAATAGCAATATCGTTGCGACCGCGGGTTGTGGTTGAAAGGGCTATGCGCTGCCCGTCCGGTGACCAGGAGAGGTTGGGCTGAAGGATGTTGAGCTCTTCAAAATCCACATTGTCTTCACCACGCACCAGTGTTTTGATCAGGTTTCCGGTATTTGCGTCAATCACAACCACATCAAAAAAGCCGCGCCGGTTGGTTATCATCGCGATTCGGTCGCCTTGCGGGGAGAGAGCCGGGCTTGTGTTGAAGCTTCCCCGGAATTCACGGCGGGTGATGTTGGTGCCGATATTGCGCAGGTTTTCGCGGTCGGTTACTTCCGGGAAATATTTCCGCTGCAGCCAGTCTTTCCAGCGCTCACTGAGTTCTTCAATCGTCAGACCGGTTGACTGCCGCATGCTCAGCTCAAAGTTGCGGTTCAGTTTCATGCGGTCGAAAACTTCCGCGATTTTCTCACGACCGTATTCCTGCACGATGAAATCCCAGAAACCCTGTCCGCCGCGGTAGGCAAAAAAACCGCCCAAAAACTGCAGGGGCGGCAGGTAGTTGTTGATGGTTGCGTCCCGCAGCCACATATCGGTTTCGGTATCCCACCCCTGTGATACCCATTCCGCAAGGCCTTCTTCCGCCCAAAGCGGGAAAACCCGGCGGCCTTCAGCAAGCAAAGCGTTTATGTTGCCGCCGTAAAAGGCGTCATTCACCATAGCATGCACAAGCTCATGCTGTAAAACGCGGCGATACTGCCCGTAATCCGCCATAAACGGCATGGTGATCCGGTTCTTGAACAAATCTGTCACCCCGCCTATCCCCTGCGCGTTTACCGGCAGCTGCACTACATTGGTCTGTGAGAAGGAGGCGTGCGAATCATAAATGATAACCCTGATCCGCTCATTGATCTGATGGTTAAAGTCAACCGCAAGCTGCTGATAGGAAGCTTCGAGACTATGGGCCGTAAACTCAGCAAGGAGGTAGTTCCGCGAATCGTAGTAGTAGATATCGAAGTGATCCGACTGAATAATCCGCCAGTCGAAGGTTTCGTACTGCACGCGGTTCTTGCCAAAGTTAAACGCCTGCGCCTGAAGCATTTCTGCACCGAGTAACAGTATCAGCGCAACAGGAAGGAATCGTTGGAGTGCGGTTTGCATAGAATCAGATGGGGTAAGTGTATGCTAAACGTAAGAAAGATTAGGGTAACATCATGTAAGCCTGGTCCGGACTACGCCTGATAGTCCGTTTATGCGAGTTCAAAATCAATTTGACGTAGTTCCAGGTTGGTATTTACGACACGTACCTTTAACTCATTCCCGAGCATATAGGTTCGTCCCTTGCGGCGGCCGGTGAGGCAGTGACGACGTTTGTCATAAATATAGAAGTCATCATCGAGGTCTGACATGCCGACCATGCCTTCACAGTAAATATCCTTGAGGAGCACGTAAATACCGCGCTCGGTCACGCCGCTTACCACGCCATCGAATTCCTGCCCGATCCGGGTGGAGAGATACTCGACCTGCTTCAATTTGATGGAATCGCGCTCGGCTGTTACCGCGGCCCGTTCCCGCTCGCTGCAGTGTTCGCCGTAAGTGAGAAGGTTTTTAAAATTGTATGACGGCAAACCGGCCGTGTAACTTTTCAGCAACCTGTGCACGAGCACATCAGGATATCTTCTTATAGGACTCGTAAAATGGGCGTAATGACTAAACCCAAGCCCGAAATGTCCGATATTTTTTGGTGAATACTCCGCTTTGGCCATGGACCGCAGCAATAAATCATTGACCGTATACTCAATGCTTTTGCCTTTCACCTGTTCGAGCACGTTGTTGATGGACTTAGCGTCGACTTTGCCCTTGCGGACGTCGAACTTTATGCCCGCGGGTCGAACGTGATCCGCAACCTGCTGCAGCCGCTCGGTATCAGGTTCGGCATGAATCCGGTAAAAGAAGGGGAAGGTATCCTGCGTGATTTTTTTGCCGGATTTTTGGCGCAGCTGATCTACATGTTCGGCAACGGTCCGGTTTGCCAGCAACATGCATTCTTCAATCAGGCGGTGTGCTTTGAATCTTTTTTTGATGATGACATCAACAGGCTTACCCGTTTTGTCGAGCACAAAACGCGGCTCAGGCGATTCGAAATCAATGGCGTTCTCCTGAAATCTTTTCTCGGTCAGGCGGTCGGTCAGCTTTACCAGCATTTCCATCGGGCCGCTGAGTTCAGGATGATTTTTGCCTTCAATAATCTCCTGCGCTTCTTCGTAGGTGAGGCGGAATTTGGAATGGGTTGCGGTTTCTTCAATCTGATAATCCCGCACTTCGCCATCAGGCGTAACTTCCATAAAACAGCTGTACGTCATTTTATCTTCGTTTGGCCGAAGGCTGCATACGCCGTTACTCAGCTTTTCGGGCAGCATGGGAATCACCCGGTCAACCAGGTACACGCTTGTGGCGCGTTCGTGGGCTGCGTCGTCGAGCACTGTTTTGGGGTGCAGGTAGTAGGTTACATCAGCAATGTGCACCCCAAGGTAATAGTTGCCGTTATCCAGTTTTGATATGCTCAGGGCGTCATCAAAATCTTTCGCGTCTTCGGGATCGATGGTGAAAACCAGCATATCGCGTATGTCGCGGCGGCGTGCGATTTCATCTTCGCCGGGGAAAAGCGGAATCTGATCACACCAGGCTTCAACTTCCGGCGTGAAAGAACTGATCATGTCGTTTTCAGCCAGAATGGAGAGTACTTCCGCCTTATTGGTGCCCTTGGCGCCAAGCACTTCCGTCACTACCGCTTCGGGCAGCGAGCGCGGGTGCACCCAGTCCAGAAGTTTAAAAATAACTTTGTCACCCGACTGACCGCCACCGGTATTTTCCGGCTGCACGAAGAAAGTGGTGTGGGCCGACTTTTCGTCCGGTTCAATGACCCATGCATGCTTGTTTTCGCGCGCAAGTGTTCCCACGTAATATTTTTTACCGCGCTCAACTACATCCAGCACTTTGCCTTCGGTACGTCCGCTGCGGTTTGCACCCTGCAGGCGAATCCGAACGATATCCCGATCAAGGGCAACCCCCAGCTTTTTGGAAGGAATCCGAACGTCTTCTTCGTAGCCTTCCAGCGAAACAAAGCCGGTACCGTGCCGGTTCACGGAAATGCGGCCCGCAAGCCCTTCTGATTTGGCAGCCTGTGCCGCGCCACCTTTGGCAAGGCTGAGCTCGCCTTTGGCATTGCGAAGTACCGCACCTGAATCAATTAAGCGGTTCAGCGCCCTTTTCAGCGCTTTAACCTGTCCGCCGGTGTGCTGCGCTGTTTGCAGCAAAAGTTCTTCCGGCACTTCGTAAGAGCTGTTCTTACGAAGGAAATTCAGCATGAAGGATTCGAGCTCTTTTACTTTCTTCTTCTTACCCATGTGGTTTTGTTTCGTTAAGTCTGTAAGTTTGAATGATGATTTTGTGCTTCGTAATGATGAACACTATGGCTGCGTGTCATCGGGATGTTCAGGGGGGATGATGATGAAGTCGTTGCGGTTTTCAGTGGCGGCAACCGGCACATGCGAAAGCTGTGACCGGTTTGGGTCGTCCCCGCGCTCATCAGCGGTCGTCTCACCTTCTTCATTCCGGTTTCTGCCGAACAGTCTCCCCAAAGAACACCAGATACGCTCACGTAATTCACGCCAGGTATTAAACTGCACCCGGGCTTCCAGGCCAACGCCGTACACTTCATCATTTTGATCCCGCCCTACCGAAATGGCAGAAGGCAGGAGTGATTCCCGTCTCAAAAATGCTTCAATGGAAAAATAGCGGTTGAAGCGGTAGGTGACGTCAAAGTCGCCCCAGTGCGAATCCGGTCCCGTAACAGTACCTTCGCGGCGAACCGTAAGCCGGTCGTCAAAGAGCCGCAGCGCGATTCCCAGATCCGCTTCATCAAAACCCGTAAGATTCAGGTCGATATCAAGATTGGTGATGTTGGAATTCAGCAAGCTGCTGATCTGCGAAGACAACAGCATGCTCAGTCCCTGCGCCCCGAACTGATTGGCAAACACATTGTTCAGCTCACTGTCCAGCGGCACAAAATTACCTGAAAGGAGAATGCTCGTTGCCTGCAAAAGTTTGGTGTCTTCGTTATCAAGTGCTGCCTGAATGGCGGCAATCTGCGTGATATCCGTGCCGGTGGGAAATTCAAAAAAGAAATCGTTTTCAATACTGTCGAGCGTGCCCGTAATCTCGAGCACCAGATCAACCGGAATACGGACGGGCACATCATCGACTGTTGCGCCGGGGCGCAGCACATTGATGTTCGGGCGGGCCCGGTATGAAGCGGATACGTCGATATTGGCATTAATCGGGTCGCCATCCCAGGTGATGGTCCCGCCATCGCGCAGGCTGAACCTGCGGCTGAAGATATCTCCGCCTACAAACAGATAGTCGCCGCTTGCCACATCAAAACTTCCGAAAACCTGAAAGACTTCATCCTGCAAACCCAGCCGGATTCTTCCGGTACCGCGTGCGGAAAGGATTTCGGAAGTGACCTCATCAAAAATCAAACGGACCGTCATGTTATCGTTAGCCACAAACTGCAGGTCAAGACCAAACCTTTCCATAAAGGTGAGATTGACCTCAAGACCGTCCTGATTGTTTCGCTCGTTTTCAGGATCAGGCGGAAGGAACAGCTGACTGAAATCGAATTCATCAACAAACTGTATGAAGCGTGTACCTCCCTCAACGGACTGATCGGTGCTAATGGGAATCGAGACAATGGAGTTGCCGCTCATCACAATCGGCTGAGGGGTAGAAATAAAAGGATCATCGTTTGAACCAGAGAGCCGTACGGTGCCTGTCCCCTGTCCTCTCCCGAAAAACGGCACATCAGGACCTGAGCGATTATTCATGAATGTGAGGTTGTTCATCTGCAGCTGCAGGTTAAAAAGGGTGGGCCCTGCGAAGTTATTCAGATCAACATCGCCACTCAGAACGCCGGTTCCGTTACGCGTATCCCGGACCCGCACGTCGTTGATCTCCACGCCCCGCTCGCTACTGAAGTCAATAGTCCCGTCTAAAAACAGGCGGGACATCAGGAAAACAGGTACCAGTTCGACGTCACTTAACTCAAAACGGGAGTCGAAGTACATGCCGTTTTCACCCCACTCGAACACCCCGTTCCCCTGTGCCCGGCCTTCAACTTCCTCAAAAATGTTGCTCACAATAAGAGGCAGCACCCAAAGATCAATTTCATTAAGTCGCACATCGAAAGAAGCATATACACCGCTCTCACGGGCCATCCCGAGCGTATTGAAAAACCCTTCGACAATCACATCCTTCATGGTCTGATCGGCTGTAAAAGACGGCATTTCATCCGGATCTGCTACCGGACGGCTGTCATCCTGCTGCGCCTGAATCATCAGGGTAGTGTCAAAGCGCTCGAGCAAGGGATTAAAGCTGCTGTCAAAGAAAACATCGCCAACAAGCCGGTCATCCAGCCTGAGCTGTGCTACTTCAAAACCCCCTCTGAAAAAAGGATCAGTCATAAGGGTGCGGGTTTGAAAGCTGCCGTCAAAAAGGCCGCTGAAACGAACGCGCCCGCCTATCAGGGATGAAATACGTTCAAGCTGAATATCATGAAAGGCATACGACACTTCATCATCAGGACTCTCACTGAAGATTCCGTCTATGATGAAGCGCTCCTCCTGATTGCCAAACTCAAGCCGGTCAACGAAAATGCGCCCTCCTTCAAAAATGCGGATGGGCGTTTGCCTAATGTTGCTCCAGGTGTAGCCTTCATCACCCAGGAAAAAGTCCATGAGGCGGATATCCACGTCGCGATTGGTAAAAACCGCACTCGCCATGGCACCGAGCGTCACATCATCGCCGGTAATGAGCCTGAGCCGCTGCAGTACAAATGCTTCATCATACATATCGAGCACAACAGAAGCGTCCCGGAACGACTGTCCGCCCTCAATGCTGATTTCATCTGCTTCAAGCTGCAACAGACCGGAAAAGAACCCAAACTGCTCTTCGGGCCGGATGGTAAAGGCAAGGCTGCTGACAACACTGGCGGCCTGAACAGGGTCGGTATCGATGAAATCCGAAAAGAAAGTTGAGCTGAGCTGCACCTGCTCCCCGTCGGCACTGATCTCGGCGTCAAAATTGGAAATGGTGTCAATTTCAGGTACGCCGGGAAACAGCGCATGGATCAGGCTCAGATCGTCGATACGCATGCGGATGCTGAGATCCTGCGAAGGAATCAGCCGGTTAATCGGCTGAAAGGTTCTGTCCATAGCCATTGCAGCCGCGCTAAGCTGATACATACTTTGCTGCGTGATCAGCTGATCTATCTGCTGAATCCAGTATTCGGTAAGCCCAACGACTTCAGATGGAATCAACCGACCCGTGATTTCGCCTTCGAGCATGGTTCCGCCAATGCGCAGGCGCCGGTTCACGGCTTCATTGGTTGGGTCAGCCTGTTCCGGCTCATCGAGCGTCATAAAAAATTCAAAATCGCTGATGTCCTGCGTGCCGTACATGGAGTTGCGAAGGTCGAGAAAAACTTCCCCGAGATAACTGTCTGCGTCGTTGCCCTGCAAGGTGAGGGTCATATTCGAATTCAGTCTTCCCGGCAGCACACGGTCGTCATTGACCGTCAGTTCCGGCCGGAATTCATCAAGGCGGCCTTCGAAGTTCAGAACCCGCTGCTCGCTGAGCAAATCAATCCACCCGCCCAGGGAAAGCTGTCCGCCCTCCTGCTGCGACAACTGCAGTTCCGGTTCCAGAAACCCATCGTTGAGGTTTAGGGTGAGGCGGGCGTCATCAATAGTAATGTTTTGAATCCGGCTCTGACGGACTTCCGCCTGCAGCCTGCCTGTTCCGTTTGCAATTTCGTCTCCCTGCCCCTGTGCCTTCACGGTAGCGTTCACAAATGAGTTGCCCATCTCCAGACCGGGCAGATTAGCCAGATTCAGCGCAGTAAGTGCAAGTTCCCCGTCAAAGGCGATCACATCCTGCCAGTCAGCACTGCCATTCAGGGCTACTGAGCCGGTATTTTCGGATTCAGCGCTCAGGTCAAACCGGGCGTTTTGGGCGGATCCGTCTACATTCCCCCGAAGCGTGAATAAGCCTGCCTCCTGCAATGCAGGCGGGAATTGCCCGGCGAGAAGGAGCGCAAGATCATCTCCCTGCACATTCAGAAAATCCAGCACCGCACGATAGCGGAAGGTATCACGCAAATCCTCAGCTTCGCCGTAAAGCTGCAGCGCACTGTCTCCAAACCTAAGGCTAAGCCTCGAAAGCTCGGTGAAATCTGCATTACCACTGACCCGGATGTCGGCTTCAATATGCTTTCCAAACGCAGGCAAAGCCGGAATCAAAGGGCTGAGTTCATCGGTCAGCAAGCGGGTGTTATCCAGTCGGAAAGTGACGTTAGCCTGACGAAACTGCTCCCGAAGATCATCCTGCAACAGATTAATGCCGTCAATGACCAGGTTAAATCCCAGGCGGCTTTGCGGGGTTTGCAAGGTGATGCGGTTGAATTCCAAAAACTGCTCATCAGCATAAATCTGACCGCGAAAATTCAGCTCGTCAAAGGGCAGCACTTCCGAACGGAGCCGCATTTCACGAAACGCAAGGAGGCGCTGATCCTCGAACAACTCAAGACTGAGATTCAGCGTGAGGTCATCCGCTGTAAATTTATCGGGGAGGCGTACCTGAGCGGTATCGAGGGTAGTCTCATGCAGCCCGCTCACATGAACGCGGCCACCGCTTATGCTCAGGCTCTGAAGGTATATGCGTGGCAAATCAAGCATTTGCCGCGGCTGCGCAGCTTGTTCTTCCGGTTCCGGTTCCCGCGGCTTATCGGCGGGTTTACGGGGGCTGAAAGCACGCGCCAGAGCGAGCGGCTCATCCTGCCTGAATCCAAGCCAGATTTCGGGATCCTGAATGCGGACCGATGAAATAGTAAGGCGCTGAAACAGGGTTTGCTGCAGGTCAATTCGCACATACAGAGAAGCGGTGCTCAACAGCGTATCAGGCGGCAGCGGGCTGAGGTTTTGTTGGCCACCTTCGGTCTCTGCAGGCAGGGTGAGGACGACATCGCGCAACTCCAGCTCCAGCGGCAGGGTGCCTCTTACAGCCCCGATACGTATATCGCCTTCAAAACGCTCATTAAAACGATCTGTGAACCGCTCCGCAACCCACAGCTGAACGGGTGAAAGCTGAAGCAACAGTAACGTAACCCCAAAAATAAAGGATACCATCATCAGCAACGCAAAAAACGCTGTCCAAAAGTACCGCCAGATGGTATATGCCCACTTGAGTATCAAGATGAAATTGAGATAGAGTAGAATGTATTAAAAATAGTTTAGCTGATGGAAGCGCTGATTTCCGAGAAACTTTCTGTCCAGACCTCTGAAATGAACCCGCTGTCCTCTACGGGGTGCAGGTAAGGTTTTCCGTATTCGTGAAGCAATATGAAGCGAACCGTAGCACTGCTGACCTTTTTATCTGACCGCATGGCATGATTCAGGGCTTCGATATCGAGGCCATCCAGCAAGCCCGGTTTTATGAAAGAAGCCGTATGCTGTGCAATCAAATCGGTATTTATAGTTGCGCCCAGTTTACGGGCCATGACCGCGGCAGCCATCATTCCGGCAAAAACAGCCTGACCGTGCGAAATTCGTCCGTAACCCGCCACCTTTTCAATGGCATGCCCGAAGGTGTGTCCATAGTTGAGAATCATACGGAGTCCGGACTCTTTACTGTCCTCCGTAACGACCCTGGCCTTGACTTTAATACAGCGATCAATAATTTCTTTGAGCAAGGGGATGTCCTTACGCAACTGCAGAATATCACGCCCGTCGAGCAATGTGAGGATACCGGTATCCTGTATGGCGCCGTATTTGAGCACTTCCGCAAAACCGCTGATGAACTCTTCATCCGGAAGCGTTTCGAGTACCGAAAGAAAGGAGACAACAGCGCGGGGCTGATAAAAAGCGCCAATCAGATTTTTTCCGGTTTCATGGTTGATACCCGTTTTCCCGCCAACGGAACTGTCAACCATTGCAAGAATCGTAGTTGGGATGTGAATCAGCGGAAGTCCGCGCAGCACGGAAGCGGCAACAAAGCCGGCCAGATCCCCTGTTACGCCTCCGCCCACAGCGACGACCGGCGTTTGACGATCGATCCCCTGCTCGAGACAAAAATTTACGAGGGAAATCCAGTTTTCGGTGCTCTTGCTGCTTTCACCTGCGGGAATGCGGGCAAGGACAGGCCGCTCGACCAGGCTGCTGAGCCACGCTATGAATCCGTCCTGCAGCCGGAAAACATTTTCATCAACCAAAAAAACGGCCTGACGGGTATTAATAGAAGCCAGTACTTCCCTGAGCGGTTCCCATGGCGCATCTCCGGTTATTACTTTGTACTGCAGGTCTTCCTGAATGCTAATGGTTTGTACGCTGAAGGAATGCATCAATTTCGCTAATTAACTTTTTGGCAGATAACTGAACCCTTTTATTGACAGGGGGCACAAAGTGAACATGGGCTGATTCATAAAGCGGGCGTCTTTTCTGATCGAGCTCCGTGAGTATTTTCCGAATCTCTTCTTCTGATTTCAGCTTACCGTTTTCATCAAGCAACATAGGCCTGCGCGTGTTTCTTTGCACCCTCTCTAAAATACTATCAAAAGGTGCATCAATAAAGCATAATATGCTGTTTTCCCGAATAAAACGGGCCTGTGCTTCATCCTGTAAAGCACCGCCGCCCAGCGCAATAACGGCAGGCGGCAAACCCAGCAAATCATTCAGCATATCCCGTTCGGCAGCCCGGAAGAAAGCTTCCCCCCGTTCCGAAAAAATTTGTGACACAGGCATGTTGTATTGGTCCGCAATCAGCTGATCCAAATCGCGGAACATCATATTAAGCTCCCGTGCCAGCTGCCGCCCGTGTGCTGATTTACCGCATCCCATCATACCGCACAGGGTAATGGATTTGTGATGCTGTAATGCCATGGTTAATCCTCCAGTTCTCCGGGTAAAGGTTCAACAGGGGGCACGATAAGGACTTCCTCCCGATCAATCAGTACCGCGCCTGCGGCACCCTGCTTAGGTTTTCGAACAAACTTGCGGCGCGTCTTGATGACAGGTGCGAAGGAGCTGCCTTTCGCTTTCGAGTACCATGCCGCCCATCCCGCAGCTTTTTCAAGCTGACTTTTATCGGGTTCGGTTTGTGCCCGGTTCATCCGTATGAGCACATGTGAACCGCCAACACCTTTGGCGTGCAGCCAGATATCTTCCTTATGTGAATCGTGCATAATCCGGTCGTTGCTTTTGGCATTTTTGCCAATCCAGACTTCAAACCTGCCAATGCGCCCGATTTTGTACGGTTTCAGGCTTTCGCCTTCGCGGCCTGACTTCTTCCTGAAGAGTTCATGACCTTCATGTGCTTTTTGAAGGGCTTCAAGCGCCTTCATGTCGGCAATATTATTCAGCTGTTCTTCAATACCGGAAAGTTCTTCAAGTTTGGCTTCTGTTTCTTCGGCAAATGCAGCTGCCGTTTCAAAAGCCCGTTCCGCCTTTTTTTTCAGATTAAAATACTTTTCAGCGTTTTCAGCAAGATTAAGCCGCGGATCAATTTTTATCCGTCTCAATGCTCCTTCATTGTAAAAATCCTGCAGTTCAATTTCTTTAGAAGGCTCAGGTGTAAGATGGGCATGTGCAACCAGAATATTCCCGTTTTGCTCATACCATTCGGCTTTTTCTATGCTCTTTTGTGCGTTATCTGCTTCCGTTAGTGCTTTTTCAAAGCGGGACCGAAGTTTTTCAGCTCTTTTTTTCAAAAGGGCGAGTTCTTTCAGAAAGGTGTTCTCCCGCTTTTCCGCAAAAAAAGCAACCCGGACTGCGGTATTGATGTCATCGAATGATTCCGCGTTTTCTGTTGGGAAGTGTGCAGCTGAAAACAGCGAAAAACGGCCGTCTTCAAGCAAGCGGGGTTCGGGCGCATGAAGAAGCTGATGATGAACCTGATCCAGAAAACGACCGACTTCATGCAGGGGCTTGGTGTCGAGTTCGTGATACGCGATCAGTTCGTCCGCAAACGCCCTCGGAAGCTGCGGAAATGCCTTAAGTATTTTCTTGCGCAGTCCGCCTTTTGCCTCTTCAAGCGGGACGGTTGAAAGTGAAAAAGCCTGCGGTTCGGGCTGACCTTCAAAGCGTGAAGGATGTTTAAATGCCTCCAGAATCACGTCTCCCTCTGTCAAAAAAACATTGGGATCATTGCCGAACATTTTAAGCGTGAGACGCAGATTTGTGTGCTCAAACTGAATGTACAGGAAACGGTCCTCTGCCGCGACAGATACGGATTGGACGGTTTTACCTTGCAGAGGATTGAAAAAAGTAGCTGTGTTATTTTTTTTTACGGAAACCCTTGGATCTGCGAATACAGCCGTGCGCTGCGGGTCCGTTGAGACCGTAATTTTCAAGCCGTCTTCTCCCCGGCTGAAATAAAGGCCAAGCTCGTTTTTCCGGCTTGTGGCTGCCAGTTCAAATGAAGCCTTTTGAAACGTTGCATTTAGCTCAAAAGCTAAATATCTTAAAGCATAATGGGAATTCATCTATAGATGTGCAAATTTTAAAAGCGCTTCCAGCTTTAATTTATTAACCCAACATTCACACTTAACCTTGCAGGCATAATGCATGAAGTACCCTATTTTTAAATCCATGATTAAAAAAATAGAAGCTGAACTTGGTGAAAGAAATATAAATCCATCAAAATTTCGGGTCTGGCATGACCCTACCATTAATGCAACAGGTCTTGAGTTAGCCCTCGAACCTACGGATCCCGGCTGCGGGGTTCGTGAAATTTCCATCAACCTTGACTGGGATACGTTTCGTGAAGCCAAGCTGGCCAAACAGATGGAAGGCATGGCCAAGCATCCGCTGCTGAATAAACGGGAACTGCTTTCGGGGAAAGTGCCGGTCACCATTGATATTGAAACAGCCTGGCATTTCGATGAAAAACAAATTATTGATTTGCCATCAAACGGCGATGTCGAAGCCCGTATCAGCTATGCAAGCATGTGGATGAACTCACTGAATCAGGAAATGGCTTACATGCTGCAATCAGGGAAACTACTTCATCGCTGGCACATCGAAGTCGAAGGCGATCAGCACGGACGCTACATTTCTGCCATGTCGCTGCTGCTGTACCATCAATACTCATTTAAGGAAGCGCGGAACCTGGCGCAAGTTCACGATGAAGTACGTTTAAAGCTTGATACCATCTTACGTAAAAGCTCACTTGTACTTGATCTTGCCCGTAAAACACGGCCACAGGCAGCATAGCAAAGCCTCTGCTTTCTTACGATCCTGCACATATTTTAAGCCTGAATCAGTCTTTGGTTCGGGCTTTTTTTATAAGATATACAGGCAAAAAAAAATCACAGACTAACATGAGCTGTGATTTTTAAAAAACTAAGAAAGCATGTCACGCAGCCTACTTCTTCTTATGTCTGTTCTTACGCAGACGCTTTTTACGCTTATGCTTCGCAATCTTTGCTCTTTTTCTCTTCTTTCCGCTTGGCATCGGTAGTTGGTTTTATGTTAAATATTTAAGGTCGTTTCATCAATAGCATTGCGAACCTGCTGAGATTCATCTTCGGTTGCAGCTATTTCTATAGACTGAGTAAGATAAGAAATACTTTCATCAATCCTATTATGATGATACAGAATCATGCCTTTTGTAAGGTAGCTGCGAAAATAAGGTGGATGGTCAGCTATAGCTGTACCGAGTGCCTGAAGTGCTTCGGCGTCCTTATTCATAGAAATCAGTGCGACAGCATAGTCAGTGAGTAGCTCTGCATTCTCTGTGAGTTCTAAAGCTTCTTCGAAGCAATCTTTGGATAAAGTCAGGAAGTGGTTTCTGATTTCTGCATCGCCAATGGTTTCTGCCCAATTGTAGTTGAGCATGGCAGCATTCCACCAATCCTGCGGGTCGTCCATGATCATAGCAATATGACGGCTTGCCTGTGCGGCACCGTCCAAACGACCGAGTCGCTGATGAAGCAACATCAGCTCACCATAGAAAGGCACGGCTGTGCGCGAAAGCGGATCGATTTCAGAAAGCCGGGTTTCTATCTGTGCAATGCGGTTTGAAACAGCTTCCTCATCGGAAACATCTAAATCTCCGTGAAAGTCGAAGAAGGTTTCGGATGTGTCTCCAAATCCTTCTCCGTGATGGGGTGCAGTTGATGTCTGTGGCTCAGGGGTTTCTCTTGATTGGGAATCATAATAGATCAGTACAGCAAGAACAATGAGGACGACAGCAAAAAACAGCGAGAACCAACGGTACATTTTGTTCGGTTTTATTGTGAGTTGGTGAATTCTACAAATTAAACCAATTAAATGAACCCTGGGTGAATATCAGCCTGGTACACGCATGGTTCTGCTTACTTCGCGCTTAAATTCTCTTGATACCTTGAGCACGGGTACATACTGCTCCGGAACAATTACTTCTTCATTTGTTTTAGGATTTCGGGCAACACGCCGGGCTCTTTTAACTACTTTGAAGCTGCCAAAGCCCCGCAGTTCAATGTTGCGGCCATCTTTAAGCGAAGCAATCACCGTATCAAGGAAGCCATTCACGACGGCTTCGGTCTCGGTCTTAGATATGCCGGTTGATTCTGTTATAATATCTACAATGTCAGCTTTGGTCATGACGACATAAATTTTTGGGTACTAAAGGGTTTGTTAGGAATGCAGAGTATGATTCCCTGATGAAGTATTGTTACAACCTGTATTCCCATACTAAAGTTCAGTTTTGAACTAAAAAATCATATGATTAAACCGGTGAGTTTCTAATTTGAGGGCTTAATCTTTATCAAAAATGCCTTATACTCACAAAATCGTTTCTGAAGCCTACCTTCAATTAACTACTATGCCTAATGGATTTCTTTGAATCAGTTGTAGACATCCTCGAAAAAATTGTATGGGATACCCCCAGCGTATTCCCCATGATGGTCGTTCTTCTGCTGGGATTTGGAATATTTATCACAGCCAGACTCGGTTTTATTCAACTGAGGAAGCTGACACACGGTTTCAAGGTGGTTACCGGACAGTATGATGACCCCAGTGATGAGGGCGATGTGAATCACTTTCAGGCGTTGAGCACGGCTTTGAGTGCAACCGTTGGTATCGGTAACATCGCAGGGGTAGCACTTGCCATTCATTTTGGAGGCCCCGGTGCCCTTGTTTGGATGTGGGTAACAGCACTGCTTGGTATGGCTGTTAAATATGCTGAGTGTACACTTGCTGTGCATTATCGCACCAAAAATGCAGACGGCTCGGTATCCGGCGGCCCGATGTATTATATCGAAAAAGGACTTGGCGGCAACTGGAAATGGATGGCAATGGCCTTCGCAGGATTCACAGTCATCTGTTCCTTTTTTACCGGAAATGCGATTCAGGCCAACTCTGTAGCCGACGTGATGTCGAGCACATTCTCAGTACCGGTTGTTGTTACAGGATTTATTACGGCAAGTATAGTAGGTGTCGTGATTATTGGCGGAATCAAGCGTATCGGTTACGTCACTTCCCGCCTCACTCCGCTTATGGCCGTGCTTTACGTACTTGGCGCACTTGTCATCCTGCTGCTGAATTACGACAAAGTTCTGCCCTCTCTGTATCTCATTGTTACCTCAGCTTTTAATCCTGTTGCGGGCGCGTTCGGTGTTGGTTCCGGTGCTATTATGACAACCCTGGTATGGGGCGTAAAGCGCGGACTCTTTTCAAATGAAGCGGGTCAGGGTTCTGCACCTATTGCACACGCTGCGGCTAAAACCGATGAGCCCGTTCGGGAAGGTGTTGTAGCATTGCTTGAGCCCTTTATTGATACTCTTATTGTTTGTACAATGACCGGTCTTGTAATCGTTGCGACCGGTGTTTGGGACACCAAGCACCCTGAGTCCATTTCGCTTTCTGAAGGCAATACAAGCTTCAGCTGGGTGCAGGATTCACCACAGACAGGCCGTGATCTGCCGCAGGTTATTACGTTTGATGAAGGCCTTCCCACAAGCGACGTGGTGCTGAACCGCTTCCGGATCAGCGTTGACACCTTGTTTACCGATTCTGCACAACAAATTCCCTTCACCGGCGAAATCAACCTGAGCACTTTCACCGCTACAGCTGCTACGGGCGAGCAAATGTCCCGGCTTTTTGGCAACGCAATCGATAACGGGGCTTCGCTCACCGCACGCGCGTTTCAGGTTGGCCTTGCTCCCATCATGCCTTGGGGAAGCCTGCTCGTTACCATCTGCGTGCTGCTATTTGCCATTTCAACCTCCATTAGCTGGAGCTACTATGGCGACCGAGGTGCACAGTATTTGTTCGGGGACGGCGCTATCCTGCCCTTCCGGATTTTCTATGTATTTATGAACTTTGTAGGTGCTGTCATTGCGCTGGAGCTTGTCTGGCGACTCGGAGATATCGCCCTCGGCCTGATGACCATCCCCAATCTCATAGCCTTATTTGCGCTAAGCGGGGTCGTCGTGAGCCTTACCAACACTTATTTCAAAAAGATGGATGAGGAGGGTGACGACGAATAATGAATCCGGCAGCTAATTTCACTGAAATCAAACATCCGGTTATCGCGCGGGATCTTACCATCCTGCGCAATAAGAAAACCGATACGGCAAACTTCCGGCTTGCGTTGTCGCGTATTTCAACCATCCTGGCTTATCACGCGCTGAACAACATCTCCCTGGAAAGCTTTGAGGTTGAGACCCCTATTCAGACAACAACCGGCTACAAACTGGGCACCAACATCGTTGTCATCCCGATTCTCAGGGCCGGACTGGGCCTGGTTGACGCCATCACGACTTTCGTCCCTGACGCGCGGGTCGGTCATCTTGGGATGTATCGGGATGAAGTAACCAAAAAGCCCGTTGACTACTACGTAAACGTGCCGGACGGCATCGAAAACGCACTTGTACTGGTGGTAGACCCAATGCTTGCTACCGGTGGAAGTGCGTGCGACGCGATCAGCTTCCTGAAGTCAAAAGGTGCACGGGAAATCCGTTTTATTTGCCTGATTGCGGCACCGGAAGGCGTTGAAGCCGTGCAGAAACAATTTCCGGAAGTTGCCGTTATCACGGCCGCGCTTGATGAGCGGCTCAACGAAAACAAATTTATTGTACCCGGTTTAGGTGACGCCGGTGACCGTATATTCGGCACAACCTGACTTTGACCTAAACCGCTCATAATTCAATCTCATTTCATGGATACACTGGCAGAAAAATGCCGGCTTAGCTGCGGGCAGTTCCTTTATTTTGCCGGATTTTTTTTCATGAGTTTCGCCATACCCGCCTGCAGCGATCCTGATCAGCATCTGCAGCGACCGCCTAATCCGCAGGCTGATACGCTGATTGGTATGACCGAAAGCGTAAACCCGCGCATTGAGATTATCACCGGTGAACGCATCCGGGTCGTTGCCACAGCTCCCAGAAGCGTCACCCGCGAATCCGCAAACCTGAACCGGACCGACCTGTTCGGCCCGCCTGTAGAGATCGTTGTATTTGACACCCTGGGACAAATGGAAACACAGATTTTTGCGGAACAAGCGTCGTTTATGAGCCGCGATCACCTTTTTGAGTTTACCGGAGATGTGGATGTACACACCGGAGAAAACAGACGGCTGCGAACCGAAGAGCTCACCTGGGACGAAATCGGGGCCCGCTTTTCCAGCAACGGTTTCGTGATCATCACTACCCCGGAAGACAGCATCACCGGTTTCGGACTCGTTGGCAATCAGGATTTGAGTCAGTATCGTCTTAACCGCGTAACCGGTCAGTTTCGTCTTGATGATTAAAGCGTCAACATACCCTGCGGCACTTTGCAAGCCGCAGCTCCTGCACACTTGTATCCGGGTTTCTGCACTTTTCCTGCTTCTCATTGCCTGGGGTAATATGTTTCAGAGCGAAAGCAAGCAAGCCTACGCACAGACGCAGGTTCGGCTTCTGTTTACCGAGAGTTTGCGCGGAGAGACAACGGAACTCGGACGGGTGAGGATTTTACGCGGAAATGTTGAAATGGAGACCGATGACCTGCATATTCTTGCTGACAGCGTGTATCAGTATCTCGACAGGAATTTTATCGACGCCTTCGGCAACATACAGATCAGGACCGAAAATCAGCATATCTGGGCAGACACGCTTCGCTACAACACCCTGACGGATATCAGCCGTTTTCGGGGCAGGGTTGTGGTTGAAGGTCCTTCAGCGAGGCTTTTCAGTCAGGAAATGCTGTATAATTTCATTTTTGAAATTGCTGAGTTTCCACGGCAGATCCGGATGGAGGATGAAAACGGAACCCTTCAGGCTGACCGCGGATTTTATTTCAGCCTTCCGGACAGCGCTGCGTTTTACGGAAATGTTCAGATTGCCGACGCTACGCAGTATGCGGAAGCGGACACGCTCTATGCAGTGCGTTCTGCAGATTTTTTCAAAATGCGGGGTAATGTTTATCTCGAAGATTTTGAAGAGCGAACCCGTATGCGCGGCGGTTTTAGTCAGAGCGACAGCACCGGATTCCGTGAACTGCGTGATCATGCGCGGCTACAGCGGGTCAACGAAGCGCGTACGGATACAACCTTTCTGGCTGCCGATCGCATCGAGGTAACAAACAGGGATACGCTCAGTACGGTTGATGGCTTCGGGAATGTTGAGATCTGGGCCGAGCGCTACGCTGCGCTTTCAGAACAAAGTACCTACAACGACCAAACAGGTCTTTTCCGGCTTACCGGTGACGCTCGTTTATGGCAGAAGGATCTGCAACTTTCCGGTGAGACCATCGACATTCAGCTTATTGACGATGAGATCGAATCCCTTTTTGCATTTCCCGAACCTGTTGCAGTCACCCCTGATAGCCTAACCGGACGTTTCAACCAAATCATCGGAGACTCTCTCCGTATTTATTTTGACGCCGGAGAAATTTCAAAAATGCGCGTAGAGCCCAATTCAGAGATGATTATCCATGAGCGGGATGAAAATGACCGGCCTGAATTTGCTATTCAGATTTCCGCGGAGCGTCTCATCATGCACTTTAATGAAGGAAATATTGACAGCCTTAAATATTATCGCACAATTGACGGGCGCTACATTCCTGAAGCCCTGAACCCCGGCGAAATACGGCTGCAAGGCTTTCAGTATGAACCGGAACGCAGGCCTGCTAAACCGGCTGAATGGCTCTTCCCAAGCCGTGATCCCATCCCTGAAGAACCGCTCTTTCCCTTGCCCCGTCGCAATCGTGAATTTTTAGACGAACAGGACATCTCAGCAATCGAGCCCGAATAAGTGCTTTTCCGGAGTGCTATCCGATGTGAAGCAACAATGGGGATAAAAGGGTGTTGAAATGCGCTGACTTTTGCGATCCGCACAGCATCTGATAAAGCTGAGCTGTTTGTTATGTTCAATAATGTGTGCGGTGCTGAAACTACCTACTGATAAGACAGGATTTACCGCAGGTCTAGACACACACAGAGTACACACGAAAACGGTGTTGTTTACAGTAGCCCCCCAAAAAATAAAAAAGTCATCTACCCGGACTAAAGGTCTCTTTTTCATGCAGCTGCAAATACAGCTTCGGTTCCAAAGTATGCGGTGAGTATTTTTTGGAGCCTGAGCCGGCCGCGGTTGAGGCGGCTTTTGACGGTACCGAGCGGAAGGTTTACCGCTTGCGCGATCTCTTCGTAGGTGAGCTGCTGCATTTCGCGCATTTCGAGAAGTTCCCTGTACTCCTTTGGCAGCCTGGAAATGGCTTCCTGCACCGCCTTTGCGGTTAGGGCATGGTAGACCTGTTCATCGGGCAGCGGGTTATCATCAGGAAGCTGAACGACAAAAACCGTCTCCGGATGGTTGTGCTCCTGATCAATAGAAACCGTTTGCCGTCGCTGTTGCCTTTTAAAACGCGTACGCATGAGATTACCTGCGATGGTGTAGAGCCAGGTCGAAAACCGTGCGATCTCTTCATAGCTGTTGCGGCTGCTGTACACCCGCATAAAGGTTTCCTGCACAATATCTTCCGTATCCTGCTCATGCCGTGTGTACCGAAACAAATACATAAACAGGCGCTTTTCGTAGCGTTTCATAAGCTCAGAAAAAGCGGCGTCGCTTCCCCCCTGAAACTGCTGCATGAGCTGTTCGTCTGTTAATCCCTGAAAACGTGCCGAATGCTGTTCTCTGAAGCTGTTCATGAACGTACCTGCCTGATGTCGGGATACCGTTCACACTTAACAGTTCAGGTGTGCAGCACCCCGGATTTCCGGTTTTGGTGAAGGCGGACTCAGGCGAGAATACGTTTAAGCATCAGGATGAAAACAGCTTTGGCGTCGAGCTTGCTGTACCCTTTCACAGCACGATCAGCATCCAAAATAGCTTCGAAAATCAGGGGCATTTCTGAAGCACGGTAGTTGGAGGCATCCTTCACCAGATAATTGAAACGGTATCTGTTTACATTTAACCGGGCTGCTATGTCGGCATGGCTTTCGCCTTTTGCAGAATAGCGCAGAATGCTCCAAAGAATGGTGAAATTTCCGTAAATGAGCGATATCATCCCAAATATTTCACCTGTGTCCTTGTCTGCGTCCTGCAATAAACGTTCCGCTATGTAAAGGGTGCGTTTGGCATCGCGGGCAGAAAGGGCGTTAGTAAGGTCGAAAGCGGTGTATTCCTTGGTATTTTTAACGACAGATTTTACATCCAGACGGGTTATGCGTTCCCGCTTCCCTGCAAAACCGCAAACTTTTTCCAATTCTTTGGACAGTTCGTGTAGCTTATTGCCTACAAGCTGATACAGCGCAATGATGGCGTCCGGTTCAATTTTCTTTTTATACTCCTGCTTTGCCCACAATTCTATCCAGTCCAGTATTTCTTTTTCAGTAGGCGCGGATGAAACGAAGAGTTCACAGTTTGGAGATTTACTCAGGGCCTTGCCAAATCGGGTATTTCCCGCGGGTTTCTGTGTATCGATGAGAACCAGCACGGTTGACTCAAGCGGGTTCTCGAAATAAGGGAGAAAAAGCTCAAGTCCTGCCTGAGGTTTTACCGACGTATTATCTTTGAGTACTTTTTTCTCGGTACACTGCATGAAATCCCGTACGAACACGAACCGGCGCTCGCCGCCTATCGGGTAGCTTTTTGCCGTACTCAGAATATCCGCAGGATCGTGCGTAGCGCCGTACAGTATTTCATAGTCGAAGACGCGGCTGTGTTCAGGAATCAGGCTGTCTATTTTTTCCTGAATCCGGTCAATAAAAAAGGGTTCATCCCCACATAAAAAATAGACCGGTTTGAAGGTGCCTGAATCAAGCTCTTGTATAATACGCGCAAATTCCTGCTGCGGGGATACATTGTTGCTGCGTTTTGCCATAACTGTGATTGGAGAACATTTTCGCTGTGAAAGATGAAAAAAATGAGGCCGCGCTGACACAGCTTCATTTTCATCAAAATACCAAATTGAGCGCGTTTTACAGCTTTTTTTATAGTGCTGTCCGAAAGGCCGGAAAGTCAATCTGCCTTTAAAGCAAAAAAATCCCGTTTGCTGAATATGATGTACAGCAAACGGGATGATAATGAAAAGGGAGCTTAATTTCTGTCTTTTCAAAGAAGGGAGAAACCTGCCGAAGCCCCATACTTTCGCATTACGGAAAGACCCAAAAAGCCAGCATCCGTAGGATCGTCAGATTAAGGTGTCAGACGGCCCAGCATGCGCGGGAAGGGGATGGTTTCCCGGACGTGACTGAGTCCGCAAATCCAGGCTACCGTGCGTTCGAGACCGAGGCCGAAACCGCTGTGCGGCACTGTGCCAAAGCGGCGCAGATCGAGATACCATGAGAACACGCTTTCATCAAGCTCATGCTCAGCAATGCGGGTACGCAGGGTTTCGAGGTCGTCTTCCCGCTGCGCACCGCCAATCATTTCGCCATAACCTTCGGGTGCGAGTACATCTACACCGAGGGCAACGCGGTCATCGTTAGGGTCACGTTTCATGTAAAAGGCCTTGATTTCAGCCGGGTAACCGTGCACCATTATCGGTCGATCGAAATGCATGGTCAGCAAGGTTTCGTCGCTGCCGCCAAAATCATCACCCCATTTGGTTTCGAGCGCTGACTTCCGCCATACCGGCAGATTTCGAAGGTTTTCTTCTGCTTCTTCCCGCTGCGCACGCAACAGTTTAAGGCGGCGGTCGATCTGAAACTTACGTCCTTTCTTGGCCTGCCCATGCTCTGCTTCCAGCTCCGGTATTTCCTTGCTGATGGATTCGAGCGCCTGCTTGTTTTCGCGCTCCATGGTATCCAGAAGCTCCTTCGTTTTGTCACCTGAAAGCAATTCAACGGCTTCGGTGTAGGTTATCCGCGGAAACGGCTTTTTGACCTGCTCGAGCTTGGTGATGTCTCTGCCAAGGGTTTCCAGCTCGCTGCGGCAGTCACGAAGTACTGCTTCTACAATGAATACGACCATGTCTTCAGCCAGGTCCATGTTCATCTTCAGATCGTAGAAAGCCATTTCGGGTTCTACCATCCAAAATTCAGTAAGGTGACGCCGGGTTTTGCTTTTCTCAGCCCGGAAGGTTGGACCGAAGGTGTAAATTTTGCCGTGTGCAAGCGCCATGGCTTCCCCGTAAAGCTGACCTGACTGGCTGAGGTAGGCTTTCTGATCAAAGTAATCGGTCTCAAACAGATTGGTTGTGCCTTCGGCAGCATTCCCGGTAAAAATGGGCGCGTCGAGCTGCACGAAACCCTGCTGCTGAAAGAATTCATGTATGGCAAAAATAATGCGATTGCGTACCCGCATGGCCGCCCACTGCCGCTGACTCCGAAGCCAGAGGTGCCGGTTTTCCATCAGAAACTCTACGCCGTGTTCTTTGGGAGTGATGGGGTAATCCTGTGCAATCTGAATAATTTCAAGCTCCTGCACATGCAGTTCGTATCCGCTCACGCTGCGATCATCTTTCCTGATATTTCCTTTTATGCGCAGCGAAGATTCCTGCGTGAGGGTGCCCGCCTGCTCCCAGACTTCATCAGCAACATCTGCTTTTGAGACAATGCACTGACACAGACCGGAACCGTCGCGCATGATCACGAATATGAGAGACTTGCTGCTTCTGATGTTTTGCACCCACCCCTGCAACGTTGCGGTCTGTCCGTCAAACTGATGCAGATTTTGTATTGTTGATATGTTTTCAGCTGTCATGATTCTGGTACTAAAATCGTTTCGGTGAAAAATTCCGGGTTGAAAAAATCCTGGGCGAAGTTACGAATCTCTGTCGAAGTTACCGCGTCGATATGCAGTACGAGCTCATCGAGAGAGATATAGCGGTCAAAGTAAAGCTCACTCTTGGCAAGCCTTGTCATGCGGTTGCTCATATTTTCCTGCCCGAGAAGGAGCTTGCCCTTGAGCTGCGATTTGGCTTCGCTCAGTTCCTTATCCGGCACTGTTTCAGTTCCTAAGCGCACAAGTTCGTCGTAAATAAGCTGCTGCACATGTTCCGCGTAGCTCTCGTCGGTGCCGGCATAAACCCCAAACAGGCCGGTATCATGATACGCCTGATTGAAGGAAGCAACCGAGTAACAGTAGCCGTATTTCTCACGGATATTCTGATTGAGGCGCGCACTCATCCCGCCGCTAAGCAAGGTGTTGGCAAGAAGAAGTTCGTAGCGGTTTGCATGGTTGATACCAAGCGACCGGCGCCCAAGTACAAGGTGCGTCTGCTCAATAGCACGGCTTACCCGCTTATGCTGCTTCACAAAAGTACTTAACGGCAGGTCTTCGACGGGTTTGTAGGGGGAAGAATCCACGGTAAAATAACGGGTAGCAAGCGTCACTATCTCATCGTGATCAACGTTGCCGGCCACTGAAAGTACCGTATTGGCGGGATTGTAGCGCTGGGCAAGATAGGATTTCAGTGCCTGCTGATCGAATGCATTGACCGTATGCTCAAAACCAAGTATGGGACGTCCAAGCGGATGATTTTCAAACATGAGGCCGTTAAATATCTCGAAAATGTAGTCTTCCGGCGAGTCCCGGTACATTTTCATCTCTTCGATGACAACCTTTTTTTCCTTTTCAATTTCTTCGGGCGGAAAAGTTGAGCGCAGCACCATATCGGAAAGTACATCAATAGCGCGCTCTTTCTCGGTGTCGAGGCAGCGGGTGTAATAACAGGTGTGTTCAAGCGAGGTAAATGCGTTGAGGAAACCGCCGACCGATTCCATGGTTTGGACGATGTCGTAGGCCGTTCTGTTTTCGGTGCCTTTGAACAGCATGTGTTCCAAAAAGTGCGTAATACCAGCTTCCCTGTCGCTCTCGTGGCGGCTGCCCGTCTTTACCCAGACCCCGCAGGAAATACTGCGGACGGATGGTATGGTTTCGGTTACGATTCGGAGACCATTCGGCAGGGTTGTTTTTTGGATGGTATCCTGCGGATAACGTGTCATATATTTTATTTCAAAAGGATTGAATCCGTAATTTGGCATGGTTCCGCTCAGCTAATCGGGCTTCACTCCCCCCTTCTTATGCTGAGCCGAAAAAATAAAAGCGCCGGTTGAATGCTCAACGACGCTTTTAAAGGTCTGCACAGGCTGCAGCCGTTCACGACAAAAACAGCCTGTGCATAAATGGTTTTCAAGGCCGGATTGGGAGCCTATTTCTCAATCAGGGCTTTCATGGACAGACGCATTTTTCCGCCCGGCTCTACGCGTACAAGCTTGACCTGAATTTTCTGGCCTTCCTGAAGCACGTCTTCGACGTTGCGGATGCGTTCGTGCGCAATCTCTGAGATATGGAGCAAACCATCTTTGCCCGGCATGATTTCTACAAAGGCACCGTACTCTTTAATGGAGCGTACAGTTCCTTCATAAACTTCGCCTTCTTCCGGCTTACCGGCGATGGCTTTAATTTTTGAAAGTGCAGCTTCTGCTTTTTCAGCGCTGTCGGCAGCAATGGTCACGATACCTTTATTATCAACTTCTTCAATAATAATTTCCGTGCCGGTTTCTTTCTGAATCGCCTGAATCACCTTACCACCCGGGCCAATAATGGCTCCGATCATATCGGAATCCACTTCGTAGCGGGTAAAGCTTGGTGCGTACTTGGAAATACTCTGACGGGGGGCAGAAATGCTTTCGGCCATACGCTCGAGAATGTGCAGGCGCCCTGCTTTAGCCTGCTTGAGAGCTTCAAGCATAACTTCAGCGGTGATCCCCTGTACCTTGATATCCATCTGACAGGCCGTGATACCATCAGCGGTTCCTGTGATTTTGAAGTCCATGTCACCGAAGTGATCTTCTTCACCGGAAATATCGGAGAGCACGATGTAATCGCCGTCTTCTCCCATACAAAGTCCCATTGCAATACCTGCAACCGGCTTTTTCATCGGTACCCCCGCGTCCATGAGGGCCATTGAACCACCACAAACAGAAGCCATGGAAGAAGAACCGTTGCTTTCCAGAATATCGCTGACGACACGGATTGTGTATCCGAATTCCTCGGTGGAAGGCGCCATGACTTTCAGGGCCCGCTCTGCCAGATTACCATGACCAATTTCGCGACGGCTGACACCGCGCATCATTTTGGCTTCACCCGTACAGTAGGGCGGGAAGTTGTAATTCAGCATGAAACGCTTTGAATCGGTGTCGAACAGGGTGTCGACCGCCTGCTCGTCACGTTTTGTACCAAGCGTTACGGTAACAAGCGATTGCGTTTCGCCACGCGTAAAAATAGCGGATCCGTGCGTACGGGGCAGGTACCCTACTTCTGTCCAAATATCGCGTATCACATCAGATTCACGGCCATCAATGCGGATACGGTCTTTCAGCATCATGGTGCGAATGGCGTCCTGCTGAATATCGTGGCAGATGCTGTCTATGGCTTGCTCCTGCTCGGGGTATTCTTCCGCAAGTGCGGCTTTCACTTCGTCATAGATTGCTTTGATGGCTTCAGAATATGCTTTTTTGCCAAGCTGCGCTTTAGAGGTTGTGTAAAAGCGGTCTCCTACGAGTTCCTTAACTTTGCCTACGAGAGTTTCATCCGGCTTTTCGATAACGACTTCGCGTTTCTCTTTTCCATGCGCTTCGCGGACTTCATCCTGAAAAGCACACAGCTTCTTAATAGCTTCGTGCGCGACCTGAATGGCTTCGAGCATTTCCTCTTCGGAAACTTCCTGCATTTCGCCTTCTACCATCACAATGCTGTCTTTCAGACCGCCAACGGTAAGGTCGAGATCAGCTGTTGCGAGTTCATCGACGGTTGGGTTCACGACATATTCGCCAAAGATACGGCCGATGCGAACCTGCGCCATCGGACCTGCGAAAGGCGCGTCGGAAAGATGCAGGGCGAGGGAAGCGGCAACCGGTGCAATAACATCGGCGTCATTCTGACCGTCGGAAGAAATAACCTGACAAATCACCTGCGTTTCATTCATGAATCCGTCCGGAAACAGCGGGCGAATGGTACGGTCAATAAGTCGGGCTGAGAGAATTTCTTTTTCTGAAGGACGACCTTCCCGCTTGATAAATCCGCCCGGGAATTTTCCACCGGCGGCATAGCTCTCGCGAAACTCAACGGTGAGCGGAAAGAAGGCCTGACCTGCGCGGGGTTCTGCTGCAACAACAGCTGTTGCGAGTACCATGGTATCCCCAAGGCGTGCAACTACGCTGCCGTGTGCCTGCTTGGCGAGACGACCGGTTTCAATGCTCAGGGTTTTGTTTGCTGCGAATTCTACTGATTTAAAATCTGCTTTCATTTTGTTTTAACTGCGTTTAACTGCTGGAAATAAAAGAGCCCGGACGTATTTCCGAACCTTCGATCTCCGTGGAATAATGCTGACGTTCACAGCTTGTGATCAATCAGCGTGTGTGTTGTGCAGCATTGGCGGCCATTTCATCCTGACTTTACCCGGTACTACAGGGCGCAGGCGGATTCAAAAGGTTAACTCTGCGGCTCTTTGTTAATGGAGCGGAGAGCAAACTTTTTAAATCCGCGTGAGCGCGTTGCATTGGGTTTGGCCTGAAAGAAACGACAGATGCTACAAAAAAGGCACGGGGTTACCGTGCCTTTTTAGGGGTGTTACAATGTTATTTACGGATGCCAAGCTGCTTAATGAGCGTACGGTATCCTTCAATATCTTTCTTCATGAGGTAGTTGAGCAAGCGACGACGCTTACCTACGAGCTTCAGAAGTCCGAGACGGGTTGAGTGATCTTTTTTATGCAGTTTCAGGTGAGCTGTAAGCCGGTTTATACGCTCGGTAAACAGCGCAATCTGACCTTCAACTGAACCCGTATCTTCGCCATTCTTGCCGTATTTTTCAAAAATAGCTTTTTTTTCTTCCTGAGAGATATTCATAATAAATGATGTATCCGCTTTAGATTAATAGCATGCTAAAGTAGAAACTTTAACTGTAAGCTTCCTAAGATAAGGTTTTAAACAGTTGTATGCAATCGGCTTTATCCTGATGAAGCTGCGCACGTAAAGCGTCAAGACCATCAAATTTTTTCTCATCCCGGATCTTATCATAGAAACGCACCCTTAGCTGTCTGCCGTAGATGTCGTCAAAAAAGTCGAACATATTTACTTCAATCCGCAGCTCCTTTGAATTGGTCACCGTTGGTCGAATCCCAATATTGAGCATGCCCTTATACACTTTGTCATCAAGAAGCACTTCAACAGCATACACTCCTTTTCGCGGGATAACCTTCCGGGTTTCTTCAATTTTTAGGTTTGCAGTCGGAAAACCGAGCATACGCCCCTTTTTATCACCGTGCACGACCATTCCGCTCAGCGGATAAGGGCGTCCGAGCATGGTTCGGGCAAGTTTAACATCACCTTCATCAACCAGTGCTTTACGAATCAGGGTTGAGCTTACCGTGTGATGCGCAACTTCATGGGCCTGAATTAGATGGACGTTATAGCCAAGCGCCGGGGAAAGCTGCTCAACCGTTTTGATCGTGCCTTCGCGGTTTTTCCCAAACTGATGGTCATACCCAATGATGAATTCGGCAATGCCGATTTTGCGGAACAGTATGTCTTTGATGAATTCTTCAGAGCTAAGCAAAGAAAAATCACGGTCAAACGGAATCACGACCATCTGATCAACCCCTGACTGATGCAGAATTTCGGCTCGTTCCTCAAGGGTTGTGAGCAAGCCTACGGTATTGTGCCCGCCATGCAGCACCTCCCGTGGATGCGGATTAAACGTCACCAGCACACTTCTGCCATTAATTTCGCGTGCTTTTTCAACAAGTTTACTAATCAGCGTACGATGCCCGAGGTGCACACCATCAAATGTACCAACTGTGATGGCGGTCGCCGGGTTGTGAATTACATCATCAAGATAAGTTAATGAGGTCATCTGCATTAAATCGGGATACGAGTTCTGAGGCAGTTAAAGCATTATGAACCATATACGGGCCGGTTCGGGTTCGCCGAAGTGCTGTTAAATGTGCACGGCTGCCCAGCGCTATTCCCAAATCGTGCGCAAGACTCCGGATATAGGTCCCTTTTCCGCAATGAATTTGGAGGCGCGCCTGTGCAGTTTCAGCGTCGTAGTCTTCCAGCCTGACTTCATGAATCATTACTTCACGGTCTTTGCGCGCCACCTCAACCCCTTTGCGGGCCAGTTTGTAGAGGCGCTGCCCCTTCACTTTAATTGCGGAGTACATGGGCGGCTGTTGCCAGATGAGGCCGGTGAATTTTGTTTGGAGGCAGTCGCGTATCATTTCCGGCGTGATATGCGCTGCGGGCGCTGTTATATCGGGCGGTGTTTCAGCGTCGTAACTTGGCGTAGAAGCCCCAAACTGAACCAATGCCTCATAGCATTTTTCTCCGTCCTGCACTACAGAGACAGATTTCGTTGCCCTTCCGGTACAAATAACGAGCAATCCGGTCGCCATGGGATCAAGCGTACCGGCATGTCCGACTTTTTTTATGCCAATGAGTCGGCGAACGAGACCAACAACGCGAAAGCTGCTCCACGCAGCTGGCTTGTCCAACAAAAACACCGCCCCTGATGAAAAATCATGTCCACGGAGCGTTTCAGGATCCGTTTGCCGGTCAGCAAGAAAAAAGCTTCCCGGATCAGCCGGCTGTTTCGGGCTTTGAATCACCAGGTGTCAGGAGTTTTCATCTTCAGGAGGCGCCTGCGGGATGTCTTTTACCTTGCGGAACAGGTTCTCCATTTTGCTCGCATATTCAGCGGTTTCATCCCGGAAAAACTCTATATCCGGCATTTTCCTTAGCTGATGACGCATAAGAGAAGAAAGCTCTGCTCTGATCGCACTCTTTTTTTCAGACAACATCTGATACACAGATTCTTCTGCACCGCTGCTGTCGATCACGCTTACAAAGACCCTCGCAATGGAGAGGTCGGGTGTCATTTTTACATTGGTGATGGTAATAATATTGTTATGCTGATACCCAAGTAAGATCTTACTCAGGTCCTGCTTGATAACAGACGCAACACGCTCAGTTCTTATGCTCATAATTCAAATGTTTCAGAAATCCGGGTGAAATCAGTTTGCGGTGTCAAGGGTACGTTTGGTCTCAACCATTTCGTAACCTTCAATGACGTCGCCAACTTTGATATCGTTGAAATTTTTGATACCGATACCACACTCGTAACCGGCACTGACTTCACGTGCATCATCTTTGAAGCGTTTGAGCGATGAAATCTCACCAGTGAAAATGACAATCCCTTCGCGAATCAGGCGTACGCGGGTATTTCTCGTGATTTTGCCTTCGGTTACATAGCAACCCGCTATGGTTCCGACTCCGGGTACTTTAAAGGTATCGCGGACATCCACAGAGGCAGTAATTTTCTCACTGATATCCGGCGAAAGCATACCTTCGAGGGCATCCCGTACAAGGTCAACCGCTTCGTAAATAATGCTGAAGAGGCGTACATCAATTTCTTCTTTTTCAGCAAGCTTCCGCGCATTCGCGGTTGGGCGAACCTGGAATCCGATGATAATCGCATTGGAGGCCGTAGCAAGAAGTACATCCGTTTCACTAATCGCACCAACTCCGGTGTGAATAATGTTCACGATTACTTCATCGGTGCTGAGCTTCTGCAATGCACCGGAGAGCGCCTCGATAGAACCATCAACATCACCTTTTATAATGATATTGAGCTCGGAAACACTGCCCGCAGACATCCGCCGTGCGAACTCATCAAGACTCATGTGCTTGACTTTGCGAAGTTCCTGCTCACGCTTAATCTGCTGCCGCTTGAGCGCAATGTTTTTGGCCGTCTTCTCTTCGTCGGTCACATTAAACTTATCGCCGGCCTGCGGCTGTCCGTCGAAGCCTGTAAGCTGTATGGGCGTTGCCGGACCCGCTGTTTCAATTCGCTGTCCGCGTTCATTTTCCATGGCACGCACGCGACCGTAGTGATTACCGGCTACGAAGGTGTCGCCGACATTCAGTTTACCTTTCAGGATGAGGACGTTGGCCACAACACCCTTACCGCGATCGAGCTTGGTTTCAAGCACGATTCCGGTCGCATTTCTGTCAGGGTTGGCTTTGAGTTCAAGCAACTCAGCTTCTATCAGTACTTTCTCAAGGAGCTCGTCAATGCCCTGTCCGGTTTTTGCCGAAACTTTGGCGCACTGCACGCTTCCGCCGTAATCTTCCACGAGTACATTATGCTCGGAAAGCTGCTGCATAATTTTATCGGTATTGGCGCCTTCTTTATCAACCTTATTTAAGGCTACGACAAGTGATACGCCAGCGGCCTGTGCGTGGTTGATGGCTTCAATGGTTTGGGGCATTACAGAATCATCAGCTGCCACAACCAAAATTACGATATCCGTAACCTGTGCACCCCGTGCCCGCATAGCGGTAAAAGCTTCGTGACCGGGAGTATCAAGGAATGTGATTTTACGGTCGTCATCAAGTACAACCGCATACGCACCAATGTGCTGCGTAATACCGCCGGCTTCGCCTTCGGCAACTTTTGACTTTTTGATAAAGTCAAGCAAGGAAGTTTTACCGTGATCTACGTGACCCATTACCGTAACAATCGGTGCGCGGGGTCTGAGATCCTCTTCGGCATCTTCCTCTTCTTCAAAAATTTCTTCCGCTACCGCATCTGCATCTACGAAGCGGATTTCCTTCTCGTACTCATCGGCAATCAGCTCAATGGTTTCAGACTCAAGGCGCTGATTGATGGATACCATCAGGCCCATATTCATGCAGCTTGTAATAACCTGTGTCGGGCTGATATCGAACAGCTGTGCAAGATCACTTACCGTGATGTACTCGGTAACTTCGATTACGGCCTGCTGCTCTTCCTGCATCATCGCTTCAAGCTCACGCTTTTCAGCCATTTGGTCACGTTTTTCGCGACGACGCTTCTGACGCTGCTTGCCTTTGCCTCCCTGTACGGCCGCCATGGTTTCACGTACTTTCTTCTCAGCTTCTTTTTCGGAAATTTCGGGGGTTACGGCCTTTTTGCGGGTTCTTTTCTTCTTGCGTTTAGCAGAAGTATCTGCAGTATCATCAGCTGGCGTTGTGGCTTTGGGACGTTTTTTAGGCTGCGGCGTATCCTCCGTTTGCTGTTCGGCTTTTACGCGCTTGCGCTTTTTCCTGCGCTTACGGGTTGAGCCGTCGTCATCAGCCTTATCTGTGCCTACATTAATGGTGCCCAGGACTTTGGTTCCTTTCAGACGGTTTTTATCCCTTGCACGAATGGTTTCTTCTTCTGACTCCGCTTCATCAACCGTGTCAGTGTCAGTATCAGCCTTAACATCTTCTTTGGCCTTGGGAGTCTCTTTAGCGGGTGTCTTGGGGCCATCTTCGGAATCGGTCTTATCGACAGAAGGCACTTCCGCGACCGCTTTACCTTCCGCTTCGGCCGTTATTTCGGGCTTGGGTGCGCTATCTTCCGTTGCATCGGCTTTTTCCCCTGTCTGATCTTTAGCTGGAACCGCTTCGGTTTTGACTTCGGCAGGTTTAGGTTCGGACTTAGGCTCGGGCATAACTTCTTTAGCCGCAGGCTTTTCCTCTTCCTGAACCGGCTCAGGCGTTGGCGTCGGCTCTTGCTTAGCGGGTTCCGGCTGAAGCTTGGGTTCCTGTGGCTTCAGTTGCGGTTCAGGTGTTGGTGCTGGTTTCGGTTCCGCTGGCTTTGGCGGAAGCGGATCAAGTTTTGGCTCCTCAGGGGTAAGAAGAGAATCAACGGAAACGGAGCGGGAAGCTGCACTTTCCTTTTTTTCGCGCGCCTGCCCGAGTTCCTGATGCCGGGCTTTGTCGGTGCTGTATAATGATTCGAGCGCCGCGTACATTTCGGGCGTAATTTTAGCATTAGGCTTGTTATCAACCTTAAACTCATGCTTTGCTAACGCCTCGACAATGGTCTGTGTCGCGACATTGAACTCTTGTGCTACTTTGAATAAACGCTTGGGCTTGGCACCGTTCGACATACAATAAACTTACTGAATTATAAATTACTTTAAATTAACTCATCTTCATCAAACTCATCACGAATTATCTTGAAGATATTTTTGGCGCTGTATTCATCGATACGCCCGTTGGTTCGGCGTACGAGTTCAGCCGGGTTGAGCCGCAATACCGCACGGGCACTGTCACACCCTATTTCATAGAGCACATCAACTACATCCATCCCGAAGTCTTCTTCAAATTCCGAAATTTCAATATCGTCTTCATAGTCCGTTTCGCGGTAAACATCAATCTCACAGCCGGTCAGCGCACTGGCCAACTTGATGTTGACGCCGCCTTTTCCAATAGCTTTAGAGACCTGGTCGGCAGGCACGTTAACTTTGGCATGATTTCCGGCTGCATTCAGGTCAACGGACAAAACACGGGCGGGCTGAAGCGCACGCTTAATGAATTCTATTTTATCCGTCGTGAAATTAATGACATCAATGTTCTCATTACACAGCTCACGAACAATGGAATGAATGCGGATGCCCTTCATACCTACACAGGCACCAACAGCATCAACACGCTCATCATTAGAAACTACAGCTACCTTAGAGCGGTCACCAGGTTCACGCACAACCTTTTTAATATCGATGATTCCATCGTAAACTTCCGGAATTTCGTTTTCGAACAGGCGCTCCAAAAAGGCAGGTGAGGTTCGTGATACGATGATGCTCAGATTTCCATTGTCGAGCTTAACATCTTCAATCACACAGCGGATGGTATCGCCCTTGCGGTATCTGTCTTTGGGAATTTGCTGGCTTTTGGGCATAACAAGCTCGGTGCTGTTATGGTTGATCAGTATATCGCGCGCGCGAATCTGATACACATCGCCCAATACAATTTCCCCTATTCTTTCGGTGTATTCCTGATACAGCTTCTCTTTTTCAATTTCACGAATGCGCTGCGCGAGGGTCTGCCGTGCAGTCAGTACCGACCGGCGCCCAAAATCTGTAATGAAAATTTCCTGTGCATACTCATCAAACAGCTCAAGATCGGGATCAAGCTTCGTTGCTTCTGAAAATTTGATTTCAGTAGCTTCGTTGGTCAGTTCTTCATCAGGCACAACTTCGCGCGTGTGAAACATCTGAATATCACCGCGATCCGGGTTCAGAATAATTTCGAAAGCTTCATCAGAGCCGTACTTTCTGCGGATCATTGAGCGAAAGACTTCCTCAAGGATAGTCATGAGCATATCTTTGCCAATATTTTTTTCTCTGGCAATTTCAGCGAAGTACTGAATAATAAGTTTGCTTTCTTCGTTTGACATGGTTTTCTCCGGAATACGTATCTCTTAGAAAGACGGAATGATTTTGGTTTCGATGATGTGCCCGAAGCGTATCACAGCTTCTTTTTTTTGCATTTGCAGGATGATGTGATCATCATCAACCTGCTTAAGCTGCCCTTCTGTTACCACAACTTCTGGCCCTTTCTCAGTTTCGGCCTGATGCTTTACCCTTGCCTTTCGGCCAATATTCAGGTAGTACTGACGCTGCAGTTTCAAAGGCCGGTCAAGCCCCGGTGATGAAACGTTGAGCGTAAAACGGTCGCCCAGCACTTCGTGTGCTTCAATAACGGTTTGCACCTGTCTGCTGATGAGCGCACAGTCGTCAAGCTTAATGCCACCGGAGTCGGACTCAATGTAAACCGACAAAGACGGTGCTCCGGAACTGCTTTTCAGCTCCAAATCCACCAAAAACACATCTTCCCGCGTTAGATTGCGCGTGATAAGACTGCGAATTTCATCAAGTTGTGAATCTTTTTGTAGCATTTATGTCAATGATTGTACGCTTTAAAACCGGCGCCATCCATCATCTTGTGTATCTGACAGATGGTGTACGGTCATTCTGTTAACAAATTCTGATAAAAAAAAAGTGAGTCCCGTTAGTGCGGGCTCACTTTCATACAGATTTTAAATATACGCTATTTTAGCTGCTTATACAAACACAACACACCGCCCCTTAGCGACCTAAAGATCTTTGACAAGCCCGGACATGCAACCTTTTTGCATTTTATAAGGCCGGATTAACGCAAACAATTCCTTAATTTTGCACCCATACTTCTTTATGTTTGCGGCATTCCCAATTAAGCAACTATCAAACTCCCTCTTAAAGCATGAAATACTTTTTCTTCCTGATAGGAATAGTCCTGTTCCTTAACGGCTGCGGAACCGATAATGAACAACAAACACCCGCGGCCTCTGCTGCACGGGTACTCGAGTTTCCGGCTACCGTTCATTTTAAAACGACTCCCGATTCCGAAGAGCCGTTAACAAGTGTGCGTGTTGCGGTTGCTGAGAGTAACATGGCGCGGCAACAGGGCCTGATGAACGTATATGAAATGCCGGAAGACGCGGGCATGATTTTTATTTTCGAGCGGCAGGAACCGCTCAGCTTCTGGATGGCAAACACCCCGCTTTCGCTTGACATGGTTTTTGCCAATGAAGATTTCGAGATAGTGCGTATCCATCAAAATACCACTCCCTTTTCACAGCAACAATATCCCTCCGTTGCACCCGCTCTGTATGTTGTGGAAGTACACGGGGGCTTTACAGCGGCCCACGATATTCAGGAAGGGCACTTTATAGAATTTGTCCGATAAAAACTGTTTCGGTACATCTGAAACCGACTGATTAACTATTCATCCTTATTCTGCATACGCTTTATGTCTGCGATACAACTCACAAATGTCAGGAAGAGCTACCCTGACCCTTCAACAGGTCAGCGGGTTCCGATTTTAGACATTCCGGCATTTACATTGCCTACCGGAAAACACCTGGCCGTCCGGGGTACATCCGGTTCGGGAAAAACTACGCTGCTACACTGCATAAGCGGCATGACCCTGCCTGATTCGGGATCTGTTTCCGTTTCCGGCACAGATATTACGCGTCTCAGCGAATCGGATCGCGACCGTTTTCGGGCCAACAACATAGGCTACATTTTTCAGTCTTTCAATCTGCTGGATGGCTTCACCGCGCTTGAAAATGTTCAGCTTGGGATGCAGTTTGCCGATAAAAAGAAACCCGTATCCCGCGCAAAGGATCTGTTAAACAGCGTTGGCCTGAGCGGGCGGCTGCATAACCGGCCTTCACAGCTTTCGGTAGGTCAGCAACAGCGGGTTTGCATCGCACGTGCACTCGCCAACGACCCGGATATTATCCTGGCAGATGAGCCAACCGGTTCCCTTGATCCCAAAACCTCCGCCGAAGTCCTTTCCCTGATTAAAGAGCTGACTGCCGGCAAAACACTCATATTAGTCAGCCATGAAACCGAAGTTTTGGCACAGTTTGAAACAACCATTGACCTAAGCGAACTCAATGAGGTAGTTAGCGCATGAATCCTCTGAAGATTGTTTTCAAAAACATGCGGCTTCGGCTGCTCAGTAGTGTACTGACGATCGCTTCCGTAGCACTTGCAGCTTCACTTGTAATCGCCGTGCAAACATTAGAAAGAGAAACGGAACAAGGCTACACCCAAACTTCGGTTGGCTTTGATGTTATTCTTGCTGCACCCGGAAGCCGGATGCAAACCACCCTCAACACCATCTATCACCTGGAAACCTCTACCGGTGTAATTCCCGGCGCGGTTTACCAAACAGCACTCCGCGACGGCCGCATTGAGCGCGCTTTTCCTGTTTTTGTCGGCGACAATTACCGCGGCGTCCGCATTGTAGGTACATCCGCAGCCTTTATAGCCGAAGGTGAACCGCGAACTGGTCAGCCGTTCCAAATGGCAGAAGGCCGTAACTTCGAGCGACCCTTTGAAGCCGTAATCGGGAGCAATGCTGCCCGGCGTCTGGGAATCGGCATCGGACATACGTTTTACATGACCCATGGGGTAAGCGAACTCGATGATGAAGACGCAGAACCACACGTGCATGAAGAGTACGAACTCGTTATTACCGGCATTCTTGAACCGAGCCGTACAGCGCATGACAATGTGATATTTACAAGCATCTTCAGCGCCTACGAAGTGCATTATCACGCACATGGGCACGATCATGAGCATGAACACGGACACGGACACGAGCACGAGCATGAACACGAAAACGGACACGGACACGGACATGATCATGATCACGAGCATGACCATGACCATGAGCACGAGCACGAGCACGGGCACGGGCACGACGCTCATGCGAACGGGCATGACCATGATCACCGGCACAGACATCATCACGCTGAAGCAAATACTGCACAGCTCGAAGAGATGGTAGCCCGACTCAGCCGGCAGTTCCCGCTCCCGCTTGATGAATATGAGAGCCGGGTGAGCCGCCTCGATGCGGTTCTGCTGAAGTTTGGCAATCAGGCTGCCGCCCTGCAGCTCACCGGCATGATCAATATGCCGACGCCCGAAAATCCGCTCATTGCCAGAAATATGATGCGCGATCCTTTCTTCGCTTACAAAGACGAGCTGATGGCCGTAGTACCTGCCATTCAGATTCAGGAACTGATGAGCATTATCGGAAATGCAGAACAGGTCCTCCGCTATGTCGGCTGGCTCGTTTTCATTGTGGCCCTCTTCGGAGTTCTTGTTGCCATCTATAATACAATGGAAGACAGACGACGCGACATTGCCATCATGCGGTCGCTTGGGGCAAGCCGCGGAACGGTTCTCACCCTGATTTTACTTGAAGCGGGCATTATCGTCGGTATCGGATGTATTGCGGGTCTCGCCGGTGGCATGGCCATTGTGGCAGCGGTTGCCCCATTCCTTGCTGAAACCGGCGGAATCATTGTTTCAGCCTATGCAATACACGGCTCACATTTCGTTACCTTGCTTTCTTTTCTTATGCTTGGCATATTGGCCGGCATTATTCCGGCATTAAAAGCCTACCGTACCGATGTGGTGCGTAATCTTGCTCCCTAAACTTATCTACAATCCTTTTTGATTATGACTACCGCTTCCTATTCTTTGAGCTTCACGGCAGTACTGACTGCCGTAATTTTGGTCCTCTTCATGCTCCGAACAGACGCCTCCGCCTTCAAAGGCAGCCCTGAAGCGGAACATGGTACCGTCACTTCAGAAGCTCCCAGAGTCATGTTCAGCGACTTTCGCAAGTATCAGATTCACCGGCAAAACGCTGAAATTCCCGAAGATCTGAAAGCCCTCGATGGTCAGGAGATTTCGGTAATCGGCTATATGGTCCCCTTCGACCGCATTGAAAATATCACGCAGTTTATATTGCTGCAGGCACCATTTATGGGGTGTATGCACGTGCCGCCGCCACAGGCAAATGAAACCCTGATGATTGAAACTGCAAGGCCGCTTTCAACCTACACCTATGAACCGCTCCGGGTTACCGGCACTCTCAATATTGATGAAGTTTTTGTGGAAGGATTTCTGGTGAGTGTGTACACCATCACAAATGCGCGGGTAAGCTCCGGCAGCTCCTCAGATGTAGAGCTTGACGGCCTGCCGGATAACTTTCATTTCTACGGAGATTTGTAAAGCGAAAGACAAACCGTTTAATACACAAAAGCCCGTTCCGGAACTGCCAAGTAAGCCGGAACGGGCTTTTTTTTTGTTACAAATAAAAAGTTACGGTTCGCTCGCTTTTACCGTCGCCTGCCAGCTGATGACCTGCCACTGACCTTCTTCCTGCATGAGTATTCCGGAATTCAGGAAGCGGCTTTCCGTCTCTCCGTCCGTGGCTACAAGGGTAAAATGCAGAACGGCAAGGTTTTCAACAAACCGGATGTGTACCTCTTCAGCGTGGTAAAACAGCTCCGGCTCGGTGTCGGATGGCAGCGGGTTTAAGCCCGACATCAGATCCGCTTTTCCGAACCGGATGCCGGCGGATGAAGTATAGATCAGCGACTCGTGCCAGAAGCGGTCATGAATTTCAGCATCAGAGCGTGCAGCGCCTTCCAGGAACTGATCCAAAAGGGACGCTATTTCAGCCGAAGCTGCATCAGAATCTGAAATCGGTTGCGCCTGAATAGAGTCTGTTTTATTTAACGACAGCAAAAGCGCGAGCGGAAAGAGTACTGCAGTAAGACTTCTCATGGGCGTGTTGTAACGGGTTAGATTTGCATTCAATCAATGCCCGCTAACATACCCTATGTTAAGGACATCTGAAACTGATCAGATGTAACATATTCCGATTTGAGAAGGCTGAACACCAGTTTATCTGCATACTTTCCATTTTTGACCGCGTGCTCCCGGAGCGTGCCTTCTTTTGTGAATTCAAGATTAGTCAGAATTCTGATCCACTTATCATTAAAATCGAATGCGGCTGAAGACACCTTATTCATTCCCATTTCATCAAAACAGTAGCGTACGGCTTCACGAAAGGCCGCTGTACCGTAACCCTGATTCTGATAATCTCTTTCAGCAATGGTACACTCAATAATGCAGCGCTTGTTGATGTGGTCTATCCCATGTATATCGACAATCCCAATCAGCTTCTGATCGCCTTCATGATGAATCTCAAGAATCAGACTGCCGCTATTCGGATCGTCCATCATTTCCTGTAATCGTCTGCAAAAAAGCGACAACGGCTCACGGTCAAGCGGGAAATCTGAATCGAAATAATTGAGTTCGGGGTCATTGTTCCACGTGTGGTGGGTTTTAATATTTCCCATATCCACGGGACGGATACGTATCATACTTTTAGATAGGTTAATTTCATATTGGGGTTGTTTGAAGTTAAAGCTGTGAAACGCGAAAATCCATATCAACACACCAAAAAAGCGCTTTTTTAGGTAAAATGAAAGAATACAAAAACTTAGGGGTCTACATCGGGAGAATGAAACTGTAAGCCTGTTCTGTTAAACGCTGAAGTGTTGAAGAACCTGACACCATAAACAGCCTTCTGATGCTGCAAGACGCTTTTCTAACATATAAATCACTGAAATTGAGTCCTTATTTTTCCTAATTACAATTATTTCAATATTTTCAGAATGCAAATGATTAAAGGCTCTTCATTGTTGTCTGAACAAGTATTTCAAACCCTGTTTATAATCCGGTCTTCTAACCGGTTTATCCTTTTCGCTTTGAACGAGTTGGGGTATTGTTATCAACATCCTGAACGCCTATTTGAAACACCAACGCAGGCCTAATGAAGAGCCTTTTTGCAAGATTTACATGATCCGTACTAAAACCTCAGATTTACACACCAAAGCTGACAACAATCGCTCCGTCCTTCCGCTACAGGACGACGCAGACTTCGTGGCGTGCGCCAAGGAAGCCGTTCAGCTCACAAAAGTAGCAAAGGAACCTGTCATATTTTCTGTGACCGTCTCCTTTGAAAGTATCGACCCGCTCGCTGTGCTTGAAATCCTTGCTGAATCGGATCAGTTTCAGTATTACTGGGAACATCCGGAAGAACGTCTTGCCCTGTCGGCCGGACGAGCCATCCGCACCATTAGCTGTAAGGGAAAGTGCCCCAAAGCAAACACAAATGGTGCATTTACAGACCGGTTTTCAGGTACTTCGGAAGCCATTAAAGCTGTTTGTGAAGATATTGTTGAATACAGTGCTATTCGTCACAGCCTTGCCGGTGTTCACTTCCTGGGCGGCTTTTCTTTCTTTGACCGGCAGGATGCGCAAGCCTGGAAAAACTTTCATGCCGCTGATTTTGTAGTTCCGGAGTGGTCGTTTGTACGGGACGGTAAATTGTGTCTTCTCACCGTCAACAAAGAAGTTCCGCGCAATGTGAACGCGGAGAAGCTCACTGAAGGCATCCGGGCGACCATCGATCGCATGGCTACACAGCTGCTCAAATCAACCTCAGCGGCACTTTATGAAACGTCATCGCACAAAAGCGATACGCCGGAAGTCATCGAAGAGCCGGACTCCCTTGAAAATTGGATTGAAAGCATTAATGAAGCTAAAAATCTGATACGGCTCGGCATTCTTTCTAAAATTGTGCTTTCCCGTATGCTGCGTATCCGGCTCTCAGGCAGGCAACAGCCTACCCGCATTCTGAATCAGCTTCGCAACGAATACCCTTCCTGCTATACTTTTATGATGCGTCCGGAAGGTAAAACAGCATTCGTAGGAAGCACACCCGAACGCCTGCTTTCCATCCGCTCCAATTACATCCTGACTGAAGGGCTTGCAGGAAGTATTTCCCGCGGAAAATCGGCAACCGAAGACACTATTCTGGAAAAACAGCTGCTGAACAGCGAAAAAGATCTTGAAGAACACCGTCTTGTAGTTGAAGATATACGCGAAAAACTGCGTAACTTTTGTGATGAAGTTAATCATCCCCCTCAACCGGGAATCAAAAAATTCACCAACGTTCAGCATCTCTACACCCCCATTTCTGCCTGGACCAACAATAAATATGATCCCTTCGTGATTCTTCAAAGTCTGCACCCCACGCCTGCGGTAGGCGGGGTTCCCTCCCGCAAAGCACTCGGCCTCATTCCTGAGTATGAGCTGTATGAGCGGGGTTGGTATGCCGGTCCCGTCGGCTGGCTGAACAGCAAGGGCCGGGGCGAGTTTGTCGTAGCTATTCGCAGCGGACTCATCACAGAACACGAAGCGCTGTTTTATGCAGGCTGTGGTATCGTACAGGATTCGGACCCCGTTGCAGAATGGGAAGAGACCAAGCTGAAGCTCATCCCCATGTTAACAGCTATCAACCATGCCTGATTCCGGCACTGACCCTCACATGCCTGTGGGGACCGGAGAACTCAATTTTGTTTTTGGATACCGCCTTCTTGCTGAACTGTCCCGACACGGACTCAGGCATGTCGTTATCTCTCCCGGTTCCCGCTCAACTCCCCTTACCCTTGCTGCGGCACTGCTGCATCAGGCCGGTAAAATCACGACCCACATCATCCTTGATGAGCGCAGCGCCGCATTTTTTGCACTTGGCATAGGGAAATCCACCGGCATCCCGGCCGCCCTTATCTGCACATCAGGAACAGCTGCCGCCAACTATTACCCCGCCGTTATTGAAGCGCGGATGACTTCCACGCCCATGCTGGTGCTTTCCGCAGACCGGCCTTTTGCCCTTCAGGGCGTTCTTGCTCCGCAGACCATCAACCAAACAAACCTGTTCGGCGACTATGCGGTCATTTTCCGGGAATCAGAAGCACTTATTGAAGCCGACCCCACCGGCCTCAAAACAGCCGAGCTTGCCCGAACACTCTACGACGCGGCAAGGCGTCTGGGCGGCCCCGCGCATCTGAACGCCGGTTTTTCGAAACCTCTCGAACCCAAACAAAACCGTGTTGCCGATCTCATTCAATGGTGCAACGAGACGCGAAAAAAACTACAGGATGAAGCGCTTAGCCTGCCCGGTATTGCTCCCGATGCGGAGAACGAATCCATGCTGGAAAAACTCTTCGGTCTGCTTCAGGAAGCCGATCGCCCCCTGATCATCTGCGGACCGCTGAACGCAGCATCGCAGGCAGAGCGCGAGCTTCTCCGCCTCACCCTAAGCAACACCCGGATTCCGCACATCATAGAAGGCACGGCTTCCGCACAGCATTACGATGATTCCGAAACGCCAAAAATCGTTTACGGATACGAAAGCTTCCTGCGTAGCGATGGTATCAGCAAATCACTCAAACCTGATTTCATTCTGCGCGTAGGTTTCCCGCCGGTCAGCCGGGCGCTGAATACGTATCTAAAAACCCACGCCTACGTGGTTCAATGGTGCCTCAGTAGTACGGAAGAAGAGCCTGATCCGCTCAAAACCCATACCCGTTTCGTGCAGTTTGCGCCTTTCAGTGGCTTGCCTGCTCGGGCTGCTGAACTTATTGCCAAACCTGCGTCTGAGTCACCGCAGCAAGATCATCAGCCCTGGCTGGATGAATGGAAGGCTTACGAAGCCCGATTCCGCACCCGGCTCGCGTCCCTGACCAACGAAAACCCGGACAACGCCCCGCTCACAGACGGGCAGGTGTTTCGCCACTTTCTTGCGTCCGCCCAAACACACCGCAGCGCTTCTGAGACCTCGCAGCTTTTCATTTCCAACTCCTTCTCTGTGCGGGATCTGGATTTGTTTAACGCACAGGCGCTTCCTTTTGCAGGGGTTCACCACAACAGGGGGGCGAGCGGAATTGACGGCATCAGCTCCACAGCCGCCGGCATCTGCACCGGAAGCGGCACGCCCTGCTGGCTTTTGATCGGAGAACTCTCCTTCCTGCACGACACCAACGCCCTGCTGCAGTTATCGCAACACCGCGGTGCCCCGATTCGCATACTTGTGCTGAACAACAGCGGGGGGACCATCTTCCGCATGCTGCCGGTGAGCGCGCATGAGAACGTTTACCAAACCTATTTCGAAACCCCGCAACAGGCCGATCTGGGACTGCTTTGCAAAGCGCACGGCATTACGCACCTGCGTGCAAAAACGACATCCGAACTTACACTTGCCCTGCAGACCGCAACAGAATGTGAAAATGGGGTAATCGTGCTCGAAGCAATCACCGACACGACACAGAGCATGGCCGAACGCCGCATGCTCTGGGAAGCGGCAAAAGATTTCTGATGTATACATTTGAGCGGGAAGGTCTCACCTATAAAATTGCTGTTTCCGATTCTTCGACTCAGGGACCTTCTCTGCTCATGCTGCATGGCTTTGCGGGGTCGCACCAAAGTTTTGCGCATTTGCTGCCGCATGTAAAAGGTTTTTCACGGGTGATGTGTCCCGATCTCGCCGGTCACGGCCTGAGCTTGAGCCAAGCCACGGATCCGACGGCACGCTACGCCCCTAAAAAACAAACCGAAGACCTCCGGCTTTTGCTGCGTGAGCTGTCCACCGAAAAACTGGTCATTTACGGATACAGCATGGGTGCCCGGCTTGCCCTGCAGCTTGCCTGCGCACTTTCGGCAAAACCTGAAACCGGCATTTCGCCGGTTGGTTTGCTGTGTGAAAGCGGGAGCGCAGGTCTGCGATCAGAAAGCGAGCGCCGCGCCCGTCGGGACAGTGACCGCCGGCTCGCCCAAAAAATCCGGACTGACTTCGGGGCTTTTCATCAAAGCTGGGATCAGCTACCGGTTTTCGAAACGGGCACGCAGCCTTCCACCGATCTCACTAAAACACTGCGAGAAATCCGCAGCAAACAGGAGCCGCACCATCTTGCAGCCTCCCTTCAGGCCTTTGGTACCGGCAGCATGCCCGCGCTGCATGATCAGCTTGCTCAGCTTAGCATGCCTGTAACCCTTCTTACCGGCAGCTGTGACACCAAATTCACGCACATTGCCAACGAACTGCTCCCGCTTTTCGGCAGTCGCAAAAAAGAGCACCTTTGTGTTCCCGACTGCGGGCACCGCATTCACCTTGAGCAACCGCATGTTGTGATACAGCAACTCAATGCGCTTGCCCTGCCGGAATGATCGGCAAAACGGCCTGCGTTTGCAGACCATGCAATTTTTAAAATTGCAAATCATAGCTTATTCCTGTAATATCAACTCAGGATAACAGTGTTATCCTGCTTCCCTAAATTAATAAACCAATTGTCCATGAACTGGATAACAGCCAGAACCTACGAAGATATCACCTACAAAAAAGCTGAAGGCATTGCCCGTATAGCTTTCAACAGACCCGATGTACGAAATGCTTTCCGTCCCAAAACCGTATTCGAGCTCGAAGACGCCTTCCTCGATGCGCAGGAAGACCGTAATGTGGGTGTCGTTTTGCTTACCGGTGAAGGCCCTGCCAAAGACGGCGTGTGGTCATTCTGCTCGGGGGGCGATCAGCGGGTGCGACAGGCTAAGGGGTATCAGGGTGAAGACGGGCGGCAGCGCCTCAACATTCTGGATGTGCAGCGCATCATCCGGTTCATGGGTAAGGTCGTGATTTGTCTGGTGCCCGGTTGGGCGGTCGGCGGCGGACACAGCCTGCACGTAGTCTGCGACATGACCCTGGCAAGCCGGGAACACGCCATCTTTAAACAAACCGACGCCAACGTGGCAAGCTTCGACGCCGGATTTGGCTCAGCCTATCTTGCGCGTCAGGTTGGGCAAAAGCGCGCCCGCGAAATTTTCTTCTTAGGCCGTAACTACTCTGCACAGGAAGCCTACGAGATGGGCATGGTCAATCAGGTCGTGCCACACGACGAGCTTGAAGCCGAAGGCATCAAAATGGCCAAAGAAATTCTGGAGAAGAGTCCAACCGCCATTCGCATGCTCAAATTTGCCTTCAACCTGATTGATGACGGTCTGGTTGGTCAACAGGTTTTTGCAGGTGAGACGACCCGCCTTGCCTATATGACAGAAGAAGCAAGCGAAGGAAAAAATGCCTTCCTCGAAAAAAGAAAGCCGGATTTTGACAAATACCGGATTTAAAGCCATCAGGTACGGCTCCCCTGATGCGCATTCGACTGTATCCTTCACACAATAGCATGACTCATGAAAAAAAGTATCTTCATCACGGGAGCGGCCTCCGGAATCGGCCGTGAAACAGCACTACTGTTCGCCAAGCGCGGCTGGTTTGTGGGCCTGTTCGACCTCAACGAAAATGGCCTCAAAGCCGTAGCTGAAGAAGTCGGCACAGACAATTGTTGCTACGCCAAACTCGATGTCACAAATCCGGAATCCTATGCCAATGCGGTAGCTGTTTTCAGTAAAGCAAGCGGCGGTGCCATGAACGTGCTCTTCAATTGCGCGGGCATCATGTACATGGGTTCAATTAAGGATGTGACCCTTGAACAGCAACTGCGCACCATGCGTATCAATGTCGAAGGCATCGTGATTGGCGTTTATGCGGCCATGCCGCTCCTCAAAAAAGCGGAAAATCCGGTTATTCTGAGCATGTCATCAGCTTCGGCCCTGTATGGCGTGCCCGATCTTGCGGTGTATTCGGCCTCCAAGTTTGCCGTACGCGGCCTCACCGAAGCCCTGCACATTGAACTCGAACGGGAAGGCATACACGTCACGGACATCATGCCGCTGTATGTAAACACCAACATGATCAGCTCTCAACAGCATAAGGCGGGAACCCTTAATATTTTCGGGGCAAACCTTCGACCGCTTCAAATTGCAGAAGTGGCCTGGAAAGCCTGTCATCAGAAAAAAATTCACTGGGTGCCTACTTTCAAACTCAAAACCCTGCGCACCCTCAGCCGCCTCTTCCCTTTCGTGGAAAAGCCTGTGATGAAGTTTTTGAGCAAATAGGCAGTCTGCAGCAAGTGTTCTGTGCTAAACAACAGGAATGTTAAACTTGCGCCTTCACGTTTATCCGGACCCGACACTAAACTTTAAGTGCCGGGTCTTTTTTTGCGCCTTTCGTTTGCGCCTGTCTTTACCATCAAAAAAGTTTAACGCATCCCCCACCCATGCTGAAAGTCACCGAAATACAGGCCCTTGGTCAGGGCAGAATGTCGCCAACGCAGATGTTGCCGCTGTACAGCGAGTCGGTTCAGGCTGGCTTTCCTTCACCCGCGCAGGATCATATCGAAAAAAAGCTCGATCTGAACGATTATCTGGTGAGCCATCCGGTTGCGACTTTTTTCGTACGCGTACAGGGCGACTCCATGCGGGAAGCCAACATTCACTCCGGCGACATCCTGATTGTGGATCGTGCACTCGAAGCGGTGAGCGGAAAAATCATCGTCGCCGTGCTGAACGGCGAGTTTACGGTGAAGCGTCTCAAAAGAGAAAACGGAGAAGTTTGGCTCCTGCCCGAAAATGACGACTTTGACCCTATTCCCATCACCCCCGAATCCGATTTTGAAGTGTGGGGCGTAGTGACCTGGGTTATCCACAAAGCACAGTAAGCGGCTATGAAGCCATCCCAAAAAACGGTGCACGACCGCTTCCGCGAAGCCCCTGAAAAAGGCAGCGGCCCCTTTTATGCCATTGTGGACTGCAACAACTTCTATGCATCCTGCGAACGGGTTTTTAATCCGGCGCTGCGTAACAAACCGGTGGTGGTGCTCTCCAACAATGACGGCTGCGTAATTGCGCGCTCCGCTGAAGCCAAAGAAGCCGGAATCCCGATGGGCGCGCCCGCCTTCAAATACGAGCGGGAGTTTCAGGACAAAGGCGTGCACGTATTTTCCTCCAATTATGCCCTTTACGGCGACATGTCGGGCCGGGTCGTGCATATTTTGCGGGATTTTTGTGAAGATGTTGAAGTCTATTCCATTGATGAAGCCTTTATGCTGTTGCAGCCCCCGGCCGGACGTGCAGTGCATTTGTACGGGCAGGAAATCCGGAAACGGATTTTTCAGTGGATCGGGCTGCCGGTGAGCATTGGCATTGCGCCAACCAAAACCCTGGCCAAAATTGCCAATCACTTCGCCAAGCGCGAAAAACTCTGGGATGGCGTCCTGCATACCGATATGATAAAAGATTTTGACAGCTACCTGAAGCGGCTGCCCGTTGGCGAAGTATGGGGCATCGGCAAACAGCACAAGCAATTCCTGCACAGTCACGGCATTGAGTCAGCCTTTGACCTGAAACAGGCACCTGAAAGCTGGATCAAACGACACATGCACGTTACCGGGCTGCGCACGCTTCGCGAACTCAACGGCATTCCAAGTATCGAGATGGAAGACCTCGAGCCCAGAAAAGGAATCTTATCATCCCGGTCTTTCCGGAAACCGGTAACGGAGTATGAACAGCTTCAGGAAGCCGTTTCCGCCTATATGAGCCGCGCAGCCGAAAAACTTCGGGCTCAGCAATCTGTCGCCGGTGTTGTGCATGTTTTTGTGAAGACCAACCGCTTCGCCAAAAATCAACCCTACTACAGCAATACCGCAACCATGCCGCTTCCGCTTGCGACGGACTTCACCCCGGATCTCACCAAAGCTGCCCTTGCCGGATTAAGCGAAGTCTTCCTGGAAGGCCATGCCTATCAGAAAGCGGGGGTAATGCTTACTGAAATCAGACGGAGCGATCAGGTACAAGGAAACCTGTTTGTGGATCAGGACATGCTTACCCGGAAAAAGAAGCTGGCAAATGCAGTAGATGCCGTTAACCAAAAAATGGGGCGCAACAAACTCATCTACGCAGTAAATGGTATCGAACAGGCATGGACCATGAAACAGGAACACAAATCTCCGGGATATACGACCCGCTGGGACGAACTCCCCGTTGCCAAATCATAACAGCTGTTTTTCTCTTAACAGCATCCCAGCAGCAGTCTCAATTTAACCCGCATTATTCACCAAGAAATTTTCTTGCTGGCAAGGCGAAGATGAAAACTCAGCGGAAGGGTACCTAAGTACCCTGAGCATGAGTTTTCATCTTCAACGCCGCCAGCGGGGAAATTTCGCAGTCTTTACACCACACTCAAATTTGGGCTACCGGTGTTTTTTGCTAAGCCAAAATTAAACTAACACTTAGGAAATAAATCCTGTTTAATTGTGAATAATGCGGGTTAACATGGTATTAAAGTTTTGCAATCAGGGCGTTTATATCTCAAATTCACATTTTTATAAATACCTTGCTTGTAAAGCACATTAATTAAATATTATATTGAAATAGTTCGCTTTATCAACATGTAAGTAAAAATACAATTTATAGACGGGTGAACTCCGTAATGCCCTAACAAATATAAACTTGCGTCCTGATAGTATTGAATTAAGTTAAATAAGCAAGGAACACCATTTTATTATTTACATACGGTAGAGAGCTAAGCTAAGCCATAACATTGAGAATGCATCTGCAAGGTACTTAAAATGAAAAACATATCACGCATCGATCAGCCTCAAAAAAATACCTTCGGCTGGTTTGTTCGTTTAAGACGGGACGGCAGGCAAATCAGTAAATTTTTTAGTGACGGAAAATTTGGCGGTAAAGATGAAGCACTAAAAGCCGCAGTCAGTTTCAGAGACGAAAACATTGCCGAATGGGAAAACTTCGCGAAGAACCACGACCGCCCCATGCATGTAGGCACACGCAGCAATATTGGCGAAAACGGCATCAGTTACACCCGGAAAAAGAAAATGCGCAATGGGAAAGAATACATCGAACACGTGTTCTCCGTATGCTACTCTCCGGAAAAGGGAGTCAATAAAAACAAGACTTTTTATATCCCCAAAAGCCGCAACAAGACTGAGTTTAAGCGAAATTACAAGCTCAAGCTTCAGGAAGCCATCGACTTCCGGGATGAAATGATGCACAAGATTTACGGGCTTCGGTATGTCAACTACAAACTGCGCAAGAAAAGGGCTGAAGAGAAAAAGAGCCCCCCCCACTGCAGAAGCGTAGCAGCCGATGTTGCACAGGGTCGCGGGTAACATCAGCAAACAGTCAGCATCAACTCACCTGATATCAGAATTTTTTGGGATGATTAATCCTCCTATTTTCCGGTAGTGTTGCTGTCCTATTTTACGTTTTCATGCGCGCCCTCTTTTTATGCCTCTTCGCGAACAACAGCTGCAAACTTATGCTGACCTACTCCGGCAGGGTGAACTTGTAGTATTCCCAACCGAGACCGTTTACGGCTTAGGCGCCTCAGCATGGAATGCCAAAGCTGTCCGAAAAATATTCGAAACCAAGGGCAGACCTGCGGATAACCCGCTGATTGTGCACATCAGCAACGTTGATATGGTGAAGCAGTTCACACCCTCCGTTTCCGCCAGAGTCAAACTTGTAATGCAAAAATTCTGGCCCGGCCCGCTCACCCTCATCCTCCGCAAAAAGGAAGAAGTTCCGGATATCGTAACCGCCGGCCTCGACACTGTCGCCCTTCGCATGCCCAACCACCCGGTTGCCCTTCAGCTGATCGAACTTAGCGGGCCCCTCGTAGCACCAAGCGCGAACAAATCCGGCCGTCCCAGTCCCACGCGGCCGGAGCATATCTTCGCAGATTACGGCAAAAAACTGCCCGTCATTGACGGCGGTCCCTGCAACATCGGCATTGAGTCCACAGTACTTGACCTCACTCAGAACCCGCCTCTCATTTTACGCCCGGGCAACATCACCGCTGCGGATATACACAGCGCCTGTGGCTTTCTGCCCCGCATCATAACCGCCAAAGAAGCCACAGAAGCACACAAACCCAAAAGCCCCGGCATGAAATACGCGCACTATGCGCCGAAGGCCCGAGTCGCATGGTTCGACCCCGATCAGTCGCTGCCCGACTCGCCGAAAGCGCTTGTACTCTGCCACAGCAGTGCGCCGCAGCTCCCGGATGGCTTCAAAGGCCTTTTCCGCAACGGCGACTTCACCACCTTTGCACAGGAGCTCTACAACAACTTCCGTCAGGCCGACGCTGAAGGCTTCCCCCTCATCCTCATCGAAAAATTCGCGCCGCAACAGCTGATTAACGACGAACGCCTCATCTCCCTGCACAACCGCATCAGCAAAGCCACCGGAAAAGCAGACTAATATACCCGAATATCACAGCGAACATCCTCCCCCTGCAACCCGCTTACCAGACATTTCAGCTTTTTTTATTTTTTGGGGGAAACTCCGTGAACATCACTGTTTTTCGTGGTTGCTCAGAAACCCCAAACCTAAGACAGGTCCCTTGCTTTTTGATTCTGCAAAAGAACATCGGGACCCGGTCAAGCTGAAATCGTCAGCTTGTCAGTCCTGTACGAGCACGAGTCCGATCCAGTCGCCTTCCTGTTGAAAACCAACTTTCCGGAAACGGGCATAGGCGCCATAGTTAAGGATCAGGGCTTCATCGGTGTACAGCAGGCCGGAAAGCATCAGCACCCCGCCCGGCTTTAAAGAAGCGGCAAGTTTTTCTGACATATCCTCCAGAATATTCCGGTTTATATTTGCCATCACAAGATCATAGGTGGCCTTTTCGGGGATCACGCTGTCATCGCCCTGTTGTACTTCAAAGCGTCCTTCGACCCCGTTCATCAGCACATTTTCCCGGGTGTTCAGGGCACTCCACTCATCTACATCGAAACCGAAACAGTGCCCGGCTCCAAGTTTGAGTGCGGCAATTCCCAGGATTCCGGTGCCGGTACCGGCATCAAGTACCGAGTCAGGCGTGCCCCCTCCGTTGCGATCAGCCCACATGCGGAACACTTCCGGCATCAGCCGCAGCATAATCCGCGTCGTTTCATGATAGCCGGTGCCGAACGACATTTTGGGATCGATCTCAAGCACAATGCGTTCGGGATCATCTTCCGTATCCGGATTTCGTGCCGCCCAGCTCGGACGAATCCGGAATTGGCCAACGGTCATCGGCTGTATCGTTTGTTCCCACTCTTCATTCCAGTTTCGGTCTTCGACCCGCTCTTCCTTCAGAATACAGGCCCCGTGTCCGATTCCGATAAGCAGCTGTTCAATGGTCTCACGGGTCACATCATTCATCGAAGCCTGCGGCACCCAGGCAATCAGGGTGTTGCGCCGCTGATCAAAACCCTCAAATTCAAGTTCATCCAGCTCAGCGATGAGCCATTCCTGATAGTCATCCGGGATTTCGATTTCCAGCATAATATGCGACATAAAACGATAATTCCTGTTAGTGTGAAAAATTCAAGTGATCTGTTGAAACGGCAGGTTAATTGCGGGTCAGATACCTTCGAGCTGCATTTTAAGCTCAGAAATGCGTTCAGCAATATCATCCAGTTTCAGATGACGAAAACGATCCGGTAGCAGGGCGCGGGAAGTACACTCCTTCACGGCAAGCAGGGTTTGAAGCTCGATTTCTTCCGGATAGGTCGGCGGGATGAAGTCAGCGAAAGTTTCTTCCAGAATTTCGAGCGAGACACGCTGTTTGCCGGCTGCCGCTGCACGGAACCGCGCACGTGTGAGCGCCGCTTCCATGTCGGCACCGCTGTAGGTATGCTTACCCAGCCGAATAGATTCGGGCACTTCGTTTTTGGTCATTACCAGCCCGGTTTTGCGCTTCATGGCCTCAAATATCTCAATACGCTCCTCTTCCGTATCCGGATAAAACAGGGCAAGATGTTCTTCGGCGCGCCCCTGACGCTTCAGATCGACCGGCATGAGATCGGGACGGGCAGTCATCAGAAACCAGAGAATACGTCCCCGGTTGGCCGAGTTGCTCATGAAACTCGCGATTTTTGCAAACACCCGGCTCGAAACCCCGCTGTCTCCGGAAGCCGCCCGGTCTCCCAAATAGGCGTCGGCTTCATCAATCATCACGGCAACCGGCGCCATGGCTTCAAGCAGCGTCAGGATTTTTTCGAGATTACCTTCCGTAACCCCCTGCCACTGCGATCTGAAATTTTTGAGCTTAACCATGGGCACGCCCACCTCCCCCGCAAAGCAGCTCACCAGAAAGGTTTTACCTGTGCCCACCGGACCGCACACCAGCCAACCCATCGGCAGCACATCCCCTCGGCCATGCTGCAGCGCCTGACTCGCACTGCGCAGATGTTTTTTCACCTGCCGGTGACCTGCCACATGATCGAGCGTAAAGGCCGTATTCACGAACTCAAGCAGATCGTGCGCTTCGGCTTCGATCAGCTCTTTCTTTTTGGCAACAAGCGTTTCGAAGGTCAGTTTTTCCTTGTTTTCTACGGCGTGCGCAAGCAGGCTCCTGAGCTGAATAAAGCTGAGTCCGGCCGTTTGCTGCGCAAGCACTTCCGGGGAAGGATTGCTGTGTGCCCGGATTCTATCCACGCTGTAATCAAAAAAATGCTGAATGAAGGTGCGCCGATCCGCCATATCCGGCAGCCCGACCTTGATGGCCGCATTGTACGGACTCTGAACAAGATTCCGGTTAAGATCAGCCAGGTTTTCAGCAAGCAGTACGACGGTGAAATCAGCGGCAAGAAAAATGGGATCCTGCATCCATTTGAGCAGGTTAACGAGCGCGTTGCGGTCTTCAGCAGCTGCCGAGCTGTTGTCCGCATTGGGGATGATGGTCTCCGCGTAATCAATGATACAGGCCACGCTTTTGCCTTCCTCAAGCCGGAGCCGGAAGTATTTTTCAAGCAGCGGAAGCACGGAAACGGGCAGTTTGGGCAGCGGCTCGGCCGGCTGACCGGCAGCGTTGGCATAGGGCGAAGGCAGGGCGCGGTAGAAATCAGCACGGCTTTGTTCATCCCGGAAATAAATACCGCCCGCACGATCATACATAATCACAACATCGCGGGGCGCAAACAGCTCATCCCCCAAAAAGCGCGTAAAACGGCTGAAAGCTGTCCGCTCCTCCTCTTCTTCACGGGTAAGCACAAGATCACGGATATTGCCGTGCAGCGTAAAATGGTTGAGTGTCTTACTCAGGTATTTGCGGGCGAAGAGCTGTGCCCAGTTCGGGTACTGTTGCATGCGTTAAAAATGCAGAAAAACTGCCTTAGGTTGAAATTACGTATTTGGGGTACGAACCTGAAAACTAAGCACTGAATCACAACGCAAGGAAGCTGTCTTAGGTTTGGGGATTCCGAAAAACATCGATAAACAATAATGTTCAAGGACTTTCACCAAAAAGTATAGCGGCATTAATATCCCCTGATACGACACGACTCAGCCGGTCAGTTCACACTTCACGACTTCAATCCGTGAGTGACTTGCTTTCACGATGGAAAACTTCAGCCGCCCGATCCGGATTTCTTCCCCCACTTTCGGAATGCGCCCGACTTCGTTGATGATGAAACCGGCTATGGTTTCAAACTCGATTTCGTCATCTTTAAGGCCAATTTCAGGAAAGTTTTCTTCGATGTCTTCAATCTCGAGACTGCCCGAAAAGACGTAGCGGTTGCTCGGCAGCCGCTTCATGATGACTTCCTCAGTGTCGTATTCATCCTGAATATCGCCGACCACTTCTTCGATAAGATCTTCGCTTGTTACAAGACCTGCCGTGCCGCCGTACTCGTCCAAAACAACGGCGAGCGAAATGTTTTCCCTTCGGAAATCACTGAGCAGGCTCGTCGCTTTTCGGGATGAAGGCACGTATTTGACCGGACGAATAATTTCAGAAATATCAGCAGGTTGCTTGAATAAATCGTAGGCGAGAATCACACCGGTGATGTTATCAATGCTGCCTTCATAAACCGGGATTTTAGAGTATCCGCTCGTTATAAAGGTTGTCAGCAAATCTTCGAGCGAGCTGTGCTTTTCAACGGCGACAATTTCGGTGCGGGGAATCATGCTTTCCTTCACCCGCATGGTCGAAAGTTCGAGCACATTGGTGAGAATTTCGGAATCATCTTCATCCATATCGCTTTGCTGATTTGAAGCAATATCCCGGAAAATGGTTTCAATATCTTCGCGCTTGAAGAAATCCTCAACGGAGTCAGCTTCAGGATTTACGAAACGCACAATGCGCAGGGCGATGCCGTTAGCAACGTAAATGAGCGGGCGCAGCAGCAGATTTGTAATGCCGATGGGCACCATCACAATGGGAATGAGCCGGTCGGCATGTACGCGAAAGATACTCTTCGGGATGACCTCCCCTACGACCAAAATAACGCCCGAAGCAATGATGGTCTGCGTAATGAGCAGACTCAGTTCAGAAGGACTGTTTCCGAAAACATAATTCCAGGTCTCGGAAATGGGGCTGAGCAGAAATATCGTCATGAGCGTGGCATAGGCCACATTTACGACATTGTTGCCCAGCAGGGTCGTTGAGAGAAAACTCTCGGGGTTTTTCACAAAATAAGAGACGTACTGCGCACTAAGCGTATTTTCACGCGATTTGATTTCAAGCCGCAGACGGTTTGCGGCAACGTATCCGATTTCTGAACCGGAAAAAAAGCCGCTCAGCCCTAAAACGCCAAGTATGATGAGCAGCTCATTCATGAACCGCTCCTGTTTACACCCTGAAAGGACTGCCTGTCAGCGGCAATCCTGATTTCCGACGGAGGTTCCAATCCTTATCTGAGTTAGTTACCGGTGAATTTGGGTTTTCGCTTTTCGAGAAAAGCACCCGTACCCTCTTTAAAATCTTCTGTTCCGCACAAATCTCCAAAAATATTGGATTCAATCACGTAGCCGTCTTCGGCTTCGTAATCCTGTGAAGCAACAATCGCAGATATCGCGCCTGAAAGAGCAATAGGCGCATGTTTGGTCATCATGCCGATCAGTTCCTGTGCTTTGGTGAGTGCTTCGTCTTTACCCGGCAGCACGTAATTTGCGATTCCGAGAGAACCAGCCTCTTCGGCTTTGACCATGCGTCCGGTGAGAATAAGCTCAAGTGCACGACCTCTGCCGATGAGCTTTGGCAGGCGCTGCGTGCCGCCATAACCCGGAATCAGGCCCAGGCTGACTTCCGGTAAACCAAACACAGCGTTTTGTGTGGCGAGCCGGATGTGACAGGATAGCGCGAGCTCGGTGCCGCCGCCCAAGGCATAGCCGTTCACGACAGCAATCACCGGCTTGGAAAGGCTTTCGATATCAGAAAAGAGATTCTGCCCCTTTTCAGCAGCTTCCGTACCGCTCTCTTCATCCAGGGTTGAGAGTTCGGCAATATCAGCACCGGCAACAAAAGCTTTTTCCCCGGAACCGGTGATGATTACGGCACGAATGTCATCATTTCCTTCAATAAAATCAACGGCTTCAGCAAGCTCGTCAAGGACCTGATTGTTAAGAGCATTGAGCTTGTCCGGGCGGTTTATGGTAAGGGTGCAGATATGATCTGTTACCTCAAGGAGTAGCGTGTTAAATTTAGGTATGGACATATTTTAATTTGTGATAGGTCTAAGTCAACAGTTCGAATCAGTACTGAGCTCAGTTTTGTGTTTTAACGGATGTTTTCCGGAAGAGCTCATCGGTTTGTTCAATTTCTTTTTCAAGCGACATCAGTTCGTCAATATAGGAAGGAAGCGTACTTTTTCCCTCGCTAAACTCAGCGAAAATGGTATCAGCGTCTTCAAGGTCAAGCAGCAGGCTATCCATTTGATGCTCGATTTCGGACGTATTGCTGAGTGTCATTGATTTTTCATAAATATAGCGAACCGTATCTTCAATGGTTTTAAGCTGTGAGTCCGAAATTAAGTATTTTTCGTTTGCAGCTCCATATTTCTCGCTCCTTTTGTTAAGGATAAGCAGGCGCCTTTCGAGCACCTGACGCAGGCGGGGCGATTCGGCTTCATCAATTTCTTTTTGCGTTTTTGCCGCTTCTTCCTGAAGCCGCGCCTGTGTCGTGCTGTTGAGGTAGCTAAGATAGCGCTCATTGCCTTCGAGCAGCAAAATATAGCTTGTGAGCAGGGCGTCGAGCCGGGTCGTAAGGTTATCTACAATGCCCTGCGTGGTGTAGCTGACTTTCTCAAAATTATTGCGGATAAGGCCTGTGATGTGTTTGAGTACCAGAAAACGCTTTTGGGACTCTTCGGTGAGTTCGCCAAAAATACGGCGCTCGTCGAAGCGGCTGTTCCGCTCCTGAAAGGTTCTGAGGTTGATGTATTTTTGGAAACGCGGCTGACGCGGCACAATCCCCAGGTACAAAAGCTCAGCAGCAATCGTAATGGCGATGAGAAGGTTTACCACATCCCCGCTTCCGGAAAGAAAAAAGCTACTTGAAAAAGCCGCAATAAGCACAGCAAGGTTGAGCGGGTGCAGAAAGGCTTCTCGGGTATAATTGACCGGCTTATCCATATTTTGGCGCTTTGGTTAGGGATTGATGGGTTGCTCTTTGTCGTGAAAAGGATGGCTCTGCCTTCCTTCGGTTAGCAGAACACAAGCTGATGAGCAGCTTATGGTTTCGTTGCGCGTCCGATGGTTTTGACGGCCTCAGCCGAAAGCTTCACCGGATCGGGCTCAGGCGTAGTAGCGGCATTGGGGTTCCCCGCTTTGGCATGCGCACGATCGGTATCGGCTATCGTTTTGGAAGCCCCAAGTCCGGCTGCCGTTTCATCAAGCTTTCGCTCAATGGTTCCCATTTCCGACTTTATTTTGGACAACAGCTCCCGTGCGTTTTGAGTCCGTTCAAAAGCTTCGACTTCTTCTTGCGACACACCGCTTTGTGCAGCCGCGGTATCATCCCGGTCATCAAGCCAAACTTCGAGACGGGCTTCCGCTTTCGCTATCTGTTCACGCACTGCGCCAAGAGCGTCCTGAAAACCTTCGATTACAGGGCGGGTATCAATGGCCTCGATCGACTTCAGAATCTTTGATTTCCGCTCGGCCGCTGCAAGCTGCCGCTTATGTTCCAGAATCTGCCGGTAATGCTGTTTATAGGTTTCTTTGAGACGCTCCCGTTCTTCTGACATGCTTTTTCGCTGATTTTTGGATTCAGAACAAAATGAAAGGGAGCACGGCTCAGGCGGTGCTCCCCAATCCTCTCATAAGCCTGCGCTACCCTTTCTGACGCCCGATGGTCTTGGCCTTATCTTTTTCTGTTGGCGCAGGGGTATCTGATTCCAGACTGATGTCAATTTTCCGGTTAGTTTCATCAGCTACCGGTTTTGCTTCTACCGATGACTTGCCCATTTCCCGCTTGAACTGCGATACGAGGTCTGATGCACGCATTTTTTCAGCGTCGATTTCAATTTCGAGCGTTTTGGTATCTACACTGTCAAGGGCAATTTCCATACGGGCTTCGCTCATGGCCGTTTTTTCGTTGAGGCGGCTTACCATTTCTTTATGGGTTGAATCCAGTCCCGTTACCTCAAACTGTTCCAGCGTATCTGCAATTTTGGACTGCCACTTAGCCCGTTCATGTGCCTGAAGGGCTTCACGGGCTTCACGAATCTTGCGGTCTTTTTCGCGCATAAAAGCCCGCTTCACCTGAAGCGATTTTTCATAAGCCTGTTCGGCAAATTTTTCCTGTTCAGCAGTGGATACTACGTTCTCCCGTGCCTTTTCGAGCTGCATGGCGTAGTTCTCTGCAATGTCATCGCGGTTGGCGTTGATCGCAGCCTTGATTTTGTTCACAAGCTCAGCTTCCAGTTTCTCGTACTTCTGCCGCTCTTTGCGAATCATCACGAGATTGGCTTTTACTGTTGCAATATTCTCATTCATTTTGGGAACCTGATCATTCAGTTCCCTGATATTTTGCTCCAGGATCAGCTTGGGGTCTTCCATACTCGACACCACGCCACCAAACATGGACTTAATCGCTCTGACAAATCTGTTCCACATAATTCAATAAGATTTTGGTATTAAAACTTCGTCGTTGATCCGCTTTGAACCTAACAGCATATTTAAGGGGATAATCCCCCTGGGCTTACACTTTTTTTAAAACGGACGATCAGCGGCTATTTCAGTGCAGGTACTTCTTCATAACGGAACGGATGCGATCCGCCGGAATCTACTACACGAGAGATCAAAGAACCTGCCTCTGTCGCCTTTGCTCCGAACGTATACGCACTGTTCATTAACTGACGTGCAACAGGCAACATATCGGGCTTATTCGTGAACAGTTCAGCGATTGTTTCACCCTTCTTCACTTCATCACCAAGTTTTTTGTGCAGCACGATGCCGGCTGTCGGGTCGATCGGCTGCGTCTTTTCACGACGCCCAGCGCCGAGTTCGAGGGACGCCATGCCAATATTGTACGCATCGATGCCCGTTACAAACCCGTCCGCCTCAGCGATGAACAGCGCCGTATCGGATGCTTTGGGATAGTTTCCAGGATGATCAATCATGGCTACATCCCCGCCCTGCTCTTCTACGATTTCACGCAGTTTTTGAAGAGCGCTGCCGTCGTTCACATGCTGAATCGCAACGGAAATGCCCTGATCAAGGGAGCCGGCCTTTCCGCCTAACCAGATCATCGCACCGGAAAGCAGCAGGGTAATTTCGCGGACATCATCGGGCCATTTGCCGCGCAGACATTCGATGCTTTCCTCGACCTCGAACCAGTTGCCGATTTTGTAGCCCAGCGGCTGATCCATGTTCGTGAGATAGGCGACAGTGTTTTTGCCAAATTCGGTACCAATATCAACAAGACGCCGGGCGAGAACGGTTGCCTGCTCCATATCTTTGATGAAGGCTCCGGAGCCGTATTTCACGTCGAGCACGAGCGCATCAATACCCTCGGCAAGCTTCTTGCTCATAATACTGCTCGCAATCAGGGGGATGCACTCCACGGTCGCGGTCACATCCCGCAAAGCGTAGAGGCGCTTGTCAGCCGGGGCGATGTCCTCGGTCTGACCGATAAATACGACTTTATGTTTTTGGATAACCTCCACATAGCGCACGAGATCAAGGTTCACATCAAAACCGGGGATAGACTCCAGCTTGTCGAGAGTGCCTCCCGTATGTCCCAGCCCGCGACCGGAAATCATGGGCACCGGCACGCCGGCAGCGGCCACGATCGGCGCCAGAATAAGGGATAGTTTATCGCCTACACCGCCGGTCGAATGCTTGTCCACTTTGATTCCAGGCACCTCGCTGAGATCCATCACTTTCCCGGAGTGCAGCATGGCATAGGCAATAGCCGCGGCTTCCTCATCATTCATCCCTTTCAGAAAAACGGCCATCAGAAAAGCGCTCATCTGATAGTCAGGCAGTTCGTCGCGGGTGTAGGCATCAATCAGGTAGTGAATTTCATCTTTGGTGAGATGGCCGCCGTCCCGTTTGCGGCGGATCAGGGAAACCGTATTAAAGGAAGTCATGGAAAAATCAGGTAGTAGTCGAATGAAAATTATTTTTGGGAAGTAAGAACGGATTCAGGCCTGCGTTTCGATGAACTTTAAATAAGGCCCAGTTGCCGCGCTGAAGCGTTACCAAACGGCTAAAATAAAGCTTTTTCGGCAAAGCTGAAGCGTTCTTTACACAAGCTATCGCCCTGCAATACCCGCTGCCTTTGGTGATGGGATTGCCGCCTGAATTCCTTAAATTCCGAAACCCTTGGGCCTGCTGCTGCGTTAGGTAACCTCTATGCTGTATTTAATTTTTACCCTGACTTTAACCTTCCTGAATACATGGAATTTCTGATTATCCTGTTCATTATCTATTCGTTTTTCCAGTGGCTGCTTGGCGACAAGAAGAAGCAGGAGGAAATGAAACGCCGCCGTCAGCAACAGCAAGAGCAGCAGGAACAGGATCCGCGGTTCGACAACCCGCGCACGCAGCGGCAGCAGGAACGGCAGCAGCAGGAGCCGCAGAGCTGGGAAGAGGCCATGAAAGAGCTCGAATCCATTTTCTCCGGTGAGCCTGTGGAAACCGCTGAAGAAAAACGTGCACGTCAGGAAGCCGAGTACCGCCGGCCGGAGCCACAGTCCATCAGCCGCCCGCAGCCGAAGCCAGCGGAGAACCCCTTTACCGATAATGCCAGCCTGAGCGCACGGCGCTCCCTCAACCGCTCGGCAGAACCCGGCATCCGCGAGCTTGAAAAAGCAGGTAACAATCCCATTTTTCAGCCAAGACAGAGGTTTGGCGCGGATGCCTACGATCACACAGACGGCACCGGCAGCCGTCATACAACCGCAGCCCTGAACCTGCTTAAAGATCCGGATTCAACACAGAAAGCCATCATTCTGAAAGAAATCCTGGATCGCCCCCTGTCCCGCCGCAGGCGCGAAATGCGGGTATTTTAACCAAACAAGACCACCGCATTCAGCCCCTGCCCTTTGATTACGCTGCTTTGTGAAAATCACATTCCCTGGCTCAAGCACCTGCTTCCGCATCCGGAGGTTCAGGTGCTTTCTTTTTGGGATGATGTTTCCCTGCACGAACAGCTGCCCCAAGCCGACGCCCTGCTGATCCGCACCGTTACCCGCATCAATCCCGTAACCTTCCCGCAGTTCCCGGCCCGCCTAAAAGCCGTCGCAACTGCCACAGCCGGCTTCGACCATGTGGACCAAAACTGGCTTGCCCTAAACGGCATTCGTTTTTTTTATGCGCCCGGTTGCAACGCGCGTTCGGTCGGAGAGTATGTCGGCAGCTGCGTAGTCGCACATTTTGGGAGTGAACCCCAAATACTAACCAAACTCACCGCAAGCATCATTGGCTGCGGACAAACCGGTTCGCACACGACGGTCATTCTTGAGCAAATGGGCGTGCGCTGCATGGGCTACGATCCGCCGAAAGCCGCTCGCGAACCGGATTTTAAAACCGCTGATTTTGAGGCCCTGCTCGAAGCCGACCTCATCAGCCTGCATGTGCCGCTCACCCCGGTTCTCCCGCACCCGACGCAAAACCTGCTCGGCGCCGATTTTTGGGAGCGCCGCAAAAAACCGCTCCGGCTGCTCATCAATGCCGCGCGGGGCGGTGTACTGGATGAAACCGCCGCCCGAAACGCCCTGAAATCCGGCCTGCTCCAAACCCTGATCCTCGACGTCTGGGAAAATGAGCCACAGCTTTCGCCCGAAAGCCTGCACACCGCAACCATCGCGACCCCGCACATTGCAGGCTACAGTCAGCAGGCCAAATACAACGCGAGCCGTATCATTTGCGAAGCCCTTTCCCACTACTTAGATTTCCCCTTCAACCCACAGCCGCCCGCCTTCGCCGTACCTGAACCCGTTGATGCTTCTGCCGGACTTCAGGATGTGCTGCATAGCCTCCATCCCGCCTTTTCGCTTGACCCCAAGCTGCGCGCAAATCCTGCACCGGCCAGCTTTGCAACCCTGCGCAACGAGGCCGCCCAACGCTGTGAATTCCGCTTCATCGGCCTCCAAAAACTGCCCGAACCCGAACATCCGACGGCCAAAGCCCTCGGATTTATCCTTCAACCGTGAACCCTCCCTGCTCTATTTTTTCTTTCCTGCGCGCCAACCCTGACCGAACCGCCCGCATTTCTTTCCTGCTCACCGCCGGGGTGCTGCTCGTGCTCATGGCCCTGCTCGCTTCGGAAGCCGCATCTGCCGGCGAACGCATGGTCATGATCCGCTACCTCAACTTTGTGTTCTGCGGCTTCTTCGCCTTCATCATCCCGCACTTGCGGTTTCCGGACAAAAAACGCTACCTGCTGCAGGCCATGAACCTGCCCCCTTACGGACTCTTCCGCTACTCGGCCACTGCCCTGCTCCCGCTCTTTGCCCTCTTCAGCGCCATGCTCGCGCTGCTCGCATTTTTTGATCCCGCCGCGCCCTTCGAAGCCCTGCCCGACAAAGCCATTTCATTTTTTGCAGGATGGCTCCTGATGAGCGGCATCGGCATCGTGGCAGCAATACGCTACAGCACGCTCGGCGCAGTGAGTCAGGAATGGCAGGAAGGCAAGCGCGGCACCGGCTTTCTGGGCACACTCCGACAGATCGGGCAGTCGCCCTCCATGCCACCGGGCAGTTTCCCCTCCATCGTTACGACCATCTCAATTTCGGGTGGCGGCATGCTGCTCGTTGTCGCCGGGGCCTGGCTCGGCGCCGTCACGCAGAATCCACTGGCCGAACTGCTGCCCGGAATGCTGCTGCTCGGCTACGGGCTGCTGCGCATCACGCAAATCCGTCCGGTCTTCGACCGCTTCTTCTACCACACCAACGCCTTTTACGCCGAGCTCTTCCTAAATCCAAAAGCCGTGCAGGAAGGCCGTGAGCCCCTCAAACACGAAGCCCTGTACTGGGTCCCCTCCCGTTGGAAACCCGCCGTGTGGTTTTCCCTGCTGCAGCTCGACCGGCGACAGCCGCTGGGCCGCATCATGGTCGTGATGCACCTGATTTTGTGGACTGCTTTCTACGCCAGCCTCAGCGACGCGGCCATCGCTACTTTGCTCAGCTTCATCATCATCGGCAAAACCCTGATGAGCTACGTGCTCGTCAAACGCCCCTTTTCGCCCCTCCTTTTTCAGTACCGGCTGCTGCCCGCGGCGGACTGGATCGCCGTCCGCTTCTTCGTAAACCTGCGCTGGCTGCCCCTGCTGATGGTCAGCCTCTGGGTCGTTTCGCTGCTCAGCGCACGCGTTGACGCTGGTTTCATCCTGCAATGGGCCGCCATTGATGCCGGCATTTCCCTCGCCGCTGCCGTCACCTTCACCCTGCTTCACGAATTCCGAATCAAATCCCTCTATGCCTGATTCCCAACCCACCCTCAAAGCCATCAACCTCAGCAAACGCTACGGTCAGGCGCGCTACATCATTCAGGATTTCAGCTACACCTTTCCACGCGGCACCGCAACCGGCCTGAGCGGACCCAACGGCTCCGGCAAAACGACCCTGCTCCGGATGCTCACCACCGCCGCTTACCCGACCACCGGCAACATCTTCTGGGGGGATATCGACATCCATCAGCAGCCGCACCGCTACCTCTCGGCCACCGGCTTCGCCTTCGACAGCACCGAGCTGCCGCAGTTCGCCAACACCGACGAGCTGCTCGAAGTCATCCTCCGCGCGCGCGGCCTCTGGGATGACACCGAAAGCCCGAAAAAAATCTCCGCACTGCTTGAACTCCTCGCCCTCGACGAGCGCCGCAAAACCCTGATCGGCACTTACTCCAGCGGCATGATGCAAAAAACCCTGCTCGCTGCCGCCCTCATCACCGAGCCGCCCCTTATTCTGCTCGACGAGCCCTTCCGCGCCCTCGACGTCGAAACCCGCACCGCCCTCACCGACTACCTCAACCACCGCAAAAAAAACTTCGGCGATACCATTATCATCTCCTCCCACCTCCCTGAAATCGTCGAACGCCTCTGCGATCAGGTCCTGCAATTCCCGCTTGATTCAGGTGAAGCGGAAAGCGAAGCTGAATCCTAAATCTGTGCCCCCGCATTCGCTCAAAGGTTTGTTAGGAGTTATATTTTTAGGGATTGGACTGGGTTACTCGGAGTGGGCTTTCCCGCATCGCTGTGTCTGAACAGGATTTTTATGATTACAGGATGAACAGGATGATGTGAAAACATCAACCCAAACGCCGTCTTCCCGGAAATGCTGCGCTTCGGCATTTAATTAGCTTCCCAAATTAACGTGCAGCATTATCCGGGATCTACCAAGCGGGAGCCGCCGCGATGAAATAGTGGGTTTGGGAGGCCTGTTCTGAAATGTGTGCATTCGGTTTTGAAGGCCTGCAACAGGCATAGTAACAAGCCGAAGCTAGTAGATCCCGGATAACGCCGTTGATCTATGATATTGATAATCATACACCTAAGTGGGCGTTTCCGGGATGACGGCGTGGAGGGCTCCGGGTCATCATCACAGCACGGATTAACAGAGCGTCCGAACCAACATCCCAAACCTAATCACCAGATCCTTCGACTCCGCCTCCGCTGCGCTACGGCTCCGCTCAGGATGACAGGGGCATTTCCCCAAACCCCCGGCGCGGCTTGCCGCGCCGTTTGCCATGAGGCGGAGCCTGTCATCCTGAGCGAAGCACAGCGGAGTCGAAGGATCTGGTTGTGTAGGGCTCCGCAGCGTTGATCCCTATCGGGGCAAGCCCGCCGCAGGGGATCTCTCACATGAGACTTCGATGGGCTGCCCGGGCAGGTCGGGTTGCTGAGGCTTTGGTTGCGGCGTTGCCATCCCCCGGTGTTCGAGATGACTTGTTTTTATGTTGTTTGGTTAAAAAACAGCTCCGGTAGGAGCGACACCTTTGTAGCCCGAAAGCACCGCCCCCAAACCCCCGGCGCGGCTTGCCGCGCCGTTTGACGCGACTCGGCGTTGTCACCCTGAGCGAAGCGCAGCGGAGTCGAAGGATCTGGTGGTGCAGGGCTCCTAAGCGCTGATCCACATCGGGGCAGGACTACCGCAGGAGATCTCTCACATGAGGCTTCGGTGTGCTTTTGGGGCAGGTTGGGTTGCCGTGTCTTTTATTGTGGCGTTGCCATGCCCCGGTGTTCGAGATGACTCGTTTTTTGTGTTAGATGGCGATTTGTAAGCACCGTCCACCGCCGTCTGCGGTCCGGCGTCCGCCGTCGGTCACCCCCAACTGAAAAAAAAGCAACGCATTCATCTTTGACTTGGGGTTTTTAATCTTTCACGGCGCCCCTGATGTTCTGGAAGTTTCCCCCAAAAAAATACGATGCGTCGGATTGGCTTGCGCAGCGGGGCTCAGGGCACCCTTGTGGAATTACGTGTTTTTATTTGCTTCAGACCGGGAGAATAGCGCGGACTGTGAGCGCGGCAATCAGGGCGATGGTGAAGCTGAAGAGGGTGCCGAGGAGTACGTATTCGGATTTCGGGCCCTGTTTCTGTTCGCTTCCGAAACGGAGGATGGATTTGGCGGCAACGAGGAAGCCGATGGCGGTGAATTGGCCGATCAGGACAAAAATGAGGATCAGGAGGCGCTCGGCGTAGCCGATCCACTGACCGGCGAGGGGGAGCTCATCCGGAAGTTTGCCCGGTTCGCCATTGAAAATCGAGGGGAAGAGCGCGAGGAGTTTTTGCATGATGATGCTGCACGGCTGAAGCAGGAAGATGACCGCGAGCAGCAGCACGGCGGCGTCCTGAAGGGGCAGTTCTGTCCACAGGTTTTGAATCGCTTCGGGGCCTGCGAACCAAATCACCAGCCCTGCGATGACAAGCAGGTGCAGGAGCTGATCGCCGAAGAAGAGCGCGGTTTCGCGTTCGGGTTTGAAGCGCTTTTGGAGGGCGATTTTGCCGGCATCAATGAGCAGGTGCGTGAGGGCGGTGACCCACAGCAGTTCGTGCGCCGTCCATTGGCCCGCGAGCAGGCCGGAGAGGCTCCAGGCGAGCAGTCCGGCTGTGACGGCGTGCAGGTAGAGCCAGCCGCTGCGGAGGTTTCGGGCGAGTTTGGCTTCGACCATGCGGCGCGGCTGAAACACGAAGTCGGTGAGCAGGTGCGCGAGCAGCAGGGCGGTGCTCAGGGCGAGGAGGTCATCCATAGCGGGCCTCCAGAAGCTGCGCGTACTGCGCCTGAATTTTTTTCCAGCCGTTCCAGCAGCTTGCGCGGCTGCGCTGATTGGCAGCGGGCTGACTGATGCCGAGCAGCGCCGCGATGTCCTGTTCGGTGAGGCCGCGGAGTTTGTGGTACACGACTTCGGCGCCGGCTACGGTCCATTGCTGCATGATCCAGTCGTAGAGAAAGAGGAGGGCGTCGAACTGCGCATCGGCGGCTTCGTTGCCGGTGAACACGCCGAGGGTGCGCTTGTTCTTTTTGAGCTCGTCGAGTCCGCGTCCGGAGAGCCGGAACGGGAGCTCGTGCGCGGTGGTGAGCTCTTTCGGGCTGCCGAGCTCGCCCAGGCCAACCGATAGGGCGACATCGTAGCGGGTTTTGAGGCGGGTTTTGTCGCCCTCAGGCTCCATGCCGAACTGCACCCGCGTTTTGAGGGCAAGCGCGAGGTCAAGGGCCATAGCAGGATCGGGCACGATAAGCTGAAAGCTGTCGCCCCGGTAAAAAGCCAGATTTTCGACCAGACCGGCGGACTTTGCCGCATCCAGCTCCTCCCGCAGCAAACCGATGAGTGCCTGCAGCTCTGCCGCATCCAGATCGGTGGAGTTTTCGACATCTCCGGTGAGTACGGCTTTGATCATGCGCGGCCCGGTATTGGGTTGATGTTACGTATGGGATGACAGACTTCTCGCCAAACTATAAGTTCCAGGGCTTATAATCAAGAATATAAGCTTCAAGGCTTATAATTCAAAATATAAGGTTTGGGGCTTATAGTGGTGAGCAAGGCTTGCAACGCATCAGGGTTGAAATTCGCCCGAAAAAGCTTGCATCATTGCGGCAATGCCTGTAATGTAAGGCCGAAACACATCCTTTATATCAGATATCACTCAAAATTAGATTCCGTGCTTACCGGCGAATTAAAAAACAAGGTCGATAAAATCTGGGAGACGCTCTGGACCGCGGGCATCTCCAATCCGCTAACTGTTATTGAGCAGCTTACCTACCTGCTGTTTATCAAAGGGCTCGATGATCAGCAGAGCCGCGAAGAGCGCCGGGCTGAGCGAACCGGCATCCCGGTTCAGCATCCGGTTTTCTGGCCACAGGAGCAGCAGTTGCGGTGGCGCAACCTGCGGGAGCTTGAACCGCAGGCGATGTTCGACCGCATCAGGGATGACGTTTTTCCCTTCATCAAGGCGCTGGGCGGTGCCAACGGTAGCACCTACCGCAAGCACATGGAAGGCGCCATTTTCATGTTTCCGAAGGCTTCTACCCTGGCGCGGGTCGTGCAGCTGCTCGATCAACTCGACCTCAGCGACCGCGATACCAAGGGCGATATGTACGAGTACATGCTCTCCAAACTGAGTGTTGCGGGTCAGAACGGGCAGTTCCGCACGCCCCGGCATATTATTAAGATGATGGTGGAACTCACCCGTCCGCAGCCGACCGATTTCATTGCGGACCTCGCCTGTGGCACGGCGGGTTTCCTGGTTGCGGCGGGCGAGTACATCATGCCGCGGCCATGATTGATGAAAAGGTGCGCCGTCATTTTCAGCGGGACATGTTTACCGGCTATGATTTCGACAGTTCTATGCTGCGCATCGGCAACATGAACATGGTGATGCACGGCTTCGACGGGGCAACGATTGATTACATGGATTCGCTCTCGAGCACAAGCGCGGCCCTGCGCGACCGCTTTGACCTGATTCTGGCCAACCCGCCATTCAAAGGGTCGCTGGATTATGACAGCGTAGCAACCGATCTGCTGCAAACCGTGAAGACCAAAAAAACGGAGCTGCTGTTTAACGCGCTCTTCATTCGGGCGCTGAAATTGGGCGGACGCGCCGCGGTCGTCGTGCCGGACGGCGTGCTCTTCGGAAGCTCGACCGCCCATAGGGAAATCCGCAGGCTGATTGTGGAAGGGCATCAGCTCAACGCCGTAATTTCGATGCCAGGCGGGGTGTTCAAGCCGTATGCCGGGGTGAGCACGGCGGTCATCATCTTCACCAAGACCAATTCGGGCGGTACCGAGAACGTCTGGTTTTATGACATGCAGGCCGACGGCTTCTCGCTCGATGACAAGCGCGCGCCGGTGGAGGAAAACGACATTCCGGATATTGTGGCCCGCTATCACAAGCCGGAGGAAGAGGCCAAACGGAAGCGCACGGACAAGAGCTTCATGGTGCCGAAAGCGGAAATCGTGGCGCAGGGCTATGATCTTTCGATCAACCGCTACAAAGAGATGGAATATGAGGAGGTGGAATATGATGACCCGCTCACCATCATCAACGGAAAAGACGGCGAGCTGGGCCTGCGTCAGCTTGCCGAAGAGCGGCTACGGATTTTGGATGAATTGGAGGGGATGCTGTGAAGTGGGTGAAGCTTGAAGACATAGCTGAAGTTATTGAGGGTCAATCTCCTAAATCAGAGTTTTATAATAGTGAAGGCCTAGGTATACCATTTTTCCAAGGCAAGGCTGACTTTGGAGAAAAATACCCATCTGTTTCTACTTGGTGCATTAAACCTACAAAAATAGCTCATGAAGGTGACATTTTATTTTCAGTTAGGGCACCGGTAGGGCCAACTAACATAGCTAATGAAAGGTGTTGTATAGGTCGTGGTCTTGCAGCGATTAGAGTTGGAGCTGAAATTGATAGAAGCTATTTGAGGTATTACTTTAGTAAAGTTGAGCAAAAGATTTCTGACTCCGGACGTGGATCAACTTTTAATTCAATTACACAGAAAGACTTAAAAAATCTCAAAATCCCCCTCCCCAGCCTGTCCGAGCAGCGCGCCATTGTCGCGAAGCTTGACCGTGCGCAGCGCCTGATTGACATTGACCGTCAAATGCTCGCCAAATACGACGCCCTCATCCAAAGCGTATTTTTGGATATGTTCGGGGACCCGGTACGGAATGAGAAGGGGTGGGAGGTTAGGAAATTGGGGGATGTGGGGAAAGTGCAAACGGGAAAAACACCAAGTACAAAAGTGCCGGAGTTTTTTATAGGTGACATTCCTTTTGTCACTCCTTCAGATCTCGGTAAAAGAGAAATATCCCCAACAAGGTTCTTATCTAATGAAGGTTTGGGATACAGTAAGTCAGTAAGGAAAGGAGCTACAATGGTTTGTTGTATTGGAGCAACAATTGGAAAAGTGGGTATTGCAACTGAAACGAGTGGTTTCAATCAACAAATTAACACAATTGAATGGAAGCGGGGCGCTGTCACCGATGAATATGGGTACATTGCTTTAAAACTGTTGGAAAATGAAATAAAAAGAAATGCCAAATCAACCACTTTACCGATTCTGAAAAAGTCTAAATTCCAAGAAATTTTAGTTCCAGTACCTGACATAAAAAGTCAAAAACATTTTACTGAAATATTCAAAAAAATTGACTCTGAGATAAAATCGGCTGAACAGTTTATGCAAAAGTCTGAAAGCCTTTTTTTATCTCTCGTGCAACAAGCGTTTTCAAAAACCTGAAAAGAGAATTCGGATATGGCATCACCCCAAAGCCACATCATCATGGCAACTGCAGTTACATATACGAGAAAGTTTTGAGTATGGTGATGATGGCAGGGTATTATATTGCCCAAAAACTAAGCACTTGAAATGAATGGATAATATGTTAACTTGAAAGGTATGAACAACAAACCCTCCATAAAAAAACTTAGCCTTCCTGAGAAAATACAGCTCATGGAAGCTCTTTGGGACGATTTATCGTCCACGCCGGACTACACCTTGCCTTCATGGCATGGCGATGAACTGAATCGTCGAAAAAATGCGATCAAGAAGGATGAAGTCACCTATTCACCCTGGGAGGAAAGTAAAGGTGATATTTTACGCGGCTTGAAATGCTAATTGGTCCCTCTTAGCTCGTTTAACCATTCTTCTGCGTCAATACCCTCCCAACGTGGTGTAGCCTTAGCAATTAGTGATTCAAGGTAGTTCTCATCGTACTTTTTGTTCATATTGATCAACTCAATCAATCGAAGGCTTTTGGGGTCCATTTCACCGGTTTCGATGTGCTGTTTACCCTTAACACGTACGCCGTAGGTATTGTAAAGAATATTTTCTTCTTTTTCCTTCAAAGTAAATCTGTCTGTGGCTATGGTGAGTATGCCATACTCTTTGGTATCTACGTGTATGTTACTATTGTTTTTCCCTCCGGCATTGGTGATTTCGCCATAAACATAAAACTCTGCATCTACCCATATATCATCTGTTCGCTTCCATGCTGTATTGGGTGAAATTATCAAAGGGCTTGAGTCTGCCGCAAGAGATGTCGAAATCTCGTAGGTAAGATTGGTTTCATCAGCATTCCGCTGAAGATTTTCAAAAGCAGCTGCTGACTTAAGTTCGAGGAGATCTAATGAATTATGCTTTTGGACATCAATCAGAAGCGCCTGAAAACCAAGCACCTCCTGTCTCGAGGTTGTAAATGTGTTAACAACCGAACCTTTTTCTATCATATATGAAACAGGAGGCCTTTTCTTTTTCGAATCGGGAAAAAGCATATTCTCAAAATCGTTTATTAAGCTCCTGATATCAGAAATATCGAACAGCTCAGGTGAAATCTCTTTTTCCCCGATTCTGCCGTTTACGCGGATGGTTATGGATTCTTTTTTACTCATGGTTGAAGTGTAAATAACCTTTGTACTATCGGTATTGCATGGCACAGCATAATTTGCTGCGTTCTTATGTGATGGACCTTTGGATATGTGCGCGTTTATCGGGATTAAAAAAATCTATAGCTAACTCAAATCGCACAGAAAATTTGAGTTTTCCCAAAAAATACAGCTTAAAAACCCATAAGGAGTATTCTGACTTCATCATCAAATGAAAATAACGCTCCCGAAATGAAAATAACGCTCCCGGAAAGCCGAAACCGGCTAAACATCTCGGGGATAAGCTACAGAGAAGAGAGGCAGAAGGGCTGAATAGATTGCAAGCCTGAGTTGGTCGTTTCCCGATGTTGCATGCTCAGCGGTCAGGTTTTTAAGGGAGTATTGACCCTCTATAACCGAAAGAAGTTTCGATGGATTTCAGCAGCTTTGTTGTGCATGGCAGACCTGATGTGTGCGGGAATGGAAGATTGCTTTTCCACTTGGCTGAGTACGCAAACATTTTTCCAGGGTTTTTTGTATTGGCGCACCCATCCAATAGCGTCCCCTATTGAACCGGCCGGATCAGCAATAATGCACGTAACGCTGGCTTTATAAAGCGTTTCACCCGTTAGGATCCACATCGTATCATCCTGCTCAATGTCTTGCGATGCACGAACACCAAAATCCCACAGGTGATGAGCGCTCTTCTGTTTTAACAGCACCTTATCAGCCTCTCGCTTCACCAGATTTATGAAGGTCTGCGTGGGCACAGCCTGCTCCAGGGATATGCTTGAATTCGGTACCCTTGACTTGTAAACCTTGAGGTAAGAGCTGTTGGCTGGGATTACATCAGCCTGCGCAACATGAGGTGCGGGTGAGGCTCCGCTGTCTGAAAAATCATCGGAAGAAATTGGAACTCCTTCTTTAAGATAACTTTCGAGGCTCGAGGTAAGATTATCTACCATAATTTCAAGAATATCAATTCTTGTGTTTGCGGGGTGTTCCGGGCCTAATCCGTTAGCGGTTCTGATTTGTCTGAGCTGCTCCGAGACCGCTTTCAGGTCAGGAATTACGGCTTCAATTTCTTCCTGCTCGGTTTGCAATCCTTCCCTGCCTTTATAAATGAGGGATTCAAGAATAGTATCCCGATGTGTTGCCAGCTCTTTTGCCTTTTTTCCCAGAAACTGTAGTACAGCCTGGGCCATGACCTTGGTTTTCGTCACAAATGTTGCCTTGGGATCAACAGACACGAGATCACGGGCAGCTAAGTCGGTATGTTTAATCATAAGCGTAAGTAAGAGTTCTTTTTGAGTGATGTTGTACCTGTCGGCAAGCTGCTCAAGCAGTGCATCAGCTTCCGCTGTTATTTTAAACGAGGTACGAACGGAGTTGAAGTGGTGTGGATTGATGGTTGTCATAGCTTAATTACTTTGGTTTAAAATATTACTCTTATAAATATACTTACAAAAAAGTAACAAGACAAGCGGACGACAATCTTTCTTTTTAAGCTGTCCCTGTCTGTATTGAAGTCAAGAAGTCCCATACTGAGCTGATTAGAGGTTTGAAAGTGAGGCGGGCTTTCGGCTTATCCCTGAATTGCCAAAAGGACAGCTCCGAAGTGCCAATCAAATATTTCCGCTCTACTGGTTTGAAAAAGTTTCCGCTAATGGGTTATGCGTCAATTAATGAGAACCAAAGTAAACTTGTCTGCTGCTTTGTAGGTTTGGAATAGTTTCAATAGATTGGTTTATATTCTATCAAACAAGACTTTTTTAAACCAATGGCACCAAATCAAAGAAACACGAAACTCAACAAACTGCTTTCAGGGTGGAAAGAGGGTATGATATATACGTCGCCCTGGCTTTCGGCCAACGGGTACACCCCGGATATGCTCTTTGGCTACAAAAAAAGCAACTGGGTTAAGTCAATCGGAACCGGGGCCTTTATGAAAACACAGGATGAGCCCTTATGGGAGGGCGCGGTGCATGCCCTGCAACATCAGCTTGGATACGCCATACATGTAGGCGGAGAGACCGCATTGGAGCTGCATGGGGTTCGTCAAAATATAAGTCCGCGTTTGAATCAGTGTCATTTATACACCCCCTCAAAGAGAAAGCTTCCCGCCTGGTTTACTTCTTATGACTGGCAGGTCGATATAAAACTGCATATATCAACATTGTTTAAAGGCAAAAAATTAGGGGTTCAAGCAATAGAAACAGCAAGCGGCATACCGGTACTGATGTCAGAGCCCGAGCGTGCCATTATGGAACTGCTTTCTCACGTGAACTCAAAACCCAAATTTATAAAAGCATGGGAGCTGACAGAAGGAATGATGACCCTAAGGCCCGCTTTGGTACAGCGCCTTTTAACAGACTGCACCTCAGTGAAAGTGAAACGTTTATTTCTTTTTATGGCGGAAACGCATGGGTTGCCCTGGTACGACAAGCTCAAAGTTAGTGAAATAGACCTCGGTTCAGGGAAAAGAACAATTGTGAAAAACGGGAAACTAAACAGTACGTTCGAGATAACAGTACCAAAGGAGGTGCCGGAAGTATCATGGACATAAGAAGCAGTGCTTACTTTAAACAGGTTGACCTGCTATTAACTGTTTTGCCAATTGTTTCCCGCACAGAGGATTTTGCACTCAAAGGGGGAACTGCAATTAATCTGTTTGTTCAGGACTTTCCACGGCTATCGGTTGACATTGATCTGACGTACCTCCCGATACAAGACAGGCTGACAACCCTAACAAAAATCGACCTTCACCTCAAAGAGATTGGGAGCAGGTGCAAAAAATTTATAGCGGGGGCGGAAATCAATTACAAAACAAAGGGAAGTCTGTCGTATGGACTGATTATCAATTGCGGGCAAATCGTCGTCAAAATTGAGCCTAATTTAACCATTCGTGGCTCGGTCTATCCGCCGGTAAAACTTCCTTTGGCAAAAAAAGTGGAAGAAATGTTTGGAAAAACAATGGAGGTCAGAACATTATCGGTTGAGGATCTTTATGCTGGAAAACTTTGTGCCGCCTTAGACAGGCAGCATCCCAGGGATCTTTTCGATGTGCATCATCTGTATAAAAATGCAGGAATCACAGACAAAGTGCGTCAGGCATTCATTGTATATCTGTTAAGTCATAACCGCCCAATTGCCGAATTGCTTGATCCCAAACTAAAAGATGATCTTGAAGAAACCTTTCACGAATCCTTTGAAGGTATGGCGTTTGAGCCGGTTAAGCTGGATGATTTGGTTGAATCCTGGAAAATGGTTGTGCAAAAACTGAATCAGGACTTTACGGAAGGTGAGCGGGAATTCATACTAAGTTTTAAGCAGGGATTCCCGAAGTGGCATTTGTTTCCTCATAGCGAAATACAGTCCTTACCGGGCATCCGCTGGAAAATGGCAAATCTGGAAAAAATGAATCCCAAAAAACACAAAGCAGCTTGTGAGAAACTGCAGCAAATACTTTGGCGCGATTGGGGATAACCCTGCAGAATCCCCTCTGATATTCGATTATGAAGTATTATGATTGTCTTTTGCTTACCTTAATATTGGTTTACCATACGCTTATTCTTATACACTTCTTATTTTCCATCCGACAATGCTATGCCGGTAAATTTTAAATTAAATTGGTATTCAGGAATCTGAAGCCTTTCGTTCGACTTCGGTCTGCTCGATGCTATTTCACCCGATGTGAATGAACCTTAACCATAGTCATGTCTAATTTCACCTTTCTGCAGCCGGACTGGCCTGAATTTATTGAGGAGGCACAGGCCGTTGAGCGCCTTGTATTTTTTGATCCCAAGATGGCCTGTGGGCGGGCCCGGCATCTCGTGGAACAGGTGGTACTCTGGATGTACAAAAATGATGAAGATCTGACGATTCCTGCCGATACCTCCTTCTACACCATCACAAATGAAGTAGCCTTTAAGAAAATCACAGGCTTCAAGGTGTGGGAGAAAATGGACCTGATCCGGCGGAAGGGCAATCAGGCCCTGCATCAAAAGGGACGGGTTTCTGCGGAAGAAGCGCTCAAAATCTGCGAAGAGTGTTTTCATGTGATGTACTGGCTCTACAGCACCTATGCGCCGGAAGATGTCACCGTTCAGAACTTCACCTTCAGCCGTGCTTTGGTACCGGCCATACCGGAACAGTCTCCGGTTGGTCCGGCTGAGCTGGAGCGGCTGTCCAAAGAAAATGAGGAAGCCGCGGCCCGTCTTCGGGCGCTGGAGCAGGCGCTGGGCGAAAAAGATGAAGCCCTGGCACAGCGGAACCGGGAAATCAAACAGATGCGGCTGCAGAGCCGCAGGTTTGCAGACACACACGATTATAATGAGTCCCAAACCCGTGAGCTGCTTATTGATGTGATGCTTCGGGAAAGCGGCTGGGATCCTGCCGCGCCAAACGTGCGGGAATATGAAATCAGCGGGATGCCCAGCAAAAGCGGGAAAGGGTACATTGATTATGTGCTCTGGGATGATACCGGTAAGCCGCTTGCGCTGGTAGAAGCCAAGCGGAGTAACCGCGACTTTCTGGAAGGTCAGGAGCAGGCCCGTCACTATGCCAATGCCCTGGAAAAAAAGTTTGCGCAGCGCCCCGTGATTTTTTTGTCAAACGGCTACGAAACCTACATTTGGGATGATGCCGCCTATCCGCTGCGGCCGGTTCTGGGGTTTTATAACAAGGCGAGCCTTCAAAAACTCTTCTTTCAGAAACGCGAAAAACAGGAACTCAGGGTCGTTTCGGTAAAACATGAGATTACGGGCCGCTACTATCAGATACACGCCATCCGGGAAGTTACCGGTCACTTTCAGCAGGGTCATCGAAAAGCATTGCTGGTTATGGCAACCGGCACAGGAAAAACCAGAACGGCGATCTCGGTCTGCGATGTGCTGTTCCGGTATAAATGGGCCAAACGCGTACTGTTTTTGGCTGACCGTAACCCGCTGGTGAGACAAGCCTACAAAAGCTTCGCGGAACACCTGCCCGAGATTCCCATTGTTAACCTGGTCGAAGATAAAAATGACGCTGCGGCCCGCATCGTGTTTTCCACCTATCCAACCATGCTCAATCAGATCGAGAAGCTTGAGCATGGGTTTCGGCGCTTTGACCCGGGCTACTTCGACCTCATCATTATAGATGAGGCGCACCGCAGTATCTACAACAAGTATGAAGCCATCTTCCGGTATTTTGACGCGCTTCAGCTCGGGCTGACAGCAACCCCAAAGGATGAGCTGGAGCACGATACCTATAAAACTTTTGGCTGTGAAAACGGGAATCCGACTTTTGCCTATGAACTGGAGCAGGCTGTAGCAGACAACTACCTGGTGCCGCCTCAAAAAATATCCGTAACCGGCAAATTCCTTACCGAGGGTATCCGCTACGAGGATTTAAGCGAAGAAGAAAAACAGCAGTATGATGACTTACTTGGGGATGACGAAACCGGCACCATGCCCAAGCATATTGAACCTGAAAAACTCAACCGATGGCTTTTTAACCGCGATACGGTCGAACAGGTACTCGGGCAGCTGATGGAACACGGACTGAAAGTAGAAGGCGGCGACCGGCTCGGCAAAACCATTATTTTCGCCCGCAACCAAAAACATGCGCAGTACATTTGTGAAATCTTTGACGAAAACTACCCGCACTATGCCGGGCATTTCTGCAGAATGATTCATAACAAGGTTGAGTACGCGCAGGAACTTATTGATGCTTTTTGTTCAACGGAAAGTAAAGCGCCGGTTATTGCGGTCTCTGTTGACATGATGGATACCGGCATAGATGCGCCCGAAGTTGTGAATCTGGTCTTTTTCAAGCCGGTCAAATCAAGAGTGAAATTTCATCAGATGATAGGTCGCGGCACACGTCTCTGCAAAAACCTGTTCAGCCCCGGTGAACACAAAACACACTTTCTGATTTTTGACTACTGCGGAAACTTTGAATTTTTTAATCAGAACCCCGAAGGAGCAGATACGACTGTGCCTCCGTCGCTCAAGGCACAAATTTTTGAAAAGCGTCTGCTGTTAGCAGCGAAACTGAGCAATGCTCCGTGGAAACAGGATGAAGCCCTTCAGCACTACCGCGAAGAACTGCTCAATATGCTGCATCAGCAGGTGTCAGGGCTGGAGCGGCAGAGCATACAGGTAAGACCACATCTCAGACTTATCGACCGCCTGCAGGACAGGGGTGTTTGGGAGCACCTGCAGTCCGGGGAACGCAAGGAAATCTGCGCTGCGCTTGGCGAGATTCTGCCGGTTGATCTTTCCGAGCACGAGACCGTGCGCTACTTCGATCACCTGATGCTGGTGTTGCAGCATCAGCTGTTGGATGGCGTTCTGTCTTCGCGTCAGACCAAAGAAACCGTCGTACGCTTTGCGGAGCACCTTTGGGCCAAACGCCACATCCCTGCCATCAAAAAAGTGAGCGAAACCCTGCGCAAAGCAAAGGATGAAGCCTTTTGGGATGAAGCAAGCCTTTCAAACCTCGAGCAGGTCAGAATTGATATGCGCCATCTGATACAGCACATAGATCAGCATAAGCGGTCCATTGTCTACACTGATTTTCAGGATACCTTCGACAGTCCGGCGGTTGTGAACTACGATACCTCAGGTACAACCGTAGATTATGAGCGCTACCGCCGTAAGCTGAAAAAGTTCATTGAAGAGCACCAAACGCACCTTGTCATTCAAAAAATCCGAAACGCACAGCCCCTGACCGACAAAGAGCTTCTAACACTCGAAACTTTTTTGATGGAATCCGATCCGGATACAGACCTGTCTGTTTTACATGAGGCCATTGGGGAAGGCATCAATCTGGTGCAGTTCATCCGTACATGCAGCGGGCTTGAAAAAACGGCCGTTCTGAGGCATTTCGAAGACTATCTCACCGATAACCGTCTGACGGCCAACCAAATCAGTTTTATTGAACAGATGATCTCTTTTTATACCGAAAAAGGCAGCCTTGAAGTGGGCACTTTATACGAACCTCCGTTTGATTTCCTTGATCAGGATGGCATCGAAGGCGTGTTCAGAGGAAATGAGGCCGTAATTGACGATTTGCTGGAACGGGTAAAAAAACTGAATCAGACCGGCTAAACTCTTCAACCTTGCGCGGCCCGGTATTGGGTTGTTTTTTTAAAGGATGACAGACTTCCCGCCAAATTATAAGCCCCAGGGCTTATAATCAAGAATATAAGCTTCAAGGCTTATAATTCAAAATATAAGGTTTGGAGCTTATAATTGGGAGTATAAGCTCCGGGGCTTATAATGGGGGCACGCATGGGCAGAGGCGGCATCAACCCGGGAAAAGTGGCAGCATTTTTTCTGTTTTAGCCCACGAGTCCGAATACCGCGAGGAGCAGGCCTGCGCCCATGAGCAGTTTGCCGAGCAGGGCGTTGCGGTTGAGGCGGCCCCGGACGCCTTTGGCGTCGGTGTAGGACTGAACCGGCACGGGGTATTCGTGCAGTACGAGTCCGGTGAAGAGGGGGAGGATGCCGGCGAAGATCCAGAGGAGGCCGCTGTTTTCGGGCATAAGCACGTGCATGGCGGGGATGGCGATGAGTGCGAGGGGCAGCACGAAGATGTAGATCATGAACCGAAGGTTGCGCTGATTCAGGCGGGAGACATAATCCTGAAGCTCCCCTTCGTGCGAATTGTCGATGCTGAGTTCGAGTGTTTTGGGCGGGGCAAGGAGTACGGGGATCGTAAGGCTGATCCGGTGTGCCTCCGCAGGGGTAAGGGTTTCACCGCTCCATGCGCAGTGCGTAGGTTGCGAAGCGGGGCCGGCGGTCTTGTCTGAGTTTTGGGATGATGCCATCAGGACGGCCGGGCTCAGATGCCGACTTCATCGGCATAGTTCTGACGGTACACGGAGTCACGGATTATCCGCTTCACTTCGTTGTCTTTCCCCATTATAACCGTGTGAGGCTTGTGCGATTTGGCTTCTTCAGGCGTCATCTGCGCATATGAGATAACAATGATGCGGTCGCCCACCGCGGTAAGCCGCGCAGCCGGACCATTCAGACAAACGACTTTGCTGCCTCTTGGTCCCGGGATGGTGTAGGTTTCGATTCGGGCACCATTGTTTACATTCACAATCTGCACTTTTTCGTAGGGCAACAGATTGGCTGTATCGAGGAGGTCTTCATCAATCGTTACGCTCCCTTCATAATACAGTTCTGCCTCCGTAACGGTAAGCATGTGCAGCTTGGATTTAAACATTTCTAAGGTCATAGCGGGCAGTGAGATTTGGTTTGAAACGGTTGGGCTAATGCCTTCAGGTCCGGATTCGTTCAATCTAAACGGGCTTTCTTCATTAGCTTCCAAATATAAGGCTTTTTTGTGATAAAAAGGCTGATGCCGATTGCTGGGAAATGAGATGATTTTAGATTCACGGATTAGAGAGTTGTCTTGCTTCAGCCTTCCCCTTCACCTTCTTTGTTACCGGATAAAACCGCAATGTGTGCATTCGATTTTGCAGGCCTGCAACAGGCATGGTCGCAGGCCGAAGCTGGTAGATCCCGGATAAGGACGGTGGGTTTCGGAGTAGCCGCTGTTGTAGAGACGCGATAAATCGCGTCTCTACAACAGCGGCGCCATGCATGCGGGTGGGCGTTTTCGGGATGGACACAGCGAAGTCTCACAGCAAGGTCTTTACCGGCTTCCCAAGCCACATTACCAGATCCTTCGACTCCGCCTTCGCTGCGCTCCGGCTCCGCTCAGGATGACAGGGGCACTGTTGCACCCCCCGGCGCGGCTTGCCGCGCCGTTTGCCATGAGGCGGAGCATGTCATCCTGAGCGAAGCACAGCGGAGTCGAAGGATCTCGTGGTGCAGGGCTTCGGGGCTTTGATTCATATTGGGGTCGAACAGCCTCAGGGGATCTCTCACATGATGCTTCGGTGGGCTTTTGGGGCAGGGCGTGTTATTGGGGCTTTAATTGCGGCGTTGCTATGTCCCGGTGTTCGAGATGACTTTTTTATTAGATGATCTTCTGTCTCCCGTCTTCTGTCCGTCCCCTGTCCGCGGTCTGCCGTCCAAAAAAAAGCAACGCATTCATCTTTGATTTGGGATCTCTCAAGCTGCCACGAAAGACCGTGATGTTCTCTGAGTTTCCCCCCAAAAAAACACAGGCGGGAACAGCTTGGGTGCTGTCCCGCCTGTTTGGGAGGCTGGAATTAATTTACCTGCTTACCGGGCGTGGCTCAGGGGTTGCAGACGAAATCGCCCTGATTGCGGCCCTGCGGTTTCACAAACACGGCTGCTGTAAGCGGGGGCAGGCTTACGGTGCCTTCACCCGAAATTTCAGCGGTGCGTGCGACCCGATCGGCACCGCTTACGAGTAGGTCATGCAGGCGGAGGCCGCTGAGGCCGGTTTCGAAGGTTTGTGCTTCGTTGTGTGCATTGAAGATGACCAGGATGCCGTCGTAGTTGGGGTCGAGGGCGGCGCCGGCGCAGCGGCCGTCGGAGATGGTCATGGCGATGATGCCGGGCTGCTGATCGGGGCCTGTGTTGTGGAACCTCACGCGGGTGTTGACTTCTTCGGCGGTTGCGAGGCGGAAGAGCGGGCTGCTGTAGCGCACCCGGAGCTGGTCGCGGAAGATGTCGTGCGCGAGGCGCATGTGGTGTTCTTCGACCTGAATGAGCGGGTTGGTGAGGAATTCACGCTGACGGTCCCAGTTGCGCTCGTTATCCCAGGAGGGCGGCAGGCCGCGGCCCCAGTTGTGGGTTTGCATGGTGAAATCGACTTCGTTGAACCAGTCGCCGGAGTCGAAGCTGTTGCGGTCGAGCGACTTGGAGCGCAGGATGTCGGAGCCCATCTGATGGAAGGGCACACCCTGTCCGTAGTTGATGAAGGCCAGACTCAGCATATGCACGCGCACGCGGTCATCCATGCTCATGTCGTGCGGGAGCTTGGTTTGGGTGTTGTCCCAGAGGGTTTCGTTGTCGTGCTTGTCGATGTAGTTGACGGTTTCCTGCGGCAGGTCGGTGAAGCCGATCCAGTCGGTAATGCCGGTTACACGCTCACCCGTGCGGTTGATGTAGGGGTAGCTGCGCAGGTTACCCGCCATACCAACGCGGATCTGATCGGCCTGAAAGAGGAGGTCACTAAGCTGCTGATCCTGATCGCTGCCGGCGTCTTCATTCGGGAAGAGGAACTGACCGCTTGTGAAGCCCTGAAAGCGTCCGCTGTCGGTAAAGTTTCGTCCGCGGATGCCGTCGCGCTTGCGGTCGTTGAAGTTGCCAATGCCCGTGCCGTTCATGTTGAACTGCGTGGCCTGGAAGAAAATGCGGTTGTCGGCTACTTCACCGAAGTTCCAGCCTTCACCGTACACGTAAATGTTTGCACCGTCAACGCCGTGCTCTTCGAGGGTGAGTTCTGCGAGGGCGTCCATGAGGCGCTCCATTACAGCGCGCGGGTGATGCCCCATGAGGTCGAAGCGGAAGGAATCGACTTTGTAATGCTTGGCCCAGAACAGCACGGAGTCGATGAGGAGGCGCTCCATCATGTAATGCTCGGCGGCGGTGTTTGGACAACAGGTTGAGGTTTCGATTTCGCCGGAAACGACATCGTAGCGCTGATAGTAGCCGGGTACGACGCGGTCGAGTACGGAGCGGCGCTCGAGACCGTGGGCCGAGGTATGGTTGTACACCACATCAACGACCAGCTTGAGGCCGATTTCGTGCAGGGCTTTGACCATCTCGCGGAATTCGACGATACGTGCAACGCCGTTGGGATCGGTTGCGTAGCTGCCTTCAATGGCGTTAAAGTGGAAGGGATCGTAACCCCAGTTGAAGCCGTCCATGCGGGCGAGGCTGTGGTAGCGGCCCCGGATGCTGTAAGGCAGCTGAATGCTGGTGTTTGCGGGATCTTCCGCGGCAAGGGTTTGGAAGGCTTCGTAAATCGGGGTGTCGCCAAAGCGCTCGCAGTAGGGCTTGAGCGAATCTGCGTCGGGCATCTGCTCGCACAGGCGGCTGTACGGTTGATCGAGGTCGATGCGGAGGTCACGGTTTTCGATCACGGTTGTGATGTCGTTTACGGGCAGCAAGTGCAGGTGCGTAAGACCAGCCTGCTGCAGGGCGATCAGATGCGCCATGCCGTTGGAAAGCTCACGCCCGTCAATGCCGTTGTGGGTGAAGGCCATGAAAGTGCCGCGGTGCAGTTCGGGAACAGACTGATCGAAGATGCTGAAATCGCGCACATGGGCTTCATAGAGTGTGATATCAACCGGACGCGGCTGCACCTTCCGGATGTCGTCCCATCCTTCGGGTTTGAGGCGTTCATCGCCAGTAAGGTCAGCAAACTGACTGAAGTAGCTGTCGGTTGAGAGACTGACAGAGTACGGATCGGTAACTTCGTATTCGTTGATTTCCCCGTTTTCGGGATGCCATACGCGGATGGCGAAGCGGTAGAATTTGCGGTCCCAGTCAGCGGCGGGTCCGGTGAAGGTCCATACGCCGGTTTCGCGGTCATAGGCACCTGAAACGGTGCTTGATTCGGTTTTACTGTCGTTGTAGAGCACGAGTTCAAGGGCCTGCGCTGTAGGTGCCCAGACATTTAGGACGATCTCATCGCCTTCGTAAACGGGACCAAGGGTACCATCAAAACGGAAGAAGGCGTCGATCAGGCCGGGCACCTGCACGCGGGTAGCCTGTATAACGTTGTCTTGTGCATCGTAGGCAATGGCGAAAACAGGGCCGCGGATGGCCTGCTGTGCAAGATCGCGGTCGGTCGTGAGCGAGAAAGCGGGCCAATCCGCAATATGAGGCCAGGTTTCGGCCTGTGCGCTGTTCAGGTCAGCATTTGGTGTTAGGGCGAGAGCTTCTCCCCCGCTCACGCCAGCTGCCGTAATTTCAATATCGGCGGCTTCACTGTATCGCAGTTCGAATCTTGCGGCGTCGCGCTCGGCAAACCACAGTACGCGGTCGGGTGAAATCCAGTGCGCAGATGCGCCCTGAACAAGCGACTCCTGCGGCTGATCGGTTGCCGGCTCGTCCTGAGCTGTTCCGGAAGTTGTACACTTCATAATCAGAAGTCCCGATAATAAGATGGAGACCGTTAAAAGTATTTTTTTCATTTTGGTAAATTAATAAAGAGGGATACGGATCTGGACAGGCTGAAAGCCTGCACACCGCACAAAGATCACGGCCGAAGAGCCTGAGCTCTAAACCGCAAATTGTTAGCGCTTACATTATGTACATCAGGCGCTATTATCCTGCATTAGGCGAAATAATGACTGTTTACAAAGCAACAAGTAATATAACCCTATCCTGCATTTAATGCCAACCGAAAGCGCTTACTTCAAGCCTGGCACCACATCCGTTTTAATTCGGTAATTCATTTAAATTCATTACTTTCAGAACATTAGCTCATGTAAGCGGTTTTAAGGTTGTTCAACTTTCACTGCAGCCGGCAGAACGCCGGGTCTGCACAGGTACACCAGTTCATTACTTCTTTCTTTTCCCGCTTTCGTAAAGGTACCGGTTTTTACGGCACCCAAACCGCGCCATAACGGGCGGTCGTATTCAAAACACATCATTATGCAACAACAAGCACTCATCCCGGATTTTCGTAACCGGAAACCTGAAAAACTGGTCGAAAACCGCACAACTTATGCCGGCACCGAAGCCCTGTTTTCAATCTACGACACCTATCAGCCGGCAGAGCGGGTTGAGCTGCATGCCCCTTCTGTGATGTTCTGCGGGATGGTTACGGGGCGAAAAATTATCCACATTCCCGAACAGGACAGCTTCGACTTCCTGCCCGGGGAATCGCTGGTACTCCATCCCAATCAGACCATACACATCGATTTTCCGGACGCCCGCTTCAAGGAGCCCACAAGCTGCATTACCCTTGAAATTCCGGTAACCAAAATCCGGCAGGTAGCGGATCTGATGAATGAGCAATGCCCCAAACTGCCGGAACACAGCGAATGGAGCTATGACGAAAAAGGCTTCATCCATTTTGCAAACAACCGCTCCGTCGATCTTGTAATACAGAAGCTCTCTCATCTCTTCACGGAGTCCAATGCCAACAGCGATTTCCTGGTCGATATCAACACAACGGAATTGGTCGTGCACATGATGCAGTCTCAGTCAAGGGGCTTCCTGCTTTCACAGTTCAGAGAACGCAGCAACTCCGACAGCCTAAGCATGGCTATTGCATGGATGCACGACAACGCCGGTAAAATCCGGAATATCGAAGAAGTAGCGGAGAGGGCCTGCATGAGCAAATCGTCCTTTTACCGGCACTTCAAGGCCGAAATGGGGCAAAGTCCGCTGGATTATCTGAATGAAATCCGTGTCAGACAAGCCAAAAAAATGCTGCTGCAGCCCGGCACACAGGTCGCTGATGTGAGCTTTTCTTTCGGGTATTCAAGCGTAAGTCACTTCATCCGAACCTTCAAAAAAGAAACCGGACTCACGCCCAAGCAATATGTGCGTATGAAAAAGGCTTTGCAGGCCGGATCAAATGCGGGTCAGTGAACCCGGCACCAAGCCCTGCACCCGGCTCTGCCGTCAATTCTGAAGCTGTTTTTTTGGGGGAAACTCCGTGAACATCACGGTCTTTCGTGGCAGCTCATAAGTTCCCAAATCAAAGATTAACCCCTTGCTTTTGGGGTTTGGTTGCACAGCCGAAGGTAAAAGCACATAAAAAACTACCGGGATACCAACTGCGTCTCGGTTTGAAAAGCTTCCAACTGCATTCCGGCTATTAGAAACTGCAAAAACAATCGGGCTCATTGAACAGGCGCGTTCTGTTCCTGCGTTTTCCCTAAGGGGTGATTTATCACGTTGACTATTAAGGCGGGATACCTCATTTTAGGTGCTTTCCATTTTCTGTTACACTGTCACCAAAATCTGATTGTGTCTTTTACTTTTTCCCATCCGCTAATCGCCCCGTGCGCTCCTTTTGCTGCGGAGCGTCGCTTTGTCCTTTTCAACCTTTTCGGGCATTCGCGGCATGTTTAATGAACCAACCATTCTCAACCGCCGGATCGGCTGGATAGAAGTTGTTTGCGGCGGCATGTTCAGCGGCAAAACCGAAGAGCTCATCCGAAGGGCGCGGCGGGCGCACATCGCGGGTCAGCATGTTGTAATCGTCAAGCCTGCCATCGACAACCGCTATGCAAAGGAGATGGTTGTTTCTCACAATGCCAATGCGCTGCCCGGCATTGTTGCCGATACCGCCGATCAGATCGTACTCATGACCGGCGACGCAGAAGTTGTTTGCATAGACGAAGCTCAGTTTTTTGACGAACGGCTCGTTGATGTTGCCAACACCCTCGCCAACGACGGCAAACGGGTCATCATAGCCGGTCTCGATATGGATTACCTCGGCAGACCCTTCGAACCTATGCCCCATCTGCTTGCCATAGCCGAATATGTGACGAAACTGCACGCGATTTGTGCGGAAAGCGGCTATATTGCCAACTTCTCCCAACGCATTTCCGAAAGCAATGAGCGCGTGCTTGTTGGGGAGAAGGAAGCCTACGAACCAAGGGCGCGACACTGTTTCCGCCCGCCTGTAGATCAAAAACGGGGGCGTGAAATCCGGCCCTTCCGGCCTCAGCAATCGTCCGGACAGGAACAGACCTCCCCTGACGCTGAATATTAATTTAACCTTCTAAATTCTGTTTGATGGAACTGATACGCGGTATTATCGGGATGGCTGTAATTCTGGGAATTGCATACGCCCTCAGCAACAACCGCAAGGCCGTGAGCTGGCGACTTGTGGGTATTGGCCTGAGCATTCAGCTCACCCTTGCTGTTTTCATTCTGAAGGGCAGCGACCTTGCCGAATTTTTTGCCCCCCTTGGCTGGCCTAAACTGTTTTTTAGCTGGGTATCTTCCTTCTTTGTACTTGTGCTTGAATTTACGACTGAAGGAGCGGCCTTTATTTTCGGGGATCTCGCCTTTGGCCCGGGCATGGAACAAAGCCTGGGCTTTTTCTTTGCCTTTCAGGTACTGCCAACCATTGTGTTCTTCGCTTCCATCACAACATTGCTGTATCACTACGGCATCCTGCAGTTTATTGTGAAAATCATGGCAACGGGCATGCAAAAGCTGCTCGGAACTTCGGGCGCGGAGTCGCTGTCTGTCGTTGCCAATATTTTTGTGGGTCAGACCGAAGCCCCGCTTGTCGTAAAGCCCTACATCGAAAAAATGACGCAGTCTGAACTCCTTGCCGTTATGACCGGCGGGATGGCGACCATTGCGGGCGGAATTATGGCGGCTTATATCCAAATGCTGGGCGACGCCTACGCGCAAGCCAACGAACTGGCACTCGAAGTCGGCCGGCAGCTCTTTGCCGAACAGCTGCTTGGCGCAAGCCTAATGGCCGCCCCCGCAGCCCTGGTTATTGCCAAAATTTTGTATCCCGAAACAGAAGAGCCGGTCACACGCGGGGAAGTTAAGCTTGTGGTAGAAAAAACGGACGCAAACGGTATCGAAGCCGCTTCATCAGGGGCAACCGAAGGCCTTAAACTGGCCCTTAACGTCGGGGCCATGCTCCTTGCTTTTATCGCTATTCTGGCACTGATGAACCATTTCCTCGGCATTTTCGGTGAAGCAACCGGCATCAACAACATTTCCGAGAACTTCGACTTTACCATACAGGGCATTTTAGGGATAATTTTCGCGCCGCTGGCCTTCTTAATTGGCGTCCCATGGGTCGACGCCATAAACGTAGGATCTATGATCGGGACTAAGATTGTACTCACCGAGTTTATTGCATTTATAGATCTCTCGCAGTTCGTGATGGAAGGCGCCCTTGAAGAACGAACGGTTTTCATGGCAACCTTTGCATTGTGCGGTTTCGCGAACTTTTCATCCATTGCCATTCAGATTGGCGGTATCGGGGGCCTTGCCCCAAGCCGGAAGTCGGACCTGGCCAAATTCGGACTGCTCGCGGTCATGGCCGGAACCCTGGCCAACATGATGACCGCAACCATTGCCGGAGTGCTGTACTAAGCTGCGTATTGCCAACTCTTTTCCAAAGCCCGTAAGCGCGTTCATATCCCGCCTTACGGGCTTTGTATTTTTAACCAACAAAGCTAAGCCGGCAGACAACATGAAGAGCACGTTTGCGTTGCGAATTGATTTGTCGGGCATATTTCAAAGCCGCGCGAATTTTGCTTATTTTGATTGATTAATCAATTTGACGCCCATACTTATTCATCCAAAGAACAACAAACAGAAAGCTATATATGAAACCTAACGGTTTTGCATCAATAATCACCTTCATTGCCGCAGCACTCCTGTTTGGCGCCTGCTCAATTCTCAATATCGGACAGCAAGATTCACCCGAAGAAGCTGTAATCGGAAAAGTTGACGGAGGAGAGATTACCTTTGCCGAACTAAGGTCAAGTTTCTTCATCTCCCCGCTGCAGGAAGAACAGGATCCGGAAGAAATCAAGGAAGAAATGATGGCGTTCCTTGATATGTATCTCATATACAGAGCCCGCGTTGCCGCTGCTAAGGCCGAAGGGTATTTCGAAGATGAAGATGTGTTGCGTGAACTGAATCAGTACCAAAAGCAATCTGTTTTCCCGTACTGGCTCGAAATGCGCTTCCGCGAAGAATTGCTGGATGAACTCGTAGCGCGCAGCAAAACGGAAGTCGGCACTTCGCATATACTTATTTCTGTTTCCGCCGACGCTTCCCCTGCGGACACCCTTGCAGCATGGAATCAGCTGATGGAAGCCCGCGACATTTTCCTTGATCCGGAAGACGATACCGATTTCAACACGCTTGCGGAGCGTTTTTCTACCCGGCAGAGAGGTCAGAGTATGGGTGGCGACCTCGGGTTTATTTCCGGCGGATGGGCTGTGAAGCCTTTTGAAGATGTCGCCTTCAGCACGCAGCCCGGCGAAGTATCCATGCCTTTTCGAACAAGCTTTGGCTACCACATCGTACACGTGTATGAAGTTCGCGAAACGGTACCTGACCGCAGCTACTCTCACATCTATTTCCGCACAAGAGGCGGCGAGAATACGCCTGAGTCCGCGATGGAAAGGGCCGAAAAAGCATTTACGCAGCTTCAGGAAGGTCAGCCATGGGACGACGTGACCCTGGCCTTTTCAGAAGATCCTGACACCCGGCAGTCTGGCGGCAACATCGGCTGGATTCAGCCTGCACGCTTTCAGCCGCAGTTTCTCGAAAACATCAACCGCCTTTCCGAGCAAGGTGAATGGAGTGAGCCTTTCGAAAGTGAGTATGGGATTCATATAGCGCGTCTGGATTCCATCCGTACCTATCAGAACGAAGAGCAGCTTCGCGAAGAACTTTACGAACGTCTCCGGAACCTGCCCCGCTACCGCGAAAACCGCTCCTTTACCCTGCAAAATGTGCGTCAGTCAGCTGGTGAAGTCTTCCATGAAGAAAGCTTCGCCCTCTTCGAACAAAAGCTGAATGAGACTGAAAACCGGCACATCGCATCTGTTGCGCTCAGCTCCGAAAACCGGGCGCTTCCGCTTTACGATATTCACGACCGCACGTTCACCCTTGGTGAATTTTACGATTACCTCATGCAACAGCTTAACGGTACCGGTGAAGGTCCTTTCTCCTACGGCATGATTGAAGACTTTAAGCAATTTGCGGCCGAAGAAGTAATTGTTGACGTAACCAAAGCCGAGTTCCCTGACTTCGCCGATTTAAGCAACCGCTATCACGAAGGACTCGCCGTTTTCCGTCTTGTGGAAGGACAGGTCTGGAACTACGCGGCGCAGGATACAACCCGCCTGAAGGAAATATTTGAAGCCAACCGCGACAATTACCGCTTTGGCACCCGCTACCGCTATTACCGCATCAGCGCAGACACCGAAGAACGGCTGCACGAGGCACAGGAAGTAATCCGGCACGGGGTCGCTATTGAAGAAGTGCGGGAAGCTGTGAGCGGACTGATTCTCAGAACAGATATGATCAACAACCTTTCAGACTTCCCCTTTGATCACCTTCAGGGACTGGAAGCAGGCGATTTTACCGAAATTTTCGAATACCGCAACCGGCCTTCCATGCTTTATCTTGCGGAGATTAAGGAACCGCGCCGCATGACTTTCGAAGAAGCTTTTATGCGCGTCTCGGCTGATTTTCAGCCCATTCGGGAACAGGAATGGAATGCTTACCTGAGCGAACGTTTTCAGGTAACTGCATTTCCTGAGCGTTTGCGCGAAGTTTTGGAAAACACCAACGTAATTCAGTAAGGCTACCGCTTCAGGCACGCTACGCCATCTTTACATGAACAGACTGACGCTCTTTTTTATCCTCTTCTCCTCCCTGACCATGCTGTTAACAGCATGCGCATCCCAGGATACTGAACCACAGGGAACCATTATTGCTGTGGCGGCCGGGGAACAGCTTTTCCTTGAAAAAGCGCTGCGTCATATTCCTCCACGCAGCATTAGGGAAGACAGCATTGCAGCTGTATCAAGATACCGGGAACAGTGGATCTTCGAACAACTTCTCGCAGAAGAAGCGCGGAGAATGAACATTCAGCAGCTACCTACCTTTCAGGAAGCCATGGACCGGTTTGAGCGACAGCTGATGGTTGAGCTTTTGGCCGAAGCCTACCAAGACCGCACCGAAGCCGTCTATGTGAGCCGTGAACAGGCATTCAACTTTTATGAAATGCACCGCGAACAGTTCATTCTCAATGAACGACACGTGCGGATAAATCACCTGTTCACCAATACGTTTAGTGAAGCCAATAATGCCCGCAACGAGTTGCTCCGGGGCGTGGAATGGGAAACGGTCGCCCAAAATTACGCAATCGATCCCGAGTATTCTATCCGCACCGCCGCGCTTTACCTGCCGCTGAGCTCGCTCTTTGAAGAAGAACCCGAACTTGCGCAGTTCCTGCGGGTTATCGGGCTTACCGAAGTAAGCCCGATTCGGCAAATCGGCGGGCAATACCACTTTGTGCAGCTGGTTGAAAATCAGGACGCCGGCAGCGTACCTGATCTGGATTGGACCTTAGATCAGGTTCAACAATGGCTGACGACCGAACGCCGTCAGAATCAGCTATCAGCCCTTCGTCAGAACCTGTTGCGACAGGCAGAAGCCAACGGCACCATCACCATCTTCGATTAAACCCAAAATAAATTTCATGCGAAATCAACTTTTTTTAACCGCTTTTGTACTCTTACTTACCGCTGCAGCCTTTACCAATGCACAGGCACAGCAGCGTCAGGTGCTGGATAAAATCGTGGCGGTGGTAAACGATCAGATTATTCTGAAATCAGAAGTGGATGAACAAATCGGCGAAATCCTCTCTGCCCGCCGTGACATGCAATTCTCAGAAGAACTCTGGTTTGAAGTACTGGAAAACATCATTGATAATAACGTGATGTACGAACAGGCCAAAATTGACTCCATCGTTGTAACACCCGATGAAGTCAACCGCGTGATGGATCAGCGTATTCAGCAGCTCATCGGGCAGGCCGGCAGTGAGCAGGCCCTCGAGCAGGCCATGGGACAAAGCCTGATTCAGGTCCGTGCGGACTATCGCGACCGCTTCCGCCGGGATATGATGGTAGACCGGCTGCGGCAGCAGAAACTTCGCAGCGTGCGTATCACAAGACCCGAAGTCGTGGCCTTCTTCAACAGCATTCCCGCTGATTCGCTGCCCGTAGTTCCGGAAACCGTTGAGCTGTCCCATATCGTGGCCATTCCACCCGTGTTTGACGAAGCCGAAGTCGCAGCACGTCAGTTTGCAGAAAGCCTGCGCGATTCCCTCCTGAACCACGGCGCGGATTTCGAAACCTTCGCCCGCCGCTACAGCAGTGGCCCGGGTGCAAACAGGGGCGGCCTTATCCCTATGCTGCCACTCAGCGATCTCGTACCGGAGTATGCCGCTGCCGCTTCAGCCTTAGAACCCGGCGGCATCTCACAGGTTGTACGAACCAACGCCGGTTTCCACATCATCCGGCTGAACCGCAGAAGCGGGGATCAGATTGAAACCAATCAGATTCTGATTCAGGTTCAGGAAGAACAGGTGGACGAAAACTTTGCCATCGAACGCCTCACAGCTATTCGTGACAGTGTGCTTGTTCACGGGAAGACCTTCCCGCAAATGGCACGCAGACACTCCGAAGACCCTGAGACCTCCCCAACCGGCGGTCGCATTATCAATCAGCAAACCGGTCAGCGACGACTTGCGGTTGATGAACTTGAACCTGCCTTGTACCGCGCCATCATCAACCTTGAAGGTGAAGGCGATATTACCGAACCCATCCGCTATACGCTCAGAAGCGGACAAAACAGACAGCCGGCTTTCCGCATCATCAGGCTCAACAACCGCATTCCGGAGCATGTGGCAAATCTTGACATTGATTACGATATCATCCGCAACATTGCCCTGCAGGACAAACAAATGCGCGAGCTCAGCCGGTGGATTCAGAACATCCGCGAAGATATGTTTATTGAATACCGCATAGCAAGCCCGCGGGCAAGCCGCTAAAATTTACAACGGGTCATTATTCCCTGAATGATGGCCCGTTTCCTTTAGTTTTTACAAATCTGACTACAAACCATTCATCAACCCCGCAGAGTGCGCTTCAGGCGAACTTCTTGAACTTAACAACACCGCATGCAATCCCAGGATAAAGAAACCATCGCACAGGCAAAACGCTTTCATGAAGTCTTTAATGAGCTTCGCACTGAAATCGGCAAGGTTGTCGTAGGGCAGCAACACATCGTTGACAACTTGCTCATAAGCTTATTTTCCCGCGGTCACTGCGTGCTGATCGGCGTGCCCGGCTTAGCCAAAACGCTCCTTATCCGAACCCTTTCAGAGTCCCTGAATCTCAGCTTCAACCGCATTCAGTTCACCCCCGACCTTATGCCCGGTGACATCACCGGCACAGAAATCATTGATTCGGACGTCGCAAGCGGAAAAAAAGAGTTCAAATTTTTCAAAGGCCCCATATTTGCCAACATCATTCTGGCAGACGAGATCAACCGGACACCGCCCAAAACGCAGGCCGCCCTACTTGAAGCCATGCAGGAATATCACGTCACAGCTTCAGGAACTACCTATCAGCTCGATCGTCCGTTTTTCGTACTTGCCACACAAAACCCGATTGAACAGGAAGGCACCTATCCCCTGCCGGAAGCACAGCTCGACCGCTTCATGTTCAACCTTTGGCTGGATTATCCCAGCTTTGAAGAAGAAATCGAAATTGTGAGCCGCACCACAAGCGGCCTGAGTACCCCCGTCAAAACCATCTTGTCTGCGGAAGAAATTATTGCCTTCCAGAAACTCACCCGTCAGGTGCCGGTTCCGGAAAGCGTGCTTAACTACGCTGTGAAAATCGTTAACATGACGCGCCCTAACACCTCCTATGCACCGGATTTCGTAAACAAATACATGACCTGGGGCGCAGGTCCGCGGGCTTCTCAGTTCCTCATTCTCGGCGGCAAAACCCGTGCCCTGGCCGATGGCCGCTTCAATGTTACCGAAGAAGACATCAACGCCATTGCCATACCCGTGCTGCGACATCGCATTGTGAACAACTATGCCGCTGAAGCCGAAGGCATAAAGGCCGAAGACCTGATCAACAGAATTCTCAAAGAAGCCTGATCCTGATCCGCTGATGATTTCCGGTTTTGACTCCGACCTTGCCATATTACTTCTGGCGCTTGCCATCCTGTTTTCGGCAGCTGCAGGCTGGTGGACCTACTCCGGAAACACCCAATTACCTGCCGGCGCACGATGGACAGCCACCACGCTAAGGGCTTCAGCCCTGTTCCTGTTACTCCTGTTGCTGTTTAACCCGGTGTATGAATTCACGGACGAGCGCGAGCATAAACAGGAAATCGCGGTCATGCTTGATAACTCCCGCAGCGTAACCATCGAAAAAGGCGACTGGCAGGGAGAAGAGAACTTTTGGCAAGTCGTTGATCAGCTCGGCCTTGCCGATACCTCAACCATTCGGTTCAACACATTTGGCTTCGACGCAGACCTTTTCGAAAGCGATCCGCAGGAGCTCCCGCTCACCGGCAGCGTTACGGACATCAACCGCTCCCTGAACAGCCTCAATCAGGCTTCCGGCGAAATGGACGCTCTAATTCTCGTAACCGACGGAATTTTTAACCGCGGACTTGATCCCACAAGAGCCGCAGAGCGCCTGGACGTGCCCGTATTTACTGTAGCCATCGGCGACACCTCGCAGGTCAGGGATGTCCTTGTTCGAAACGTCATCTACAACAGCACGGCATTCGTGAACGCCACCGGCCTCATACGTGCGGAAGTACTCAACGATGGCTTTCCGGACCGCTCCATCGAAGTCCGCTTATTCCGGAACAATCAGCTTGCGGAAGTACAAACCATCCAAACCACAGAAGCAAGATCTGCCCATCAGGTCGATTTCGAAGTTGATTTCGACGAAGAAGGCACCGAACGCTTCCGCATTGAAATCCCTGAACTTGAAGGCGAATGGACTGCGGCCAACAACTCCTATGCCTTTACAGTTGACGTGCAGGACGATCAGCTGCGTATCCTGCACCTTGCCTTCGAAGTTCACCCCGATGTAGGTGCCCTGCGTCAGTTACTGGTCACGGACGAGAGCATTCAAAGCAGCTACATGACCTGGACCGGCGGTTCCGGTTTCGTAGGCGGCAGCGGCGCCCTCCCGGCAAATGCCGACACCCTCGATCTGATCATCCTCCACGGATTCCCTCACAGGCAGCTGCCCAACAGCCTCCGGGAAAAAGTCATGAGCCTCGCTTCACAGACCAACGTTCTCTTTTTCACCCTGCCCGGTACCGATCTGGAAAACATGACGGCAGCCACCAACAACCTCGCGCCCATCCGACGGCAGGGCAACACCCCCATCGGCACCATCTCCCCATCCGTAAACCCGGCCGAGCAGGATCACCCCATCTTCGACTTTCAGCTGCCACTCAACCTCACACGGGGTCCCGAGCTTCGGGGTCCGGTTAGGAACTACAACTCAGCCGCCGCCGCACGGGACCTCCTCCTCACCAACTTCCGCAACGACACAACCGGCGCCCCCCTCCTTTCCATACAACAGCTCGGCAACTACCGCGTAGGCATGGTCAACGCATGGAACTGGTTCCGCTGGCAGCAATCCACACAGTCCGAATACCGGGATTTCCGGGCTGAGCTCAAAAACAACCTCATCAAATGGGCGAGTACCGGCGTAAGCGAAGGGCTTTTGGAATTTGCACCCTCCCGAAACAGCTTTGATGAAGGCGAAGCCATCACCTTCCGCGCCGCAGTCGTCACAGAAACCGGCCTGCCCGACAACGAAGCAAGCGTTCAGGTCAGCCTCAGCAGCGATCAGATTGAAACCCAATCCTTTATCATGCGCAGCATCGGCAGCGGACGCTTCCGCCTCGAAACCCGCCCCTTGCCTGCCGGCACCTACACCTACGAAGCAACCGCCCTGCGCGGCACCCGCGAACTGGATCAGGTACAAGGCTCCTTCACCGTAAACGAAAGTATTTTAGAACTCACCGACACCATCCGCCGCGACGAACTTCTGCGCTTCATCGCCGAAAGCACCGGCGGCGCATTCGTCACCCATGAACAGGCCGCCCAAATCCCAAACCTCCTGCGCGACAAAGGCTTCGGCACCTTCCGCACAGAAACCTTCACCGTAGCCACACGGGCCCACCACAGCTACTGGTGGTTTCTACTCGTCATCCTCCTCATCGGCTGCGAATGGACCATCCGCAAAATCTACACCATGCCCTAAAAGCGACCCGCTTCCGCAACACCCCTGCGAAAAACACTTACGCGCCACTTTCACCCCGCACCACCCCCTGCAACCGGCCACACAAACATGTCTGGCCTTTTTATTTTTTGGGTAAACTCAGAGAACATCAAGGCCTCCGTGATAGATTGAAAACCCCCAAAGCGAAGATAAGTGCGTTGCTTTTTTTTAGTGAAAAGTGCCACAGTGTGATCGTTCGTCGCCTGAACGCAGACTGAATAGGACGAACGGGCACGAACTGCAAGCAGAGTAAAAAGAGCCGGTTTCCGAAAAGTGCAGTTATCTGTCAGCGTTCTATCTTAACCGGTTTATAAACGGGAATCATAAAAGAAACAAGCAGGAACAGCAGCCCTGCTGCGGCCGGCCATTGGTAGCGGTTGGCATAATCGGAGAATTGCTCTGTCGCAAATTCTCTGCGCTCAAGGTCAACGAGCTGTGCCGTAAATCCGTCGATACGGTCGGCACCGCGCCGGATTTCATAGTACACGCCGCGTCCGGCCTGTGCCATTTCGCGCAGCAGATCGGGTTCAAGTCTTGAAATCACTTCCCGACCATCCCGGTCGACATGATTGCCGGTAAACTGACCGGCCTGATTATAAATGGGAATAGGTGCCCCGGCTTGGGTTCCAATGCCAACGGTGTACACGAAAACGCCGTCGTTAATGAGCTGATTGAGGGTGAACTCAATGCTGGGGCTGTGGTCTTCGCCATCCGAAATAAAAAGCAGAACCTGAGCTGCCTGCTGCTCCTGACGGGTCCTGCTTCTGAAGGTATCCCGCGCTAATTGCAGCGGCGCATTAAAATCCGTTCCGGGAAAGGGCAGCTGATCGGTAGAAGCGAGATCGAGATACATCCGGAAAGCGGAATAATCAGTCGTGAGCGGGCATTGAAGGAAGGCCGTATTGGTAAAGAGGATGAGTCCGACCCGATCGCCCTGCAGCCGGTCGATCAGACTCGAGATTTCAAATTTGGCCTTATCCAGCCTGGAGGGTCGTATATCCTGTGCCTGCATGCTGCGGGAGACGTCGAGTGCGATAATCAGATCAACCCCTTCCCGGCTGATTTCGCGGATTTCGCTCCCTATCTTGGGCCCGGCTGCGCCAATGACCAGCAGCGTTATGCCCAAATAAAGCAAAATAGTGCGGGCAGTACGCCCGCGGCTCCATACGGGATTACTGAGACGGCGAAGCATTTCATCCGAAAAAAATGCCCGGAGCTTTTTCTGACGCCATTTACCAAAAAAGTAGCTCAGTGCCGCAAAAAGCACGGGTAAAATGAGCAGGAAGAGCAGGCTTGGGTGTTCCCAAATCATGAGTCAATAAGAATAAGCTGGAAGTCCATCACATTGTTACCGGTTGGTCCTGTGAAAATAAGGTCGCCGAGCGACTTGAAAAAGTGATATGCGTCGAATTCTGCCAGGTGCTTCTGCTCAGATACTCCGATGGCTTCCGCCCTCGCGACGGAATCAGGAGCCGCAAATGCGCCGGCTACATCTGTATTTCCATCGCCTCCGTCGGTTCCGACGCTCATCACAAGCGTGCGTTTACGCCGGGTGATTTTGGTCGCAAGCAAAAGGGCAAGGTGCTGATTGCGTCCGCCTTTGCCGTCACCGCTGACCTGCACGGTGCTTTCCCCGTGAAATAAAAATGCTTCGCGGGTGCGTTTGCGGTTTGTTCTGACCTGTTCGATGATGTAATCCGCGACTTCTTCGATGGGTGCATCATACTGCTGCGGATCAATCCAGGTCTCGAACTCTTCCGCCTGACAGTGCTGTTCGGCTTCTTTTGCAAAAATTCCGGATGAGCCCACGATTTCAACATGATGGTACCCTTCAAAAGCTGGCTTTGCGTCTTGAGAAACTTCATGCAGATAAGCAAGCACTTCGGGCGGGATTTTTACGTCGAGACCATATTTCTTGAGTACGGCAAGTGCATCCTGGGCGCTTGTGCTGTCGGGGGTTGTGGGCCCGCTTGCGATGAAGGCCGGATCATCACCGGGCACGTCTGAAATCAACAGGGATACGACCTTGTCTGATGAAATATGTTGCAATAATTGACCTCCCTTGACGGCGGAAAGCTGTTTTCGGACGGTGTTCATTTCCTGAATGGGGGCACCGCTGCGGAGAAGCTCATGATACACGTCACGCAGCTGCTCGAGCGTGAGCTTACCTGCCGGAAGCTCCAAAAGCGCTGAAGCTCCGCCGGAAATCAGTACAACGGTAAGGGCATCTTTCGGTATACTTCGGGCTACGCTGAGCAGCTCAAGGGTTGAGGCAATGGTATCTTCATCCGGCTGCGGGTGACTGCCGGGAAAAACCTGAATGGCACCAATCCTGCTGGTTTCGGCGGCAACGGCGGTCGGAGCGATGACAAGGCCGTCACGAATTTGGGAACCGAGCACATCGTGCAGGCCCTGTGCCATGGCGGCCGCGGCCTTGCCTGCCCCAAGCACGTAAACCGGCGTATCAAGACTGAAAGCCTGAGAATCTCCAAATTTTATAGTACCCTGTTCTTCGTCTTTAGTAACAGATTTGACAACGAGTTTATCGGGGGCCATTCCGGCAAGTGTTTTCCGCAAAATGCGAAGGGCGGTCTCTCTTAATGCGTCCATAGCTGATTATTTGTGTTTGAAATAGTTGCTTCCAATCTATAAAAGAGAATGATTAAGGGCAAATGGGGCTGTGAATCTTGTGCAGCATTTTTCGTTTCAGATTCTCATTTCTTATCACAGAATTTGTACTTTTTTCGCCTTTAATCTTACTGAAATTGAAACTATCAATGTGACTATGTAATACTGCAAACCATTTCTATGATTTCCAATGTCTCTCTTTCGAAGGTGTGGTAGTGTAATATTTGAATTTTTCTTTGGGGATATCAAGAATTATGCTTGCAAGATTGAGTGTTTTCGGGTCCGGGTAATTCAATTTGGTGAGCACTTCTCCGGCCTGCTCTTTGCTATACCATGCAATGGTTGCCCTTAGGTCATCAAGGCTTCCCCTTGTAAACACCCGCTCAATTATAAGTCGCTTTGACTGTTCTGCGTCAAGTTTTGAACGATCAATATCCCAAAAAAGCGTCGGGCTTAGGGATGCAAGGTACGTTTTGGGACAGGTTTTTTCTTCTGACATTTCATTTTGTTCCACTAATAATGAATAAGCCCAAAATACCCATTTATTCGCTCAATTTCAGTATATTCAGCCCCTTCATTAAGCCTACAAATTTCTGATATTCTGATGTTTAAACGCTATTCATTCTGGCTGCTCTTTATTTTGTTTGCCATTTATGTCCTTAGTTTTGTGGACCGGCAAATTGTGGCCGTGCTGGCTCCGCAGATCAGGGGATATTTCGAGCTGACCAATGTGCAAATCGGCCTGCTCTATGGTACGGCTTTCTCGCTTATCTATGCCTTTGCGGGTATTCCGATGGGACGGCTGGCGGATCAGTGGTCTCGCCGGAAGATGATTGCCATTGCCGTGTTTACCTGGAGCCTGGTGACCGTGCTCAGCGGCTTTGCGGCTTCTTTTGCGCTGCTGGTTTTTTATCGCCTTATTTTGGGCGTGAGTCAGGCGATGCTTGGTCCTGCGGCCTATGCCCTGCTTGCTGAAACCTTTCGACCCGAAAAGCGGGCAAGTGTTTTTTCGGTTTATGCTGCCGGTATTTTTATCGGCATCGGTTTGTCCTTTCTCGTTGGCGGTACCGTTGCGCAAAACGCCGACTGGCAGACGGCTATGATCGTCGTCGGACTTCCCGGACTTTTTCTCGCGCCGGTTGCCTGGTTTTTCATCCGCGATGCTCGGGCTAACAAAGTCGTTTCGGGAACCTTTATCGGCGACACCTTTGCTAATCTTCGGGAAATGCTTGCGAAGCGGACCATTCAGCTGCATTTGCTTGGTTTTGCCATGCTGGCTGCTATCGGCTATACGGTGCTGGCTTTTGTGAGTACCATTTTCGTGGATGTATTCGACAGGCCCGATCTCATCCGGCATTATGGCTGGTTTCAGTTTGGGGTGGCCGGCACCGTAATCCTGATGGGGCAGCTCGCCGACTACCTTGCCCTGAAAAAAAAGGCCTGGCGCTTTTGGGCGGGTATCATTCCCGCTGTTGGCGCGGTTCCGCTTTATGGTATGGGACTTTTTGCGGATGACGGCTTCTCCGCCCTGCTCCTGCTTGGTGGCGCGGTTCTTTTTTCATCTTCCTTCAACGGCGTTGCTGCTGCCCTGATTCAGTTCATGGTGAAGCCCAACCAAAGGGCACTTGCCGGCGGACTGTATCTGTTTGTGATCAGTATTGCCGGGTTCGGACTCGGTCCGCCGGTTGCCGGTTTCCTGATGGATCAAGTGTTTGAAGGTCCCTATGCCGCTTCTCAGGCCGTCTTTTCACTAATTGTGGTCTGTGCGACCATCGCAGTCTTCAGCTTCGTAGCTGCGATGCGCACCTACGACCGCGATGCACTGGATTAATTGCTAATTTTTTGGGTTTTGGCTCTAACATCATTCAGCATTGTTTTGGCTTGCTTCCCGGTTCAGGTAGCCCGCAAAGTTCACAAAGAAATTTGTTCGTCGTGAAATAATGCGGGTTAAAGACCATTCATCAGCATATTCTGGCTGAGCCTGCCTGAACATGCTGATGGAGACAAAAAAGCAACGCCTTCATCTTCGCTTTGGGGTTTTCAAGTCTGTCTCTGAGCCCCTGATGCTCTGGAAGTTTTCCCAAAAAATAAAAACCTTCGAACTGCCCCTGATGTGCGGTTCAGATTTGGATGTCAGATCAAGTGGCCTTGCTTACTTCTAACTTTCAGACTACCCCGTGCCGTATCCCGCCGGTTGAGACCAGCAGCTGATCAAAGCCGAAATACCGCATCGCCTCCTGCAGAATGAGCAGTCCGCTGAGCACAATGTCCGCGCGGCCTTCCATCACGGTGGGGAAGGCGTGCTCCATTTCTGCGGGTGTTTTGGATGAAGCCCACGCAATCCGGTGCTGAAGCTGTTCAAGGCTGATGCGGTTGCCGTTGATGGCCGTTGCACTGTAGTCGTCGAGGCCGAGTTCCATGAATGCAAGACTTATGACCGTGCCCGCAACGCCCGCCATGATGCTGGTTTTTCCGGCCTGTTTGGCCGCTTGCAGTGACTGTTTTACCGGTGCCATGGGCTGAAGGGCGTCGGCTATGGCTTCGCGGCAGGCTTCAATTTGCTGCGGTGTCGGACAGTAGCCGGATTCCGGGTAGCTTTTGTCGTCGGCTGAGGCTTCGGGTTGAAGGTAGCGCTCTGTGAAGCGGACGCAGCCGGCGTCAACGGAGCGGAACATTTCGGGCGCTCCGGAGAAATCGAAAGGGCCGAACGCGGCTTCAGTGCTGCCGCCGCCAATATCAAGCACGAGCGCGTGCGTTGCTTTTTGGGCCGCTGTAGCCGGGAGCACGCGCAGGGCGCCGCGATAGGTCGCAGACGCCTCCTCTTCCCCCGAGAGCAGCCGGATTTCCCAACCGGTCTGAGCTTTGACCTCCTCCAGAAAATCCTGGCGGTTTTGCGCATCCCGCACGGCGGAGGTAGCCGTTACGACAGGCATTACGGCTTGCCCTTCAAGTCCGTAGCGGGCCTGCGCAACGCCGATCAGTTCGCGGTACTCCCGAAGCACTTTGATGACACGCCCCATACTCTCCGGGTGAAGCCTGCGGTCGCGGTCAACGCCGCGGCCCAGCCGTGGAATGCGTTGCTCTTCCCTGATCACGCGCAGTCGCCCGTCAGACTGTTCTTCCGCGATCAGCAGCAGCACCGTGTTGGTGCCGATGTCAATCGCGGCACGAAAGGTAAGATCTGCGCCCGCGCTCATCGTGAACGGCCTCCGATGGTGCGCTCCAAAAAGTCAAAATAGGTTTCGTAAAGCAGCAGATAGCTCGGCAGGTTAAATGCCACACTATGGTTACCCGGCGGATAAATCCGCAGATCGGCATCCTTGCCGGCATTGATGAGCGCGGTTACCAGCTGCATGGTGTTCTGAAGATGGACGTTCTCGTCCATGGCTGAGTGCACGAGCAACAGCTGACCTTCGATGTTGGACACATGCGTCATGACTGAGCTTTGGATGTAGCCTTCCAGATTTTCATCCAGCAGCCCCATGTAGCGCTCGGTGTAGATGGTGTCGTAGAGGCGCCAGTCCGTGACCGGTGCGGCCACAATTGCGCTCTGAAACACGCCGGGCTCCAGCGCCATCGTGAGCGCGCTCACATAGCCGCCATAGCTGTGACCATATATCGCCATGCGGTCACCATCAATCCAGTCATGATTTTCGGAAAGCCAGCGCGCGGTTTCCGCAAAATCCCGGGCTTCGAGTAGCCCCAGCTGCAGGAACACGCTCTTTTCAAAGTCGCGCCCGTAGCCGCCGCTGCCCCGGTTGTTCACGTTCGCTATTACATAGCCCTGCTGCGCCAAATACTGCGAAAAGCCGTTGGTCTCAAACTCGTTGTACACGCCCTGCGCACTCGGGCCGCCATAGACGCTGAGCAACAGCGGATAGCTTTGGCTTTCGTCGAAGTCCGGCGGGAGAATCAGGTAGCCGTCCAGCGGCACCCCTTCTGATGTCTCAAAGCTGAAAAGCTGACGCGGGGCATATTCAAACTGCTCCAAAAAACGCAACACGCCGGCATTGTCCTCCAGCTTCTGAATCATGCGGAGCGGGGCTGTGCCCCAAAGTTCAACCTGACGCGGCAGTTCGGTGTTGGAGTAGCGGTCGATGAAGTAGCGCCCGTTCGGACCCATATCCACGCGGTGACGTCCCGGCACCTCCGTGAGTCGCTCTTTCCCGCTGCCGTCGAAACCGATACGGTACAGGTGACGCTCAAGGGGCGAAACTTCGGTCGAGGTAAAATAGATGATCTCATTTTCGGGGTCGACCGCGTGCACAAAAGTCACCTGCCAATCGCCGGAGGTCACCTGCCGGATCAGTTCGCCGGTGTAGCTGTAATGATACAAATGCTTCCAGCCGTCACGGTCCGAAATCCAGAAAAAACTCTCGGTTTCCTGCGGGAAGAAAAAGTAGTCGTCAATGCCCGCGAAGAAATCGAACACATCTATCCAGGCCTCGCCTTGCTCATGCATCACGCGGGGACCGGTTCCGGTGCGGACATCCTTCAGGTACACGCTGAGTTCCGTCTGTGCGCGGTTCATGGTCGTTACCGCCAGTTTTTCGGGATCAGCCGTCCAGTAAATCCGGGGCACCAGGCCATCCTGCAAATCCAGATCCATCCAGCTCAGCTCTCCGCTGCTGATATCAATCACCCCAATTTCGACTGTAGGGTTGGTATCTCCAACTTTAGGAAACGGAATCTCAAACCACTCGGGATGCGTGCCCTCGAAATCGGTCGTGCGGAACAGCGGCACCTCCCGCTCATCGGATTTCCAGAAGGCCAGGTAGCGGCTGTCATGCGACCATTTCCAGGCCTGCACCAGACCAAACTCCTCTTCATAGACCCAGCCGAAGCGGCCGTAAAATACATTCTCCTCATCGCCGAAGGTCAGCTGACGCTCGGTTTGGGTCAGCAGATCATACACGAACATATTGCCGTCCTTGTGATAGGCGACCTTGATGCCGTCCGGAGAAAGCTCCGCGGTGAAGGCACGGGAGGCGACGAGCTCGAGGGACTGATCTTCCAGCGCATAGTAGAAGTAATCGGCCGTGCCGGAGTATCGGTAAATCGGTTCGAAATTGGTTTGGAAGATGATAAAACGGGCGTCATCCGACCACTGAAAGGAGCGGAACGCAAACGGCACTTCGCTGCCGGGGAAGGTCACAGCCGAGCCGTCAAAAACCAGCACATCTTCACCCGTTGCCGGATCGAAGGTGTAAATTTCGCTCAGACCGGTTTCCGCGTTGCGGGTCATGTACGAAAAGCGGTCGCCACCGGCAATCCAGTTCACCGAGGCCGGACCATTACCGCCTGACAGGTTTCCGGCACTGAAAAGCGCCTGCTGCAACGATGCGTACCGCTGCAAATCCTGCGTTTGGGATTGCGCAAGTCCGGTAAATGGCTGCATCACAACGAACAAAATAAGAAGTCCGGCTAAGCGAAGGGGAGCATACATGAGCGAATATTTTTTGAATGGAAGGTGTGACAAAGTATTGTCATAAATGATTTCAGGACTGGCACGCAAGAATGCTTTCCCGAAGAATAGCTATAGCGTCCTGCAGCACTTCATCTTCGATGATGAGCGGTGGTGCGAGGCGGACCAGCGTGTTGGAGTGCAGTGTCCAGCCAAGAAGCAGGCCGTGTGCCAGGCAGCGCTCAACGACCGCGCGGGTAGTGTCAAAATCCGGCAGCACGAGACCGAGCATGGCACCCCTGCCCCGGATTTCAACAACGCCGGGCAGGTCAAGTCCTTCGCGGATTTGTTTCTCGATGGATGGCGCCCGCTCCCACAATTTGTTTTCAAGCGTGAACTGAAGCGCCGCATGACCCGCAGCACAGCTCATCGGGTGCCCGCCGAAAGTCGTGACGTGATTCAGCGGCGGATCATACATAAAAGCTTCAAACAGGCGGGATGACGCCGCGAAGCCGCCAACCGGCATGCCTCCGCCCATGGCCTTGGCCATGCACAGGATGTCCGGCACGACGCCGTAATGCTCGAAAGCAAAAAGACGCCCCGTGCGTCCGAATCCGCTCTGGATTTCATCAAAAATGAGGCAGGCCCCGGCCTTGGTGCAGGCTTCCCGCACGCTTTGGAGCCAGGCTTTTTTCGCCGGGATGATGCCGCCCTCCCCCTGAATCGGTTCGAGAATGACCGCAGCCGTTTCTGAGTCAAAAGCCTCAAAAACGGCAGGGTCGTTGAAGTCGAAGAAATGCACATCCGGCAGCAGCGGCAGGTACGGATCGCGGTACACATCGCGGCCGGTTACGCTCAGCGAACCATGCGTGTCGCCATGATAGCTGTTCCGGAAGGCGATGAGCTTGCTGCGTCCCGTATGTTTCTTGGCCAGCTTGAGCGCGCCTTCGTTGGCCTCGGTGCCGCTGTTCACAAAGTAAATCCGGTCCAGGCTTTCGGGCAGAACTGACGTCAGCAGCCGCGCGAAATCCGACTGCGGACGCTGAATAAACTCCCCGTACACCATCACATGCAGGTGCCGGTCGAGCTGCGACCGCAGCGCGTCGAGCACCACCGGATGGCGATGCCCCAGCGTGCTGACCGCAATCCCGGAGATAAAATCGGTGTAGCGGCGGCCGTTGGTGTCGTAAAAAAAAGGCCCCTCGGCATAGTCAATTTCGATGCCCATAGGCGCGTCGCTGGTCAGCGCTACGTGACGGAAAAAGGCATCGCGCGCCGACAGGACTTCATTTGGATTCAGCATGTGTACTGCAAGTAGGTGTGACAAAAATCAGGCATGATGCCAATAAATGACACCATGCAGTTAACTCTGTTATTAACAATAATGGATCAGCCCAGCTCTTCCGCGCCGCCGAGATAAGGCTTCAGCACCTCCGGCACGCGAAGCTTGCCGCTGGGCAGCTGATATTCTTCCAGGATCGCCGCCATCACGCGGGGCAGCGCGAGTCCGGAGCCGTTCAGGGTGTGCAGGGTTTCGATGTTGCCCTTTTCATCACGGTAACGCACCATCATCCGGCGCGCCTGAAAGCCTTCAAAATTGGAGCAGGAGCTCACCTCCAGCCAGCGCTGCTGACCGGGGCTCCAGACCTCGAGATCGTATTTTTTGGTTTGCGTAAAACCCATATCGCCGGTACACATCAGCAGGCGACGGTAGCTGAGTCCGAGGGCCTGAAGCAGAAACTCTGCGTCCTCCCGCAGGCTTTCCAGCTCATCGTAGGATGTGTCCGGCTTCACAAACTTTACCAGCTCGACCTTATCAAACTGATGCAGCCGGTTCAGTCCCCGCACATCCTTCCCGTAGGAACCCGCCTCGCGGCGCCAGCAGGGCGTGTAGCAGACATACTTTACGGGCAGGGATTTCAGCTCAAAAATCTCATCCCGGTGAAAATTAGAAACCGGCACCTCAGCGGTCGGAATCATAAAAAAGCCGTCGCGCGGCACCGTGTACATCATGTCCTCTTTGTCGGGAATCTGACCGGTACCGCGGGCAGAATCTTCGTTCACCATGAACGGCGCCATCAGCTCGGTATAGCCGCGCTCGGTTGCCGTATCAATAAAATAGTTGATCAGCGCGCGCTGCAGGCGGGCCGCAGGGCCTTTGTAAAACGGGAAACCCGCGCCGGTGACCTTCACGCCGCGCTCAAAATCAATCCAGCCGTGCTCAGCAGTCAGCTCCCAGTGCGGCTTCACCCAATCCTCGGTGCGCAGCTCCCCGTGCCGGAAAGCCTCGATGTTGTCGTTCTCGGTTTTGCCGACCGGTACACTCTCGTGCGGAATATTCGGGATGCGCAGCATCAGGCCAAACCGCTGTTCCCGCAGCATTTTCTCCTTGTCCTCCAGACCCTTAATCGCGGCCTTCATTTCTCCGGTCTCCTTAATAATAGCCTGCGCCTCCGTTTTCTGACCTTTGGCCATCAGCGCGCCGATCATTTTGGCCTTCCTGTTGCTCTCACTCCGCAAATGATCCAGCTCTTTCACAGCTTCGCGCCAGTTTTTATCGGTATCCAGCAACGTATCAACCACCGCCGTATCGGCTTCTCCCTTGTTAAGCATAGCCGTTTTTACTCGTTCCGGCTGTTCCTTAATTACAGCAATATCTAACATGAAGTCTAATCTCTGATTAGTTTATGAATTAGCATGATTTGTTCAAACAGCCCCAAAAATACGGAATCCCGACGCCACAAACGGCTTTGATTTTTCAAGACGCATTTTTCCCGTATCCATGTGAATCAGTCCCGAAACCGACGCACTTACCGTTACAGAAATTTTTTCTGTTGGGAAACCGCTGAAATACCAATCCTTACAGTACAGACATCTAAAACTCGATTTACGCCGTGCGTTTAGCTGGAAGCTTCTTAAAGCTGTCCTATTTCTTTTTTGAGTTCGACAAGGAAGAGCATGGCATTGATGGGGGTCATTGTATTGAGATCCGCCTGGCGTAGCTTTTCTTTTATTTTTTCGGCCTGGGGATCCGGGGCGCCGCCAAAGAGGTCGAACTGTGGCAGCGGCTGCTGTTTGGGGATTTTCTGAGAAAGTGATGAGGCAGCCTTTTTCCGGGTTCCGGCTGCGGCTGCACCGGTTTCAGGTAGGGATGCGGTTCCGTTTGATGACAGCTTTTCGTCACCTTCTCTAAGCTCGTTCAGCTTGCCGTGTTTGTTGGTGATGTCGAGGCTATGCTGCTCGAGATTGTGCAGGATTTCCTGCGCGCGGCTGATGACAACTTTTGGCAGTCCGGCCATACCGGCGACCTGAATGCCGTAGCTGTGATCCGCGCCGCCTTTCACGAGTTTGCGCATGAAAATGACCTTGCCTTCGTGCTCCTTTACCTGCACATTGAAGTTCACGACGCGTTCGTACATGCTTTCCAGCTCGTTGAGCTCGTGATAGTGCGTCGCAAACAGGGTACGCGCGGCTACGGAGGGCTGATTATGCAGGTACTCGGCCAGCGACCAGGCAATGCTGAGACCGTCGAAGGTGCTCGTACCGCGCCCGACTTCGTCCAGCAAAATCAAGGATTTATCTGTGGCATTGTTGAGAATATTTGCGGCTTCGTTCATCTCGACGAGGAAGGTGCTCTCCCCTGCGGCGAGGTTGTCGGACGCGCCGACGCGGGTGAAAATTTTATCAACGAGGCCGATACGTGCGTGCTGCGCGGGTACAAAACAGCCTACCTGCGCCATAAGTACGATCAGGCCGGTCTGCCGGAGAATGATGCTCTTTCCGGCCATGTTCGGACCGGTGATGATGATGAGCTGCTCGGTTTCGGTATCGAGGAAGATATCATTCGGGATGAAGGGCTCACCCAGCGGCAGCGAGCGCTCCACGACGGGATGTCGTCCGCCCTTGATGTCGATGACGGTGGAATCGTCAACTTCCGGCTTAACGTAGTTGAAAAGAAAGGCGGTTTCGGCCAGGCTTTGCAGGCAGTCGATGGCGGCGATGCTTGCGGCGTTTTGCTGAATCTGCTCCGCATATTCGGAGACCTGCATGCGCAGCTCGTTGAACAGCTCGTACTCGAGGGTTGACATGCGCTCTTCGGCGCTAAGCACTTTTTCTTCGATCTCCTTGAGCTCGGGCGTGATGTAGCGCTCGGCGTTGACGAGCGTCTGCTTTCGGATGAAGGTGTCGGGGACTTTCTCCTGATGCACTTTCGTGACCTCGATGTAGTACCCGAAAACTTTGTTGTAGCCGAGTTTGAGGGAGTTGATGCCCGTTTCCTGAATAAGCTGTTTTTGGATGTCGGCGATGTAGCGTTTGCCGTTGCGGGCGATGTCACGGATTTCACGCAGCTCTTCGGAATAGCTTTCGCGGATAATGCCGCCATCGCGCAGGCTCGCCGGCGGATCATCGACGATGGCTTCACGGATGCGCTCCTGCAGTTCGATGAGTCCGGAAAGGCCGTCCCGAAGGCTTACAATAAGCGGCGATTCCTGTTTTTGAAGCAGCATTTTGACCGGCAGGATGCGCTCAAGAGACAGGCGTAGCTGCGTCAGGTCACGCGCATTGGCGCGGCCCGCTGAGATGCGCGAGATCAGGCGTTCGAGGTCGCCAATTTGCTCAAGTTCATCGCGCAGACTGTTGCGGATTTCGTGGGCCTTGAACAGGGCTTCGACCGCATCGAGGCGGCGGCGGATGTCGCGCAGGTTTTTGAGGGGCCGCATGATCCATTTGCGCAGCTCGCGGGCGCCCATGGCCGTTTGGGTTTCATCGAGGATGGAAATCAGCGTGCCTTCGGTGCCCCCCTGCTGCAACGAAGCGGTCAGCTCGAGGTTACGCTTGGTTGAAGCATCGAGCATCATGAAATGGCTGTTCTCGAAGGCGTAAATCCGCCGGATATGCCCCAGTGATGCCTTTTGATTCTCTTTGATATAGTGCAGCAGTGCACCGGCAGCGACCTGCGCAATGGTCAGCTCTTCCACCCCAAAACCTTTCAGCGAATGCGTCTGAAAATGATCGAGCAGCAGCTGATAGCAGTAGTCATGCTCGAAAATCCATTCTTCCTGATAGGTGAGCATGTAGCCGTCAAGGCCATCCGGCAGGTTGCCTTTGAGCTTTTTACTGAGCAGAATTTCAGCAGGCGCAAAGAGGGTGAGGAAGCTTTTAAGTTCCCGCGCGTCGAGCTGCGCGAGGGCGAACTCCCCGGTTGAAATATCAGAGAAAGCGACGCCCGCTGTACTGCCGCTCCAGTGTACGGCAAAAGCGTAGTTGTTTTGCTTGTGTTCGAGCAGCTTTTCATTCAGGGTAACGCCGGGCGTGACGACTTCGGTGACATCCCTATCCACGATTTTCTTTTTTGCCGCTTTGGCTTCGGCGGGATCCTCGGTTTGGTCGCAGACAGCAACGCGGTGTCCGCGCTTTACCAGGCGGGGCAGGTAGGTATCAAGCGAATGATGCGGGAAGCCGGCAAGCGGGGTCTGATCGCCGCCGTTGTTGCGCTTGGTGAGCGTGATACCCAGCTCCTTGCTGATCGTGATGGCGTCATCGGCGAAGGTCTCATAAAAATCACCAACGCGAAACAGCAGAACCGTGCCCGGGTATCTTGCTTTAATCTGATTGTATTGCCGCATCAGCGGCGTTTCGCTCTTGGATGATTTCATGGTTCAGCTGCGCGGCATTTTTTGAAATTGGATTAGCCTTTAAGTATAAGGATTGCACAAAAGGCTTCAAAATACAACCACAGCTGCGCCCTGAATTTGCACCTTCTGATTTTGCGCTCTGATACTGCGAATGATAGCGCTACATGTAGAGGTAAGGCTTCCAGCTGTCATCAATTCTGCCGCCATAATCGCGCAGAAAAACAATATGGCTTGGTCGGTAAGGCTTACTTAGCAGCGGCATTTGGGCTTCACGTGGGGTTCGGTTCCCTTTTTTATTGTTGCAGCGGGTACAGGCAGTTACGAGGTTTTCCCAGCTGTCTCCCCCGCCCCGGCTGCGGGGAATGACATGGTCAATGGTCAGATCGCGGGTACTGCCACAATACTGACACTTATTGCCGTCACGTTTCAGCACGTTTTTACGTGAAAGTACGATGAAACGAAACGGGATGCGCGCATATCGTTTAAGTCGTATCACCGACGGATACTGGAAATCAGTACTAACCGTGCGTATGGTTTTGTTCGGGTAATCGTGCAGCAGTTCCGCCTTGTCAAGAAAGAGCAGCATGAGAGATTTTCGGACATCTACGACGTTCAGCGGCTGATAGTCCTGATTCAGAATTAACACATTGGCATCGAACATGGTAATTGCAGTTAGTTAGCTGTAAGGGAACCCGGGGCGCTGTATTCCGGCTACAGCACCTGCAAGCCGCTCGTTAAACATGAAAGGCGTTGCGTTTCGTTTGTCGCTGTCAATACATTCAATCCGCACATCTCCTGATGCATGAAGCAGCAGCCCGTCGCCACAGTAAAGGCCCACGTGTACAATCCGGATACCGTCAAAACTAAAATAGACCAGGTCGGCTGCCTGCGCGTCTTTCAAATCTTTACTTATGAGCGGATAAGCTTTTATTTGCATGGAGGCGTCGCGGGGAAGCGGAATGCCACAAAGAAAACCCCATTGCTGAACCAATCCGCTGCAGTCAATACCAAAATCTGATCGCCCGCCCCACAGGTAAGGGATGCCCGCAAAGTTCTTTGCGGCCTGCATAAGATCAGCCGGGAGCGGCACACCCGGATTTTCAATTCGGCAGTTTCCGAAGATAAAAGGGATAGTACCGTTTTCTTCCTGTGGCAGGCAGGCACCCAAAGGAACCCGCAGCAGGTTTCCGTTTTCACGCCTGAGCAGCATGCCGGTTCTTTGGTTTCGGACAGTATTATTGATGGAAAAACGCCCGGTTTCGGATGCAGTTCCGGCCCCTTCCCTTTCCCTTTCATACACAAAAGCCTGCGCGACACTCACCCAGCCTTCGTAGCCGTCGTGGTCTGCCCTGACTTTCAGCCAGCGGCCTGTTTCATCTGTCTCCAACAGCTGTGCCGTTTCGCCGAGCAGCAGTTCATTTACCATTTCTGAAGCGTCCCGCGCTTCTCCACGCTGCGGTGCTACTGCGGTTGATATGATTATTTTTTGGAGATTTTCAGAAACCTGATTCATCAGAACAAAATTGATTTGGGAGCTTTGTGAAAGCCTGAATTAAACAAACCCTATCTTTAAATCCAAACTACCACGTCTTTCCTGCAGGATTCACAATAAAATTTTAATACCGTGCAATTCCTAAAAAATACTTATAGGTGCTACAATACCATCCGCTTTCAGCAAAAAAATTACCCGTTTGGCTGTCAGATTCAATTTTTAAAATCCTTATTTTTGGTCAGTCCAAACCTGTATCCGTCCCAAGCAAAAGCCTTTCAGGTACCAAATTTGATTCGACACGTAAATTTATTTTACCGCATGTTTGTGGGATAATGTTCTGATGAACATTGTGCTGAATTCAGCTCCAAACCTGATGCAGGATTGATACACATTTAAAAAATGACTTTGACCAAGGTCAGTTTATCCTAAACCCGTTTATTTTTCATACACCCATGCCTTACAAAAAAGATACGTACAGCACGCTGTACTACAAGGAGCCAGGCCCTAAGCTTGATAAAGAGAGTCCTTTTGAATCTATGATGGAGCGTTTCCGCTTTGCAGCCGAGCTTCTCAAACTTGATGACGGAACTTTTCAGTATTTATCGAATCCCGTGAAGCAGGTCACTGTTTCCATCCCGGTTGAAATGGACGATGGCCGTCTCGAAGTTTTTGAGGGATACCGTGTCATTCACGACAACGTGTTAGGCCCAAGCAAAGGCGGTCTGCGCTTTGCCCCCGACGTGAACATTGATGAAGTAAAAGCGCTGGCTTCCTGGATGACCTGGAAGTGTGCCGTTGTAAACGTACCCTTTGGCGGAGCAAAAGGCGGTGTACGATGCAATCCCCGTGAGCTTAGTCCCCGTGAGCTTGAGCGGCTTACCCGTCGCTTTACGGCAAGCATGCTGGAAGTCTTTGGTCCGGACGAAGACATTCCCGCGCCTGACATGGGCACCAATGAACACACCATGGCCTGGATTATGGATACCTATTCCATGCATTCACGCAAAACCGTAACCGCTGTTGTTACCGGTAAGCCGCCCATTATCGGGGGATCCCTTGGTCGTCGTGAGGCTACCGGCCGTGGCGTTGTAACGGTTACGCTCGCTGCCATGAGCAAGCTGGGCATTTCACCGGTTAATGCGAAAGTTGTTGTACAGGGTTTTGGCAATGTCGGCTCGGTGTCAGCAAAGCTGATGTACGAGCAGGGCGCGCGCGTAATTGGCGTTTCTGATGTAAGCGGCGGTTATTTCAATGCTGAAGGTATCGATATTCCGGCGGCCATTGAGTATGCAGCCCAAAACCGCTTCTCTCTCGAAGGCTTCACCGGCGCAGCGCCCATCAGCAATGAAGAATTGCTCGAACTTGAATGTGATGTGCTGATACCGGCAGCCAAAGAGGATCAGATAAGCCGGGTCAATGCGCCTAACATCAAAGCTAAAATTATTTCTGAAGGTGCCAACGGCCCAATCACAGCCAATGCAGATGCTATCCTGGAAGAAAAAGGGGTACTTGTTATACCCGACATTCTGGCAAATGCCGGCGGCGTTACGGTATCCTACTTCGAGTGGGTACAGGACCGTCAGGGGTATTTCTGGACCGAAGAGCGTGTAAACCGACGCCTGAACCGGATGATGCGTAATGCGTTTCAGCTGATTTTTGACGTGAAGGAAGAATACAACATCACCCTGCGACAGGCGGCATACGTTTATGCCATCAAGAAAGTAGCTGATACCCTGAAACTTCGGGGTATTTACGCCTAACGTAACACCTTATTTTTTCAAAAAAAGGGATGAAATAATTCATCCCTTTTTTTTAGCTTTTCGAAACTGTTTTCCAATTTTCTTTACCCCCATGAAATTTGCAAATGACGCCTTCCAATCTGACCTACACCTTTGAATCTGATTTTAAGGAACTTGACCGCTTACCGGAAATTATTTCGGAGATCGTCACCCATTTTGCCATTTCTGAGGATTTTGAAGCCATTCTGATGCTTGCTGTTTCTGAAGGTATAACCAATGCCATTAAGCACGGGAACAAATTAGACGAAACGAAAAAAGCACATATGCGCTGCGAAATGGATGCTGCCAAAAAACTAATGATCAAGATTGAAGATGAAGGGAATGGATTCAATCCTGACACCATACCCGATCCACTCGCCGAAGAAAACCTTCTCAAGCCCAGCGGACGCGGCGTGTACCTGATGAATCAAACCGCGGATGTCAGCTATAACGACAAAGGCAACATCCTTAATCTCAGCTTTGACGTGAGCAAATCACCGCTTTAATCCCAACTACAAGCCCGCCCGGAAAAAGATATCTTTTCTGACTACGGAACACATTCGGGTATTACACCAATTGAAAGCGTTTTCCGCTACTCGCTTTCACGCAGCCCATCATTTCAAGTTCGAGCAGAGCTACCAGTAGGAGATGTCCCGGCTTATTTAGCTTCTCCGCAAGATCATCAATGTGCCACACCTGATCTTCCATTGCCTGACAAAGCTGACGCAGGTCATCGCGTGAGGAAATATCCTTCAGGGTTTTCCACTTTAAGGGTTGAGGCTTTGGCTCAGGTTTTGTATCCGGACTGATTACCGTAGTCTGACCAAACAGGTCCGGAGCTGAGGGCTGTGTTTCGGGCTTGATGGAACCCAGAAATTCATCGGGTAAACGGAGTTCTTCCAATATATCCTGCAAACACATGGTCAGTTTTGCGTGTCCTTTTTTGATGAGGGTGTTACCACCCGAACCGGCTTCATTGGTAATATCATGTGGAATCGCAAAGACTTCGCGCCCCTGATCAAGCGCCGAATAGGCCGTAATCATACTTCCGCCCGTTGTTGCGGATTCCACAACAAGCGCCCCGTAACTCAAACCACTTACGACCCGGTTTCTCACGGGAAAATTTTCCCGGTCCGGCTTGGTACCGGGGGCAAACTCGGAAATAACGGCACCCCTGTTGGTGGCAATCTTATCTGCAAGAGCCCTGTTTGCAGACGGATACACCCGATCAATTCCCGACCCCAGCACCGCGACCGTTACCCCGCCCGCATCCAAAGCAGCCGCATGGGCGAGGGTGTCAACCCCATAGGCAAGTCCGCTGATGACACTTAGTCCTGCCCCGGCAATATCACGGGAAAATTGTTGTCCGCGCGCACGTCCGTAAACGGTTGGCTTCCGGGTGCCAATTACGGCAATTCCCGGCCTTGAAAGCGCAGATACATCTCCCCGCCCCCAAAGCAGCAGCGGAGGGTCGTAAATATGACGAAGGCGCTTTGGATAGTGCTCATCATCAATGGTTAGCAGCCAGGCATCGGTATGTTCGGTTACACTGAGAATACGGTCAACCTCCTGCCAATCGCCAAACCGGCTGATGGCTGCCGCCGTAGCTTTACCTACTCCCGGAATTTGCAGCAGCTGCCGCTCTTCCGCTTTAAAAACCCGGTTTAAGTCAGGGAAGGCCTCCATCAAACGCATGATACGGGCCGCGCCAAGCCCATTGACCAAACTAAGCCCGATCAGACACTTCACTTGTTGCTCATTCATCTTCCGATATTGTTTGCATCATCATCCAGAGCATCTCCTTTAGCGCATCAAGGTTGTGCCCGGAAGCCGCAGAGATGGTAACATAGGGAATGTCAACTTGCGGTTCTTCCGGCAGCTCGTATCCGGGATGAAGGTCCGCCTTGGAAATGGCCAGCAAACGCGGCTTTTCGAGCAGGTCAGCCCGATACTGCCGAAGCTCTTCGAGCAGAATTTCATATTCGGCTTTAATATCGGTGTTAGCAGCAACAACGAACAGCAGGACGCGGTTTCGCTCAATATGGCGCAAAAAACGCAGTCCAAGCCCCTTCCCCTGATGTGCTTCTTCAATAATTCCGGGGATGTCTGCAATGACAAAGCTGCGGTAATCCGGAAGCTGAACCACGCCCAAATTGGGCTCAAGGGTGGTAAACGGGTAGTCTGCAATCTTAGGCCGTGCGGCTGAAGTCGCTGCGAGCAGCGTACTTTTTCCCGCATTCGGAAAGCCAACAAGCCCCACATCAGCAATAAGTTTGAGCTCAATTTCTACCACGATTTCTTCCCCCGGTTCTCCGGGTTGCGCATAACGGGGCGTTTGATTGGTGGAACTTTTGAAATGCGTATTTCCCAGGCCCCCTTTACCGCCTTTGGCAATAATCAGCTCCTGCCCTTCCTCGGTTACTTCTCCAATGAGTTTGCGGGTTTCGAACTCGTATGCGATGGTCCCCAGCGGAACCGGAAGAATCAGGTCTTCACCACTTTTTCCGGTTGATTGCTGTTTACCCCCGGGCATCCCGTGCGGCGCTTTAATGTATTTTTTATAGCGAAGATCCAGTAGGGTATTCATGTTAGCATTCCCCCTTAGAATGATGTGCGCTCCCCGGCCTCCGTCACCGCCGTCGGGCCCGCCTTTAGGGATGTATTTCTCGCGCCTGAAGTGTGCCGAACCCGACCCGCCGTTTCCGGCCTTCAGATAGATTTTCGCGTAATCAGCAAATCGCATGGTAAAAATAATCTTTGTGGGGGAGATCTCCGGAAAATGCCCCTTCACCTGAATAAAAAAGCCAATGCAGCACGCCGCATTGGCTGAAACCTGAGCCTTGGTTTAAGCTTTGGTATTTTCTTTGTCTTCGTTCTTTTCGTATTTCTTATGCAATACGTTGAGCAGTTTGGCAATGCGGCTTTTGAGCTGTGTGCGGGGAACAATAAAATCAAGGAAGCCATGCTCTAACAGGTATTCTGCCGTTTGAAAGCCTTCGGGCAGATCGCGTCCTATCGTCTGACGAATAACGCGCGGACCTGCAAAACCAATAAGGGCCCCGGGTTCACCCAGGTTGAAATCACCCAGCATGGCATAGCTCGCTGTAACACCACCAGTTGTAGGGTTGGTCATGAGACTGATGAACGGCACCTTGGCTTCGGATAAAAGAGCCAGTTTGGCCGAGGTCTTGGCGAGCTGCATAAGCGACAACACGCCTTCCATCATACGGGCCCCGCCTGATTGGGAGATAATCAGCAACGGAATGCGATGCTCGCGCGCATAGTCGATACCTCTTGCGATTTTTTCACCGACCACAGATCCCATACTTCCACCGATAAAGCTGAAATCCATACAAACGACAACGAGGTCGTTTCTGCGTGACTTGCCTGTCGCAACCCTAACGGCATCTTCAAGCCCCGTTTTTCGCTGCATCTCTTCGAGCCGCTTTGGGTAAGGTTTACGATCTGTAAAAGACAGGGGATCAGATGACGTAATGCCGCTGAAAAGCTCGGTATATTCCTGACTGTCAAACAGCAGGTCGAAGTAACCCTTGCTGCCCAACGAAAAATGATAGCCACTTGCAGGACATACCCAGGCGTTTTCTTCGAGTTCCCGCCGGTGTAAGGTCTCCCCGGTTGAGGGTACCTTTACCCAAATTCCTTCGGGCATATCCTTGGGTGTTTCGGTTACGATATTCGATCCTTTGCGCTTAAACCAGCTCATAAATGTGCGTAATTAAAATTTGATGAGTTTGTCGAATTAGTCTTCATCACAAAAAAAAAGACTTTTTGCTATCCGCAATATATTTCGAATCTAAAAATACAAATAAAATGGATGTTTCCGTCACCTTTGGAAACGGCTGTCGCCTATTCTGCATCAGGCAGGGCATACAGCGGCTCAAACTTCTCCGGGTCCGCTTCTCTGACCCATGATTTATATGCAGGGCTTACAAGCATCTCGATGAGATGACCAGCATGTACTGCTGCTTCATCAGAGACGATTTCAACCGTACTTTTTAGGCTTTCAGGCAGGTTCAAACGGGCTGTTCCGGTGCCTGCGATAACATCTTGCCCGGCAATAAGACCTGCAATCTGATCCAGCGACCTGACAGCTGCGGTGCTCTGCGGTACTAAACCAATTTCATTCTTGCTGCAGAATATCTGATGATATAAATGGGTTCTGCGTGCATTCAGGACTGCATGTATCCGCTGAGGTCTTGCTGCACCATCCTTATTCCTGTTCACAATACCAACCGCTATGGAAGCCAGGGTGTCGGCGGCATAGAAGCGGGCAGCCATGTTAAACAGCATTCCTTTCACGGCGGCAGACGAAATACGGAGTCCGGTGTACGAACCCGGTCCGCCCGAAATAACAACAGCACCGACTTCTTTAAAGCTAAGTCCGGCCCGATGAAGCAGTTTTTCAGCCGATACAAACACCGCTTCTGAGTGAATACCAGTACCGGTTTGAGTTTCTGCATAAGAGTGCCCCCCGGTTTGCAGTGCTACCGAGCAGACAGGGGTTGATGTTTCAAAAGCAAGAATAGTTGTCATCTGCAATAATTTTCTGCGGAAGATACAATCCTGCACTCTAACAGCAAAGCAGAGACAGGAAAAGCCTCGGGGACCGGATTATTAAGACGATATAGCTTTGTATTTTGGTGAATGTATAAAATTCGTTTATGCCGCTTATTTTTTTCATCTGTTGATGTGCACAGTACCTGGCATCATTCAAATCCTAACGGCTTAAGCATTAAGTGTAAACATAAGTTAAATGCAGTTAAGCGACTTACTTTCAGGTGCATAATGGGTTGAAAATAGTTTATTTAGGAATTCAACTAAACAGATTACCGATGCGTCTGACTTTACGCTTAAGTTTTATAATTTCAATAGCAATTATTTCTTGTACGAGAGATAGCGGTGAGGCTGTGCTTAGCGGCACGATCTCAAACGCCCTCTCTGACCGCATCATTCTTTCTGCGGAGCGGATACACTACAAGTTTAGTGACCCGGAGTACATCGAAGCAACAGTCGGTGAAAACGGTTTTTTTGAATTCAGGCTCGATCTTGAGGGAGAGCAGCATTTCAAACTGATCTACAACAACAACAGCTTCCCCGTTTTCATGAAGCCCGGTCAAAAAACATCACTGAGCTTCCATCACGCACATTTTCCCGGAAGTATACGGGTTTCCGGATTTGGTCGCGCGCACTACGAATCGCTCCTTGCTTTTTTGGATGAAACCGAATCTCTTACCCGACACATGGCGCGGGAACGCAGCAGGTTTGTCCGCAGTCAGCCCAATGAATATCTGAATGCCCACCGCAACAAAATTTCAAGAGCCAAGGAGTTTTTAGGGGAAACGCCCTTCAGCTTCCTGATTTATGGCTACATTGGTGAATATCTTGTGGGAAGGCTTCACGAAATAAAGCTCCGAAAAGAGGATCAGAATTTTAATGTAGATTTAGCACGGCTCTCGGTACTGACCGAGGCGCAGCTACAGCGTTTCTTTAGTCATGAAAGCCTTAAAGCACAGCGGGCAGGTATTCGGGATTTCTCCAATGAATGGATTCAGACCTTTGGCATCCAATCCAGAATTCTTTCAGAATCACAACCTGTTCTCAACTGGGTCATCGCGGCCGGAGACGAAGTGCGCATGCACCGCTTACAGCTCCTGGATAGTATTACTGACCCTGACGCACGGCTACATGCGCTCATGTACTTTATTGCCGAAGAACTTGGCGACTTTGATTTTCAGGCCGGTTCGGCTATGCTGGAGGAATTCAGGTCAGAACTCGAGGCAAAGCCGGAATATCTCGCCTTTCTTGAGCATCTCCATTACGAACTCAGCCTTTCGCAGCCGGGAATGGAAGCCATACCCTTTCAGCTGGAAACCTTTGATGGTGATTTCATCTCGCTCGAAGATTTTCAGGGAACCTATCTCCTTCTCGAGTTTTGGGCAAGCTGGTGCCCCAACTGTGCACGGGAAACCGCTGATCTGATTAAGCTGCGCGAGACGTATGGCGAAACCGACCTGCAGATTGTATCTGTATCACTCGATGAATCAGAAGAGGCCTGGCGAGCCGCTCTTAGCCGGATAAACAAACCGTGGATTCATACATTCGACGGAAACGGTTTTGATCAGGAGACCTTTCGCAGCTACAGGGCAGGCAGTATTCCTTACTACGTATTGATCGGACGTGACGGCACCATCCTAAGAAACAATGATATACGTCCTTCTTTGAATCTCGTTGATGTGCTTGATGATCTCATTTACGCGGATCTTGACCATACCTATGCCGGGCAAAACTAAGCCAAGCTTACCCAAACTGCACAACTCAATTACAGACCGGAGTATTTGTAAATATGACGGCTTGCGCTTATCTTATTCAGCAAAACTAATCCGCCTTGATTTGACTTTCAAAAGCGCGACTATAAACAGTTAACTCCGTCTTGAAAAATCTCTATTACTACGATCCGCATCAGTGTCAGTTTGTTGTTGTTGAATACTCAAAAAAGGACAAGATTCTTCATACACTGACAACAAGCCTACTAATAGGTATAGTTGTAGCTGGTTTTTTTATTACATCGCTGGTTTACCTTTCCGGATCGCCGGCCGAACTTGCACTCAGAGCTGAGAACCGTGTACTTCTGAATCAGCACTTACAACATCAGAACGTGATCGGTCAGCTCTCTGATCGTCTCTACGATATTTCATTAAGAGATAACGAAGTTTACAGAACTGTTTTAGGGATGGAGCCCATTAATGAGGATGAGCGCATGGCGGGTGCTGGTGGTGCTGATTTATTTGTTTCTTTTGAAGGCTTAGCCCCTTCGACTACGGCCTTGCTGAGACAAACGTCGTCAGAATTAGAGAATATTGAACAGCGACTGAGAATACAGCAATATAGTTTTGATGAAGTCAGAGAGTTTTATAACCGCAATAATGAAAAAATGCGGCATCTCCCCATCCTTCGTCCCATTGACAGCATCATACTCAGTGGTTTCGGTATGCGTACCCATCCTGTGCTTGGCGTTCGCCGTATGCACGAGGGCCTTGACTTCCGTGCAAGCATCGGAACTCCTATTTATGCCCCGGGCGATGGGGTCATCAAATATGCCGCAAACAGAGCCGGCGGCTACGGACTCACCATCGACATCGATCACGGACATGGCTACATGACGCGCTATGCGCACTTATCTGCGCTTGGTGAGGGCATCAGGGCTGGCAGGCAGGTTACCCGAGGACAGCACATTGGCTATACAGGCCGCTCCGGCGTCGTATCAGGTCCGCACCTTCATTATGAAATACACCGCAATGGCAGGCCCGTTGATCCGCTGAACTATTTATTTGCTGATCTCACCCCACAGGAATATCAGCTCTTTACCCGCATTCACCGGTCACAGCAAAGGGGCTTGCTGGAATAAACCTTTACAGGTTTAGCCCTTGCAAAATGCCTGCTGAGCGATAATAGCGACTGTTGTGAAATATTATCACATATTTATAGTCTGACCCATATGCAGGTTTCATAAAAACCCACATCGCGTATTCATCTATTTGCCCGGATTACTTGCGCGTTTTATATTTTGAAGGAATTCCTGCTCCAGCAATTGGGATTTCTTGACCGTATTTTTGAGCCATACATACCATATAGCTTCTTTTTCGGCTGAAGTAAGGGAAAGCGGAAAACCTGATTCTATCTCCGGCATACGCAGTCTTTTCATTGTCTCATAAAGGGTGATGGCAACGGTTACAGATACATTAAAACTCTCTGAGAAGCCGGCCATTGGTACCTGCACCTGAAAATCGGATTCATTCCTTGCCAAAGCCGATACCCCTTCCTTTTCGGTCCCAAAAACGAATGCTAAAGGGAGATTAAGCGGCAGCTGATCCAGCCGTGTTTCAGCTTCAGGCGTCAGCGTTGCAATTTTGTACCCTTTATTTTTCAACGCTTTAAAACAGGACTCATCTCCGGCTTCCGCCTGCTTAAAAGTATGTAAGGTTAGCCATTGATGTGCTTTGCGGCTGATTTTACTGCTGATATCAAACGTATTGCGGCCTTCAACAGCATACACATCCTGAACCCCAAAACACTCACAGCTTCTTAGCACTGCCGCTGCATTGTGTGGCTGATAGATGTCTTCGAGTACAACCGTTACATATCGGGTACGCTTATCAAGCACCTGCCGCATTCTTGTAAGGCGCTGTGTTGTAACAAATTTTTCTAAATGCCGGCAAATTTGCTTTTTTAAGTCATTTGAATGACCTGAACCTGCACCATTGGCCTGCAATCCGGATATCATGTAATGCTGATAAGAATTTTCAGGAATCAGGTTCTATGAGCTTAAACCCTTTATACCTAACAGTTATAATGTATGGTGTTGTGTCAATCGCACTGATTTTTTTACGAATATAACTTATGTACACATTCACATGATTGGTTTCTTTACGATCCCCGTTTGGCCATACATAATCAGAAAGCTCATCAATACTTACGATACGATTGCTATTTTTAAACAAAAAAGCCATTATCTCAAACTCATTATTGGTAAGGCTCACATCTTTGTGTTTCACTTTAAATGATCTCGCTACCAAATCAATTTTAAGTGAACCACAACTATAGCTCTGATCCGGACTTTGCTGCTTGCTTCTTCGAATGAGCGCGTGTATTCTTGCAAGCAACTCCTTAATTTCAAAAGGCTTTTCAATGTAATCATCCGCCCCATAGTTGAGTCCTGAAACTTTCGTATCCGTCTCTCCGAAGGCAGATAATATGAGAATAGGTGTCGTTATTTTATGATTTCGTATGGCACGGCATACTTCCAAACCATCTATTTCAGGCAGCCCGATATCAAGAACGATACAGTCAAAGTCTTTGGACAACGCATATTGCAGCCCTTGTGTACCTGTTTCCGCAATTTCAACTTCGAACTTATTTTTCTCCAGTACTATTTTTATGAGCTTTATGATATCAACATCGTCTTCGACAACTAATACTTTCATTTTTCCTGTATTTAACTAAAAAATAGTACCAAACTCACTGATTGGTATCCTGCGTAATTTTGACGGTATCGTACCCAATTTGACTAAGGGTGTCAATGATTAGGTGAGGTACGTTATCTGTCATTTTATGATCTGACTCAAGTTCAATCATTCGTGTAGGCACACCATGCTCTTTAATTAAGTTGAGCGCTTCCCGCTGCGCCTCTATCGGGACAATTGTATCTTGCTTGCCATGTATGGCAATCACATTTATGTGCCCGCATTTGCGAAAACGCTTTTCGTTGAAGGACTCTGCTTTCAAACGGCCACCTATCATAATAAGATCATTGGTATGCTTCCATCTGCTGAAGGCAAAATAGCCTGCCTGATACGCACCCATAGAATAGCCGATAATACACAAACGGTTCACATGCAGACGCAGCGTTACGGTATCTATAATAGACTGAATAAACTCAGATGTGTACTCAAGCGACTTTTTAAAGGCACCCTGCTTCCCGTTATACAAATACCACCCAAAACCCCATTTGCCTCTGTGCTTAACTTTCCTGAAATCAGGATACGGTCCCTGAATGAACAAATGATAGGCTTCTATACCCTGAAGCGATATCATCTTTTTTTCAAAACCCTCAATATTTTGTCCGGAACCGTGCAAATACACGATGAGCGGCTTTGGACGATTTTCGCCGGTTTGAAATAGTTTGTAAGGGACTTCTACTTTAAACGATGTTTTACCAGAGCTAAGGACTTCCATTTATGACTAATTGTAGGAGGCTAATGTTACAAAAATGAATGATACAACCATGCTGGTTTGCACGCCTTAGTAATATAAAGCTAATCGGATAGAAAACACGAATGGAATACTCGTAGCAGAAATCTTCTTCCAAAAAAAAGACCTGATTCAACATCAGGTCTTTTTTTCTCAAAATTTATTTCTGTTATTGACTTACTACCGCAATTTTCGATTTTATGCTTTTGGATTTGGTTTCTTCCGAAATCTTAGATAAGAGCACTTCTGCGGGCGGCACAGAGTTAAGAAGCTGCTCTTCAAGCATTTGCGCTAAAGTATTCATATATAAGACAACATCCGCTCTGTTCTTATGACTCATTTCTTTTCTCCGTTCGAGCGGAATACGCATAAGAACGCGCTGATCAGCAAGCCGTTCAAGGTTAGCAATGTCCTGCCTTGTAAGCCCCAGCTCAAGCATGGATGCTATAATGTGATCTATGGTGAGTCCTGTAGCTGTACAGTGTTCTACAGATTGCGTGGTCCAGTCTCCTGCTTTAAGCAATGCCATTTCATGGATTTCAGCGGGTGACAATTCGGTAATGGTTTGGGCCAGATGACCGCAATTACATCGTCCCATGTGGCACCAGTTGTATTCAGCGCCGGAATCGAGACGTTTTGCTGTTTTACGAAGGGCGTCAATCAGCCTAAGATTAGGATTAGTTAGCATAGGAGTGGTTGCAATAGAAATGTTGAATAAAACCAGAAAAGCGTAAGCGTCGCTTTTCAATTATAACTTATGAAGCGCAACAAAGCAAACTGCTGATTCATTTCGAAAAACATAAGTCACATAAAAAAAGGTGATTCGCGGACAGAGAACACCGCAAACCACCTTTCTGAATCTTCAAAGCTGTAAAGCTGAACAGATTTATTTTGCCGGTTTTGTACCGGAAGCTTTTGTAAGTACGACTACCAGGAGGATTAGGACAACCAGCCCGAGTAAAATGACAAACAGAAGATAATTGGGTCCCGGAGGCTGTGCATTTACGTTCCAGTCACTCAGCTTACGGTCAATTGTAGCCATATTTTCAAAGGTAAGCACGCGGCCTTCTACGATAAAGGCATGCCACCTTTCCTTCACATCATTGAACCAGATGCCTGCAAATGTGTTGTAGCGGCTTAACTCTTCTTCGCTACCACCTTCTTCCATGGTTCTTTGGATGGCTCCGTCTATGTGCGTATTAAGCGCAGCATAAAACGAGGCAGAGCTATTGAAAGAGGAAAGGTTAATTCCTGCATTTGCAAAACTGTTTTCGAGTGAACGCCAGACGCTCTGCTCAATCCGGTTATTCCAGGTTGTCATCAGGTCGTTAACCTGTTCAACCTGCTCCTGCTGCGATGCAGAGGATTCATACATTTCGGCGAGGCGTGTCCCCAGGCTTCCCCATGATTCTGAAAAACGCTGCTGAACCGTACGCAGGCGCAGAAACTCTTCGCTTGATAAATCGCCGTGCGTATCAATGAAATCAATATTGCTTTCGACAATTCCTTGAATGTGTCCTACAACGTTTTCACGGTCTGCGCGCAGCGTCATTTCCTGTCGCTCAGCTGCGGTCAGGCTTGCGATATCAAGGTTATCGTAGGCTACAAACAGGGAATCCACAAGATTCAGGATGAAATCGTCGCGTGAATCGAGCTCACGTCTCAGACTCTGTGCCATTGCTCTGTTCGCATTTCTGTCGCGTGTCATGCTTTGGAGCTGCGAACGCAGGCTTTCTGTTTCGTCGCTGAAACGTTCGAGTTCGGAGGTAAGCTCCGAAATCTGATTTGTCAGCTCTTCTATGGTCTCCGCCTGCTCTCCGATACGGACGAGGTAAGCGCGTGCCGCACGGGAAATTTCACGAAGATTGCTGATTTGCGCCGTAAACTCATCCGGATAAATAAACCGGTTGATAAGCGATGCGTGCTCATCAAACTCACGCTCAAGCTGATTGATTCGCAGGATAACATCTTCGGCATCCTGAAGACTTTCAATATTCTGAAGTTGCCCCATTACAGCATTGTACTCCGTCTGATAGGAGCGAACAATTTGAAAATCAGACTGCTGTGCAATAATATCCTGATTTATCCCTGCAAAAAATATCAGGAACAAAGGGATGAAGCATGCTCTGACAAAAAGATTCATGATAAAAATACTTTGGTTTGTTTGTGTTTTAAAATCTTAATACGCAATAGCGTGTGTGGGCTTAATTTAGTCCGGTTGCGGAAAGACTGAAGGTGCGGTCGCCGTCAACGAGCTGAATGAAGGGTGCCCGCTGGTTAAATGCAGGGTTTTGCAAACGCTCTCCGGGTATTCTTACCGTTTCAGCTTCTTTTAACTCACCTTCGCCGCTTTCAAGAATAAATACATGACGGAAGCCGGGGGCAGTCAAAAAGTACAGCCCATCCTGATTACGAATCATGTGGACACTTGTGCCCGCAAAGTCGGCACGGCTGATATTTTCTTTCTCAAGAATTTTGTCCATGCTGAAGGTAAGTCCGGAGCGGGTATCTGAGACATTGGCTTCTGCATCCGCCTCCATTACCATTTCAAAGGGGTGGGCAAAATTCACATTTTGAATTACCATCTGACCGCCACAAGCTGAAAGCGTTAGCGTCAGTAGCACAAGCATGGATATATGAATTAGATTCTTTGTCATCATACTGTTTTAGGGTTATTTAGGGTCGTGTGATAATATTGAAAATTACGGCAATTGCAGCTACAAAATACGCAAATATCAGAGCGTTATTACGGCCTCAAAAAGCCCGTTTTTATCGAGCTTGTCTTTTCCGTTAAGGAAACTGAGGTTTATCAGAAACGAATAGCCGACAATTTCGCCACCTAATTTCTGCACCAACTCAGTAGCTGCCGCGGCAGTACCACCTGTTGCAATTAAATCGTCATGGATAAGTACCCGCTGTCCTTTTTTTACGGCATCACTATGCATTTCAACCGTATCTGCGCCATATTCAAGTTCGTAGCTTGCTGCAATTTTATGAAAAGGCAGCTTATTGGGCTTACGGACGGGTATAAAGCCTGCACCCAGATTTTGGGCTACGGACGGACCAAACAAGAAACCACGTGATTCAAGTCCTACCACAAGATCGATTTCTTTACCACGATAAGGACGTGTAAGGGCTTCGGTGGTGATTTTCAAAGCTTCAGGATTTTGCAGCAGCGGCGTGATATCTTTGAAAATAATCCCTTTCTTGGGGTAATCCGGAATATCACGAATGCACGACAGCAAAAACGCGTGCTCATCTTTAGTTATGGAATCCATAGCACTCTTCCCCGGGACAGATCATAGATTGTTGATGAATATAAAAACGACAATTTTACCATTTGAATGCTTACATTTCTAATAACTAACTAAAATACTGAATTAATCACGACTTAAAAAATTGGCCCCGTTTCAGCAACCTACAGATCCTTCTGCATGGCGCAATCATCAGCGATTTATGCGCCTTGCCTTGAATGAGGCTCAGCTCGCAATGCAGAAGGGAGAAATACCGGTTGGCGCAGTGGTAGTCCATAAAAATCAGGTGATCGGACGTGGTCATAATCTTGTGGAGACCTTAAGCGATCCTACCGCCCATGCTGAAATGCAGGCAATTACAGCTGCCTGCAGCACGCTGAACGATAAATTCCTGAAGGAATGTACGCTCTATGTCACGCTTGAACCATGCCCGATGTGCGCCGGCGCTTCTGTGCTTGCACGTCTGAAGCAGATTTGCATAGGCACCCTTGATTCCAAAACAGGTGCCTGTGGTACTATGATGAACGTTTCATCCAACCAAAAGCTCAATCATCAGGTTGAAATTGTACACAGTATACTCGAAGAAGAATGCAGTGCGCTGTTAAAGCTTTTCTTCAAAGGCAGACGATAAGACCTGTAGCCATAATTCAGGTTTCGTACAGCTTATGTGCCTTGATATAGGCGCTCACTTCATCAGGAACGTCATGCGAAAACTGTTCGGTACGCAGTTTCGCACGTGCATCGGTTGAGGAAACAGCTACAGGCTGATGGTTCAGAAACTGCACAGACTTCAGGACTTCTTTGGGAATCGCATCAGCTGAAAAGGCAGGTCTCAGGGCTACAAGCAGTTTTGTTGTTTTCAGTATTTCATCATACCCATGCCATGCGGTAAAATGACGCAGATTATCGCTCCCCAGACACAGCATGAAGCTGTAAGCAGGATATTTCGCACGTAAGGTCCGCAAGGTTTGCAGGGTGAAGCTGGGCTTCGGAAGCTCCTGTTCAATTTCGCAAACCCGAACCCGCATTTCATCCTGAAATGCAAGTTTAAGCATCGCTGAGCGGTGCCTGAACGGGCAAACGGCCCCATTGTGCTTAAATGGGGATTGCGCAGCAGGGGTAATCCAAACTTCATTTACAGCGCCGTCTGATAAGACCGATTTCACAACGGAAACATGCCCTTTGTGTACCGGATCAAAACTGCCCCCGTAAATACCGATTATTTTTGCCCCAGCTGTCTGTCGCATAATTTGATGGGACTACCAGCCCGTCCGGTAACCCTGTCAAAGCTTCAGCTTTGCTGGGTTACATCCGGCTTCTAAAGGTTCGCAAGCTGACTTACTGCCTGATCACGCCCTTGTACCGCACGGTCGAAATATTCTTCAGCCAATGAACGGTTCGCACCGCGCGGAAACAGCTGCACATAGGTCTCATAGGACTCGATTGCCTTGTTAAAGCGTTCTTCCTGACGGTTGAGCGTGCTGTTTTCAGCAAAATAAACCCAGGCCCGAATCTGATTTGCCTGTGATTTTTCTGCAAAACTGGTTTCAGGGTATCTGTCGATCGTAAGACCGTAATAGATGGCAGCAGCCCTGAAGTTTACGGCCGTTCTGCGCCCCAAACGCATATACTGATTGGCGGCAGAAAAATTCTTTTGCGCCAGTTTTTCACGCATTTCATCAATATACTGAACCGCTTCTTCGACCCGGGGCGACGCCCTGTTTCGGCTCACAAACAGCTGAAAAAGTTCGATTGACTGAAACGTGTCTGTCTGATCAAGCTCGTAGCGGGGACTCAGCAGGTAATAGCTGTAAGCTTCCATAAACTGAGCGTCAGGTGATCTGTCGGAGCGGTTGAAGAAGATGTGATAGCGCTGATATTCAGAAGCAGCTAAGCGATATTGTCTGTTTTTAAAATAGCTCTCTGCCAGAAAAAACTGTGCTTCCTGCCCGATATCCGTGCCGCGACCAACGGTAATTACCGTTTCAAAAGCCTGTGCCGCGTCACCGAAACGCCCGCGGTCATAAAAAGCCATCGCTTTATCGAAGGCTACTTCAAGAGAGTCTCCCGGACGGATTTGATTTTGATTGGTACAACTGAGTAAAAGGGAGCTGCCCAGAATTAGGGTCAGCAAAATTAAAACTGATGATGAGGATAACTTCAAAGCTTACGTTTTGGACGTTAATGAAAGTGAGCGGAACCTTGGTTTAGTTTTCGCGATCCCTGAGAGTTTCAATCAGATGAAGAATCGCCTGTTTATAGGCCGAATCTTCGAAATGACGAAGCGCAGAAAGGCATGAAATATAATGATTTTTTATGGCTTCTTCTGAATCGGCGAGTACGCCAAGTTTTTCATAGGCGTCCACAACGAAGCGAACATCTTCTTCCGTACATGAAAAGTTTTGGAGAATGGCCAAAATGCGGCTTTTTTTTTCCGGCTGAGCACGTTTTAAGGCTTCTATACTTAACCACGTTTTTTTGCCTTCATAGATATCGCCGCCTACCCGTTTACCGAATTTGTCGGGGTCAGCAACAGCATCCAACAGATCATCCTGTATCTGAAAAGCAATACCGGCTTCGAGACCAAGCCGTCCGATGGTTTCGACCGTTTCAGAATTGGCACCGGCTATAAGCGCACCCATCTTCAGGGAAGCGTCGAGTAAGGCGGCCGTTTTACAGCTTATCATGTGGATGTAATCGTCAAGGTCCACTTCAAGGGCTGTCTCAAACTCCATATCAAGGGCCTGCCCTTCGCACACAATGCGTGTAGCTTCTGAAAAGATGTGATGAAGCTGCCCAAAGAGTTCCGGCGGAAATCCGTTTTCGGGTGTGTAGTGGTTTAATTGCTGAAATGCCATGTTGAACATCACATCGCCGCTCAAAATAGCCACGTTCGTATCCCACCGAACATGGACCGCGGGCTTTCCCCTGCGGGATGAAGCCTGATCCATGATATCATCATGAATGAGTGTGAAATTATGCAGGAGCTCAACTGCGAGTGCTGCATTAACAGCCTGCCGGGGATCACCACCGCACATGCCACAGCCGATCATTACAAGCTTGGGACGTATGCGTTTGCCGCCGAGACCCAGGGTGTAGCACACCGGGTCATACAGACTTTTAGGCCGCGAAGGGACAGGAAGCGCATTGAGTGCTTCGATGATTAAACTGGAAAGGAGTCTGTCAGTATTCAAACCAAAAAAGTATCATTAAAAATTGCTGAGCAAAGGTACGGTTTTGTCAGCCTAAACGGAACCTTAGCTGAAAACTTACTGACGCTTAATGAGATAAGATTTATTCAGCCCTTCAGCTGAAGAAACACCCAGTAAACAGAGCGCAAAGGTGAAGTCGCGCCTGAGCTGTCCAAACCAGGCTTCCAATCCTTCCCTGCCGTCCTGTATGACCGCTTTGATCACAGGCTGTGCCGCGGCCGCAAAATCTGCCCCGAGACAAAGTGCTTTGGCAATATCCAGGCTGTTTTTTATGCCGCCAGAAGCGATAAGCTGCCGGCCCGGTACCTTAAGCGCCGAAATCTGTTCGAGACAAACCACCGTTGGGATTCCCCAGTCATCAAAAAGACTGTTTGGATCCGAAGCGCGGGCGTTTTCCACACGGCTCCAGCTCGTTCCGCCGGCACCGGCAACATCTACGACTGCAGCACCGGCTTTGTAGAGCTTTGCAGCCACCAGCCCTGATATACCGGCTCCGGTTTCCTTCACCATAACAGGCACTTCAAGTTGCCTGCATAGTCGTTCAATGTTTTCTAAAACATGGCTGAAATCACGATCGCCTTCCGGCTGCATCAGTTCCTGCAAGGGGTTGAGATGTATGATGAGTGCATTCGCTTCAATAACATCGAGCATGCATTGAATGTCATCTCCCGTTAATTGCGGCAGCTGACATCCGCCAATATTCGCGGCGATAAATGCCGTTGGCGCTTTTTCCCGTGCAATCCGAAATGAAGCACGTTCTTCAGGACGCTCCAGCATAGCCCGCTGACTGCCAACCCCAAACGGCAGATTGCGCGATTCACAAAATTCAGCGATAATCTCATTCACAGCGACCGCTCCGCTGTATCCCCCCGTCATGGACGAAATAAAGAGCGGGAAGGAAAACCGTCTGCCCAGCAATTCCGCAGATACATCAATGTCATCCAGTGCAATTTCCGGAAGCGCATTGTGCAGGAAGTCGTATTGTTCAAAACCCGTTGTTTTCTCATAGTTGACATTACCGCTCACACAGAGCGATACGTGATCTTTCTTCCGGTTTTGAATCGACATGTAGTGCTAAGGCTGTAGATAAATGAAAAAAGGCAAAGCGAAATGCTCTGCCTGATTCTAAAAAACAGATGATTTGAAATAGCAAGCGTTCAGCCCGCCGGCTGTGCGTCCTGCCTGACTTTCTTTTCTTTTGGCTTGCGGTAAACCGGCACAAAAGAACAGGCTTCCCCGTACATCAGCCGGTCAGCATACGGAAGCAGGAGCTGTGTTGCAGTTGCATAAACCGACGGATCAAGCTCTTCATGGCTGCATCCTTTAAGGAGCACTTTTCTGCCATCGTACTGTGACCAATCATGTGCCCGAACATTTTGCAGCATGATGATAAGCTTAACCTGTTCCGGCGTGCCGTACAGCACCTTCGCCCCGACGGCCTGTGCGTGACTGCAAACCAACATATACGCCCAATGCGCAATAATGGCATCAGCGGAACAATAAACAGCGATGACGCTGTCTGAATAAGGCTCCCAGTCAAGATTTTGGAGCGCTTCGCGAAAATCTTTCTCGCGTAAGATAAGCTCCATATACAGATAGTCTTTCAGGTCAAACGCATGTACGGGGGTTTTGCCCCGAAACATTTCAAGGTCAAGTGTTATTAGTCCTGACTTTGCGACTTTGTTTTCAATCATGGTAGGTTTCAATTCTAAACAGCAAAAGATTCACCGCAAGAACAGGTACGACTTGCATTAGGATTTACAAAGTGAAATCCCTGCCCTTTCAAACCGTCGGTATAGTCAAGCTCTGTGCCAGCTAAGTACAGAAAACTCCGCATATCAACAACAATAGGAATACCCTGACTTTCAAACAGCTGATCTTTGCTGTTTTCCGAAGGGCCTTCGTTATCGAAATCAATTTTGTAGCTTAAACCGGAGCATCCGCCACCGGCAACACCAATTCTTAAAACAGCGCTTTCCGGACGGCTTTCCTGATCTTTAATCTCGAGAATTCGCTTTGCCGCTCTTTCTGTGATTGTAATGGCCATCGTTCAAAAAATGGATTGCTGTTGGGTTAAATGGTTTTCACCTCAATCTCAGGGTGGATTCGCCGAACCATGCTTTCGATAGCATAAAGGGTACCGGTTGTTGCTGTCGGACAGGTGCCACAAGACCCCTGATAATGAACTTTCAGTATGTTTCCTTCTAAACCGAGCACTTTCAGACCTCCTCCGTCAGCAAGCAAATAAGGCCTCACTTGCTCATCCAGCATCTGATTAATTTCAACAAGACGCGGATCATTCATAGCCTCTTTGCTAAGGTGAACTTCATCATCGTCTGTTTCAAGCACACCAATGGCTTCTGCTTCCCGTATCGGCGGGGCAAGCTTACGCAAAAGGTCATTCCAGTCGGCTGAGCCATCCTGCGTAACCGTCACATACTTATCGACATAATACACATTGATTACGTTTTCGATCTGAAACAGCTGACTTGCAAGCGGGTCTTTTTCAGCAAGTTCGGCTGATTCATAAGATCGGGTTACGCCTTGAGATATAGGGTCTTTGAGTACAAAGCGAATGGCGTTTGGGTTCGGTGTACGCTCTATTTCGGCTATTTTTGGCATATCTGATCTCCAAATGATTTTGGATACATTAAAATTTATTCGGTTGAAACTTCGTCTTTGTCCTTTAAAGCGGCATCGAGGGTGTGCCAGGCAAGGGTTGCACATTTTACACGGGCGGGTAAATCTCTCACCCCGGCAAAAACCTGCAGACGGCGCAATTTAGGATCATCACTCGGTTCCGCTTTACCTGTGGCCATGTCATGGAAACCGGTAAAAAGAGCTTTCGCTTCCTCGATGGATTTGCCCTTTACAATGGTTGTCATGATTGACGCAGAAGCTTTGGAAATAGCGCAGCCGTCTCCGACAAAGCTCACATCCTGCACCGTTTGCGCATCATCTACAAGCAAATAAACATCCAGCTTATCGCCGCAAAGCGGATTATGCCCCTTCGCAAAATGGGTGAAGTTTTCAATTTCCCTGTAATTACGCGGGCTTTTGTTGTGATCAAGAATGACTTCCTGATACAGATTCTTTGAGCGATTAGTCGTTAACATCGAAAAGCTCCGTTACTTTAAGCAGCGCTTCTGTGAGCATATCAATTTCCTCAAAAGTATTGTAGATGGACATCGACGCCCGGGTTGTTGCAGGAATGCAGAACCGATCCATGACAGGCTCAGCACAATGCTGACCCGTACGAACCGCTACACCTTCTCCGTCGAGAATGCTGCCAATGTCGTGCGGGTGCACGCCTTTGATCACAAATGAATTCAGCGACACCTTTTGGGGAGCTGTGCCTATCAGTCGCATACCGGGAACTTCGCCCAACCGCTTGGTTGCATACGCGAGAAGCTCATCTTCATACTTTGCCAGGTAGGTACGGTCAAGCCCGTTCAAATAATCAACGGCAGCGCCTAAACCGACTGCCTGTGCAATCGCAGGTGTACCGGCCTCAAATTTGTAGGGAAGCTCATTCCATGAAATATGGTCAAAAGAAACGCTTAGGATCATGTCTCCGCCGCCTTTGTAGGGATCCATTTCCTGAAGCAATTCTTCCCGTCCGTATAAAATACCTATGCCGGTAGGCCCATGCATTTTGTGCCCTGAAAAGGCATAAAAGTCTGCCCCGAGCTGATTAACATCAATCTGAAAATGACCAATGGCCTGTGCGCCGTCGATGACAGTGCAGATGTCGCGTTCACGGCAGATTTGGCAAATCTGTTCAACAGGATTCACTGAACCGAGTGCATTAGACACATGATTGACGCACACAACCTTTACATTGGGTTTCCGGACAAGTGCTGCGAACTGATCCATGTCGAGAGAACCATCATCCAGAACAGGTATGACTTCGATTTTTGCACCTGTTCGTTTGGCCAGCATATACCAGGGTACAATGTTGGCATGATGTTCCATATTCGAAATCAGTATGATATCATCCCGGCCGATGTTGCGATTGCCCCAGCTGTTCGCCACAAGATTTATCGCGTCGGTTGTGCCGCTTGTGAAAATTATCTCCTTCACGGATGACGCACCTATGAACGCACGGACTTTTTCCCGCGCACCTTCATATAAATCCGTTGCTTCCTGACTCAGCTGATGTACACCTCGGTGTACATTTGAGTGATGATAGGTGTGATAGGCTGAAACCGTCTCAATTACCTGACGGGGCATCTGCGTTGAAGCAGCATTATCGAGATAGACCAGCGGCTTATCGTGTATCTGTCTTTCGAGAACAGGAAAATCCCGCCGGATCTGTAAGATCCGGCCGGGAGTTGCCTTTGTATTTACGAGTGATTCGTTCACAGAATCGATTGTTTCGGGTGTTAAGCAGGGTTATGCCTGCGGCACGGCTTCATTGCCTGTGAAGTCAGCAACAAGAAGTGTCAGTTGTTCACGAAGGCTTTCAACCGGAATGTTTTCAATTACATCAAGCGCGTAGCCGTAGGTGAGCATTTGGACAGCTGTCTTTCGGCTTAAGCCCCGGCTGCGCATGTAGAACAATTCTTCATCGCTTAGCTGACCAATAGTCGCGCCATGACTGCATTTCACATCATCTGCAAAGATTTCAAGCTGCGGCTTGGTGAAAACATCAGCTGTCTCAGAAAGGAGCAGGTTGCGGTTTTCCTGAAACGCATCAATTTGCTGCGAATCTTTGCGAACAAAAATCTTTCCGTTGAAGACAGACTTTCCTTCGCCAAGTGCAATGACTTTATGCAGCTGATGACTTGTGCAATTGGCTTTAAGGTGATCTAAGGTACTGTGCGTGTCAGAAACCTGATTACCATCTACCATCACAAGGCCGTCAAGCGTAGCGTGTGCATTTTCAGCATCAACGAGCGAAAGCGGTTCATTGCGGAATAATAACGCACCACTTGAGACTGTGTAAGAATTATAATTGCTTCCGCGACCGAGCAAAGAAGCTACACGGCTGATGTGAATCGCGTTTCTATTCTCACGCTGTACTTTAATGTGATTCACATGCGCCTCATCTTCGAGTACCGTTTCAGATACTGCAGTGTTGAAATAAGGCTCAGTTCCCAGACCGATAAAATCTTCTACAACGGTCGCGTCACTGAAACGCTCCCCAAAAATAAATACGCGGGGAGCAGTTGCAACAGCCAGAGAACGCGCATCGGTGAGATTGAGAATATGCAGCGGCGCTTCAACTTTGACGTCCTTGGCTGTGTATACAACAATCACATCTTCCAATACTGCCGTATTAAATGCGGTGAAAGCATCGCGCTCGTAACGGGCTACATTCCCGAAGTGCGTTTCTAGCGCTTTAACAACAAACTCAGGAGCATTTTTCACAGAACCGGCGTAACATCCTTCGGGCAAAGCTGATGTCTCTGAAAGTGCCGGTACCAAAACACCGTTAAGAAGAACCAAGGTGGATTTGGCGGACTCCGGCATTAGAAAATCAGACACATCTTCCGCGGTTATTTCAGCGGCAGACGGCTGTACAAATGCATTTCTGTATAGCGGTTTAAGGGAAAGCTGCCGCCAGTCTTCGTCACGGGGAGTCGGAAAGGACCACTCCTGTACGTTTTTAACAGCCTTCTCGCGGGCTGTTTCTACAGGAGCAACGCCGGTTGACGTTACCGAAAAACCAGAGTGCAGCTCGTTCAAATAGGTTGATTGTTCAAACTGAACGGCGGTACTCATTTTACTTCTCCGTTTACGTGTGTTTCTTTAATTAGCCAGTCGTATCCCTGATTTTCAAGCTCATGCGCGAGCTCGCTGCCACCGGATTTAACAATACGGCCGCCCATCAGTACATGCACAAAGTCAGGCTTGATGTAGTTCAGAATGCGCTGATAGTGCGTTACTACCATGAATGCGTTGTCCTGACTGCGGAGCGCATTAATACCTTCTGAGACAATGCGTAGCGCATCAATATCAAGCCCAGAATCGGTTTCGTCGAGCAATGACAAACGGGGTTCCATGGCAGCAAGCTGAAGAATTTCGTTACGCTTCTTCTCGCCGCCTGAAAAACCGGCATTTACACTTCTGTCCAGGAATTTGTTGTCCATTTCGACAAGTTTGAGTTTGTCAGCGATATAATCCTCAAACTCAAGCGGGTCGAGTTCTTCCTGTCCGCGGGCTTTCCGGATGTTGTTAACGCTTTGGCGAATGAGCATAGCGTTGCTCACACCCGGTACTTCGACAGGATACTGAAAAGCAAGAAACAGCCCGGCGAGCGCACGCTCTTCGGGTTCCATCTCGAGAACATCTTCTCCGTCGAAGAAAATTTGTCCGGCAGTTACTTCATAAGCGGGATGACCGGCTACGACTTTGGCCAGCGTACTTTTACCACTGCCGTTTGGTCCCATGATGGCATGGACTTCGCCTTTATTAATTTCAAGATTGATACCTTTGAGGATTTCAATATCCTCACCCTCTACTTGTGCGTGTAAGTCAACTATTTTTAACACGATAGTAATTATTTATGATGATGGTTTGATAAAAAAAGATGAAGGGTACTGAAGCTCAGCGCCCTTCTTTAATAGTCAGGTTTGAATTAGCCTACGCTACCTTCAAGCTTGATACTCAACAGCTTGGTCGCTTCAACGGCGAATTCCATCGGAAGCTCTTTAAAGACTTCCTTGCAGAATCCGTTAATAATCAGTGAGATGGCTTCTTCTTCATCAAGTCCGCGCTGCTGCAGATAGAAGATCTGATCTTCACCGATTTTGCTTGTAGTCGCTTCGTGTTCTACAGAAGAAGTATTGTTGGCAGACTCAATAAAAGGGAAGGTGTGCGCCCCGCACTCACTGCCGATAAGCATGGAATCACAGACAGAGTAGTTACGGGATCCCTGTGCTTTCTTGCCAATTTTCACCAAACCGCGGTAGCTGTTTTGTGATTTTCCGGCTGAAATACCCTTAGAAATAATAGTGCTGCGGGTGTTTTTACCCAAGTGAATCATTTTGGTACCGGTGTCGGCTTGCTGGAAATCGTTGGTAAGCGCAACCGAGTAAAACTCGCCAATAGAATGATCCCCTTTGAGAATTACACTTGGATACTTCCAGGTAATGGCAGAGCCGGTTTCAACCTGTGTCCAGGAAATCTTGGAGCGCTCGCCTTTACAGATACCGCGCTTGGTCACAAAGTTAAAAATGCCGCCTTTTCCTTCTTCATCACCGGGGTACCAGTTCTGTACCGTTGAATACTTAATATCGGCATCATCAAGGGCTACAAGCTCTACTACCGCAGCATGAAGCTGGTTGGTATCGAACATGGGAGCCGTGCAGCCTTCCAGGTAGCTTACCTCTGCGCCTTCTTCCGCTATAATAAGCGTACGCTCAAACTGTCCTGAATCGGGATTGTTGATACGGAAATAGGTTGAAAGCTCCATCGGGCACTTTACGCCTTTGGGTACGAAGCAAAAGGAGCCATCTGAGAAAACGGCTGAGTTCAGGGCCGCAAAGAAGTTATCATTGGTTGGGATGACAGTTCCCATATACTTCTTTACAAGCTCGGGATAATCCTTCACAGCCTCGCTGATAGAACAAAAGATGACGCCAGCTTCTTTAAGCTTCTCTCTGAATGTGGTAGCAACCGATACGCTGTCAAATACCGCATCGACGGCTACGTTTGCAAGCATTTTCTGTTCTTCAAGCGGAATACCAAGCTTGTTATATGTATCAAGAATTTCAGGATCAACTTCATCAAGGCTGTTAAGCTTAGGCTTTTCCTTAGGAGATGAGTAATAGACGATATTCTCGTAGTCAGGCTTCTCATATTCAACATTCGGCCAGTCGGGTTCTTCCATTTCACGCCACTGCCGGTAAGCCTTCAACCGGAATTCAAGTAACCATTCGGGTTCGTCCTTGCGTCTTGAGATTTCCCGGACGATATCTTCATTCAATCCTCTGGGAAACTCTTCATATTCGACTTTGGTCGTAAAGCCATATTTGTACTTTCGGGATGCAGCGGTTTCTACCGCTTCTGCTTCAGTGAGTCTCGACATAATACCTATGCTGATTTTGGTAATGATTAGTTAGTAGCCAAACATACCTGCGTATGTTGCCGTTCAAATAATTTTCTGTGTTTCTCTTATGAAAAACAATTACTTAGCGCCCTTTACTATTTTTGTTGGGTCCAAATATACAAAAAAATCGAGTCTATGTCTAATCGGTCTAAATAAGATTAAGGCCCTGAAGCAACAATATTACCCGCAGTTCTGAAAGGCATTTTGGGGGATTACCGGGAAAATCTGAAAATGACGTCTTTTGTGAAAAACGGTCTGATCAGGAACAGCCCTAACTGCCTTAAAAAGGCTATCGCACCGGAAGTAGAAGCCTGAAAACGGACCCTTTCCCCTTTTCACTCACAGCAAATATATCCGCATTGATTACAGCTGCCAGCTTTTTTGAAACCGACAGTCCGAGCCCTGCCCCCCCAAAGCTTCGGGTTGTGCCAGTGCTTTCCTGAGCAAAGGGTTCGAAGATTTTCTCAATCGCATCCGGTTTTATGCCCACCCCGGTATCCTGGCACTCAATAAAAATGTAAGATCCGTTAATCCGACCCGCTTTAAAAGCCACATGGCCTTTCTCAGTGAACTTTACAGCATTCTGACCCAAAACATCCACTATGGTCTCAACGGCATAGGCATTCGTGTTTACGATAAGATCAGGTGCTGCCTGAAAGCTGAAAGACAAACCGGAAACCCGCGCCTGTTGCTCGATTTCCGGAAGAACCCGGTCCAAAAGCGCTGTAATATTTACGGGTGTCAGCGGATACTTCGACTTGTTCAGTTCCTTTTCTGCCAGCAAAAGCAGGTTATTGATGATCACCAACAGTTGCTCAGCTGACCTCTTGATGTTGTTTGCAAAATCTGCCATTTCCGGGTCAGCATCTTTCAGATATTGATCCAATATGGAAGAAAAACCAATAATGCTCGTCAAAGGGGTTCGCGTCTCATGGCTGAGATTAGATAACACGGATTCCTTGAGCGCATTGGCCTCGTCTGCACGCTGTTTCGCCAGCTGCAGCTGCCGCACTTCATCAGATTTCAGGGTGATATCCCTTACAAGCACAACCATACCATTAGAAATACCAATAATATTCCTGACCAAAGTGCTACTAATTCCGGCTACTATTCTGCGACCTGAATTCGTAATAAAAACATATCTGCCGTAATGACTGCCTTTCGATTGCGTATGGCTGAAAATGGTCTTTACGCCCCGTTCTTTAGCTCCTTCCTCTCTGTTATAAGGCCTTTCAAACAAATCATCAGTAGTCTTGCCTGCAACTTCATCATGACTTGTTTCAAGCAAATCCTGTAAACCCTTGTTTACATAAACAATCTCACCCTTAGTATTGCAAACCATCACACCGAATGGCAAGCTTTCAAACAGGTTTAGATAAGGCAGCAAAATATGCTCGGTAGCTGTGTTAAGAGTTGATGCCAGAACAGCACCCTGCAAGTAAACTTCGCCGCTCTCCTCATCTTCATGAATCGTTACGGTACCATGAAGCCTGAACACCGTCCCATCCCGCTTTACAAACTCACCGTCAACCGTTTCCAGCTGTTTTTTTTCTTTGAGCAGCTTAATAAACGCATCTCGCTCTGCCGGTAAATGGTAAAGGCTGTGAATATGGGAAACTGCCTCACCTAAGTCCGATGCATCATGGTATCCAAAAAAGCGGGCAAACGTGTCATTCACAAAAATGATCTCACCTGATTCATTTGTACAAAACAGACCCATTTTAAATGAATCGACGGAAGAAAGCTTTTTTTGACTATCAGAAGCTTTCGGATAAGGTCTCGCTGTAAGAAGGATAAAGTCTGCGTATTCTGAAGAAACCTGACTGAGCTGCATCAGCCCGGATGTAGTCTTGAGAACCAACGGTTCTCTTTTTTTCAGGCTTTGCAGGTCAACAATACTTTCTTTACCCGCTATTTTGATCCCTGATACCACAAGCCTTTCCGCCGCCTTATTGGCCCAAAGGACTTTCCCTTCCGCGTCAGCACACCAAAAGGGTTCATTACCGTGCACATGACCTATAGCCCCTTCAGCATGATTTACCGGCTCTACAAAGCACAGCCCCTGCGGCACACTTTGATGATGGAGCGGAATACTGCGCACTTCGTAACAACCTGACGCAAAACAAACAGGTTGCGCGCGCCCCAACAACAGAGATATGCGCATGGCAATCTCCAACTCCCGCAGCTCAGCAGCACAGAGTGTGTTCTTCAAAACCTCAAATGCTGAATTATACTCAGCGGTGATAGAATCGATCGTACCTTTACAGGCAGCAACTTTCACCGAAGAAAGCGTGATCAAGATTTAGGGCAATTATATAGGTGCAAAATTCAGGATATGTACTAATACAGACGACCATAAAAAGGGCTGAATGGGGATTGCGCACAATTACGAAAGCAGTATTAATACCACAAATATAGTACTTTACACTTGCTTTTGAAGCATCAAATTCGCCTTTTCAGCGCACATGCTTAATTCAGGCACTTTTACGCCAAGTGCTGTATATTTGGCTTTCAATTGTGCAATTATGACTATAAACCAAGAACCCCATTACTTACATGATTCAAAACAAGCTTATTTACCTAAGTATCTTCGTTCTGGCCTTTACGGTGTTTTCAGCCTGCGGCAGCGATGAATCCGAAACCGCGCCCGTACCTCAGTTCTCTCCGGTTGAGTGGAGCCGAAACGCAACCATTTACGAAGTAAATGTCCGTCAGTTTTCTGAAGAAGGTACCTTCCAAAAGGTCGAAGAACACCTGCCCCGCCTGCGTGATCTCGGCATCGATATTATCTGGCTCATGCCTATACATCCGATCGGAGAAGTAGAGCGCAAAGGAACCCTCGGCAGCTACTACTCAGTGAAAGATTACTTCGATGTAAATCCCGAGTTCGGTACCAAAGATGACTTCCGCTCACTCGTTGAAACAGCGCATGAGCTGGGACTCAAAGTCATTCTCGACTGGGTTGCGAACCACACCGCCTGGGATAACCCGCTCACAGAAACCAACCCTGATTTCTTTGCGCGAGATGAAGAAGGCAACTTCATGCCCCCTTACGACACCGACTGGAGCGATGTCATTCAGCTTGACTTCGACAACCCTGAAGTGCACGACTATATGATTTCAGCACTTCGCTACTGGGTCGAAGAATTCAACATCGACGGTTACCGTGCGGATGTTGCTTACCTCGTACCCTCCGAATTCTGGTTCCGTGCCCGTCAGGAGCTTGACAGCATTAAACCGGTTTTCATGCTGGCAGAAGCACATCACCCCGAGCTGCACCCTGCCTTTGACATGGGCTACTGGTGGGAAATGCACCACCTCTGGAACCGCATCGCTGCCGGTGAAGGTGAACTCAGCGAAATTGACGCCCTCATTGCCGATTTCCGCCGCGACTTCCCGGAAGACACCTACATGATGAATTTCATCACCAACCACGACGAAAATTCATGGGCCGGAACCGAATTCGACCGCCTCGGCGATGGCGTTGAAACCTTTGCAGTTATGATGAGCCTCATGGAAGGCATGCCGCTCATCTACAACGGGCAGGAAACAGGTTTTGACCACATGCTCGAATTCTTCGAAAAAGACCCCATCGTCTGGGATTTCGACAGCCCCTTCACTGAATTCTATACCACCCTCTTTCAACTGAAGCGGCAGCATCCCGCCCTGCAAAACGGCACGGCCGGCGGACCCATGGAGCGCATCAGCACCACACAGGATGAGGCCATATACGCCTTCAGCCGCAGCCGCGACGACGCCCATGTTGTTGTCGTACTAAACTTCTCCGATCAGGAACAACTCTTTGAAATCACAGGCCCGATTCCCGGCCAAAGCTACACCGAACTATTCGGACAGGAAGACAGCATGGTCACTTTCCTCAACCTCCAACCCTGGGAATACCGCGTTTTCGTGAGCTCCAACTAACGCAGCAAAACCCCATTCTTCACAAACCCAAAGCCCGCAGCGGATTCCCGTTGCGGGCTTTTTGCATTCAGGTCAACCTTAACAGACCTGCCACAAGCTTGTATGCCACACCCGATACTTTTTTTATTTGGGGGGAAACTCCGTGAACATCACGGTCTTTCGTAACAGATTGTGAGATCCCAAATCAAAGATGAATGCGTTGCTTTTTTTCAGGGAACATTATGTCAGTATTACAGTGCGTCGCTGATTTTGTGTTGAAACGGAATGAAAGCACGGAAAGGATAAGGAAGACAGTGGAACGCAGTTTCACAAAAAAACGGGCCATCTCGAACAACGGGGCATGGCAGCGTTGCAAACAAAGCCCCGGCAACGCGTCCTGCCCCGGCAGCCCATCGAAGCCCCACGGCGTCATCCCGGAAACGCCCACTTAGGTGTATCATTATCAACGCCATAGCTCAACGGCGTTATCCGGGATCTACCAGCTTCGACCTGCGACCATGCCTGTTGCAGCCCTGCAAAAGCGAACCCACGCATTTCAGCACAGGCATCCCAAACCCGCTATCACATCGCGGCGGCTCCCGCTTGGTAGATCCCGGATAATGCTGCACCTCTTTTCGTGGTGGTAAAAAAATGCCGGATTGCAGCATTTCCGGGAGGACGGGCGTCTGGGAGTCGGGCTTGAGACAGGGCTGGACTGAACCGGGTCAGGACGCGGTTCAGGATAGGGAAGCTGATTTCAAAAAATCCCGTTCATCCTGTATTCCTAAAAATCCTGTTCAAAAACAAAGAAGCGGCGAAAGCCAATCCGCTCAAATCCCGCCCCATCCGCAGTCCCATTTCGCGGCCTTGGCTTGCCGTGTTTTTAGACCTCAGAGAGCAGGCTCGTAATGGCCGACATCAGCACGATATCAGAAGCGGAGCAACCTCTCGACAGGTCGTTCACCGGTTTGGAGAGTCCCTGCAGGATGGGGCCGAGCGCAACGGCGCATCCGATCCTTTCTGTGATTTTGTAGGCAATGTTGCCCGCATCAAGGTTCGGGAAAATGAAGACGTTGGCCGCGCCTTTCAGCGGAGAATCGGGCGCTTTGCGAAGCCCGATTTCCGCAACGTAAGCGGCATCAAACTGCAGTTCACCATCAATCAGCAGTTCAGGATGTTTTTCGCGCACCATTTGCAGGGCTTCGGTTACGAGCGCTACCCGCTCATGCTTTGCACTGCCTTTGGTCGAAAAAGAAAGCATGGCAACTTTAGCCGCCTCACCGCTTAGCTTCAGATGTGAAGCAGCAGCGTCCGCCGCAATGCCCGCAAGTGTAGGCGAATCAGGATAAGGAATGACACCGCAGTCGGCGTAGGTCAGCTGTCTTCCGTCCTGAAGAATCATCAGGAAACAGCTCGAAAGCATGCCGCCTTTTTCACGGACCCCGACCGTTTGCAGGGCTGAGCGGATGACATCTCCGGTCGTATGAACGGAGCCGGCAAGCGTGCCGTCGGTCAGCCCGGCATCCAGCATGAAATTCGCAAACCAAAGCGGCTGCCGTACGGTATCGGCCGCAACTGCCTCCGTCATACCTTTGTGGCGCCGGCGCTCAAAAAGCTGATCCGCAAAAACAGACAGGTGCTCACTGCCTTCAGGCTGCGCGATCTCAACCGCCGCGGGCAGGCTGATTCCGGCCGCAGAAGCTGCCTTCCTGATTTCGCCCTCATCCCCTATCAGCACCGGCTTGCAGATGTTTTTATCTGACAGCTCCGCTGCGGCTGTAAGCACACGAGGATCGCTTGCTTCCGGCAAACCAATGCGCTTTTGAAGCTGTGCAGATTTATCAAGAAGTTCCTGAATGGGTTTTTGCTGTAATTCAGTCATGTTGTGCTAAGGTTTAGTAGATTCGTCTAAGGTTAAAAAAATTATTCACCACTGGTTTTTTGTTTCGAAGCTGTCTAAAACACAACCAGCAGCAAAATAGCGGCAAGTGCAAGGGCAATGCCCGCGAGTTCTTTGCGCGTAATATCATCCTTCCAGAAAAGATATCCGGTGAGTGCGCCGCCTGCCACAACAAGCATATTGACGACCGCATAGACCACACTTGCATCGTACCAGGCAAAGGCCTGTATCAGAAAGACCGATGAAAACAGGTTGGGAATCCCCACCCCTGCTCCAAGCATGACCTCTGAGCGGCTCAGCTGTTGCAGCTGTCCCTGCCGCAACGATGTCGCAATACCGATAAGTAGGGAAAAGAAAAAAATAGCGCTCATCAGATGGGCCTCACTCGCAACCGCACTCATCTCTTCTTCAAAAATTTTGAGAGACGCATCCGCCGTGCCGGAAAAGATAAAGATCAGCAGCAGTAAACCCGCGCTGCTAACCTGTGTTAAACGCAGCTTCACCCTGCCGGAAATCAGCAGATACAAGGCACCAAAAACAAGCAGAATGCCGGTTACCCGGCTCAGCGTCAGCGCCTCCCCGTACAGCACAACGGCAAGCAGCAGGGGCAGCAGCAGCGACATCCGCATGGCCGCAATGCTTACCCCAAGGCCGTTCTGATGAACCGAGCGGCTGAACAGAAAAAAATTGGCAATAAAAATGAAGCCGATAAAGGCGCAGAAAAACCAGAACCAAAGCGGAAAGTCCGGCCATAGCGACACCTCATTCCGCACATTCAGCACCAGCGCACTCGAAAAAGCAACCGCATAATTCACCGTAAGTACGTTCAGAATGGAGTACCGGCGCAGCTCGCCCAGCTTCAGCAGGTTAGCCAGCAGCACAGAACAGCCAACGCTCAGCAAAATCAGCACAATACCCATAGCGGCTGTTTAGGAACGAATGGTGACCACGATGTTGAACATGATGTCCTGATCGGTTCTCGGGAATACGCCGCTCGAACGCGGAATGAGCTGATTGTAGCGGTACTCGAAATTGGCACGTATAGTCTGCGAGAAGGTGTACCCAATGCTCGGAGTGATTGAAAGCCGCGCATCGCCCCGCTCGGTTGGCTCGGCAGGCTCGTAGAAGTTTACATCCCGCACAATCTCTCCGGCAGGTCCCCGGAACACATCCCCGAGATCGCTGTTGAGCGCATAGGTTTTGCGGAGATCTTCATTGTAGGAGACGTTCAGATTGAGATCAAGCGTGTTCTGAAAACGGCGCATGAAGGGCAGCCGGAAGCCGCGTGCGCTGTAGCCCATAGAGACCGCAAGACCCTGCGATTCCTGTTCCACCACATTGTAGTTGGAAAGGCTCAGGCTTGTGTTGCGGGAGCGGTTATAGTTGATTGTACTGCGGATTCCGTTTGTGAAGGTCATATTGACCCCAATCAGCGGCTGAAAGGCGCGGGTGAGGGTGATGGAATTGGGCTCAAACTCGGCCCGGAAATCTGCGGCCTGAAAATCCCCGACCGGACGGTTGACCGCGGCCCCTTCATCAGGCAGGAAGCGCCACTGAAGCCGGTAAGTCGATGAATAGTTGTGCGTGAGCGTCATACGGTTGATGTAATTCCGCAGGAAGCCGATCCGGCGCTCCCATCCGCCCCAGTTCACGCGCCAGGTTGGCATGGGAAAAGGCATGTAGTTGCGGGAATCAACCGTACCGCCGAGACCGGCAAGGTAGGCGGCCCTGAAATCCTGCCCCAGCGTATTGGGACTTAGGAGCGTCCCTCCGCCGTCTTCCGGACTCATAATAATGTTGCCGGTCTCCGGAAGGTTATCAAGTCCTATTTGAAGCTGCCTGCGGAACAATGAGCCGTAACCGCCCCCGAAGGTCCACACGGAAGTTTCCACCTCACCGCTAAGGTTAAACTGTGTTGACACAGAATCAATAGCTACGGTGAGAGAGTTACTCTGATTCTCCCGCCAGGTGATATTCCAGTCCAGATCAATATTGAAATCACGGAATGGCGTCACGCGGGTTCGAACCCGCATATCATTGTTTTCATTGAGCGTGCTTGAAAGGCTGAACACCTGCGTTTCATCCTCGGGACGCACCAGCTCAGCCAGCGGAATCTGATTGGAGAGTCCGAGACGATAGCCGAAGCCGGGCGCAAAATCATCTTCTTCTCGGTCGCGGAAAGCGCCGAGCAAAGACGGACCGCCGGCATAGCCCGAATAACTCGAAGTTCGGGTCGTGCGGTAGGTAATGTCGAGGTTTTGCATACTCACAGTTGAGAGCAAAATCTGACGCAGCCGGTAGGTCAGGTTCTCTGAAAAATCGCGGCCTTCGGGCTCTTGTGCCTGTTGCTGACGGTTGGCAATGCGCCTGAGATTAGCAGGCATTTCCGGCGGTTCTTCTCCCCTTTCGAGGGCCTGTTCCACCGCGCGCTCATGCCTGCGCAGGTCACGTTCCTGCTGCCTGCGGTCCCTGCGCTGCCGCGCCTCGGTTTCCCTGCGCCTGAACTCAGCTTCGTTGGCCGAAACCGCCGCATCATAAAAAGGAATGCGGCGCAGCAACTCCTGCAACCGTATGCCGAGGGTCTGATCGAGGGTGAAGGTGTTTCCGACCGTAGAGCCCAGGCCTGAACCCTGCGGGGAATTACGCCACTGAAATCCGCCCTGATAGGTGCTCTGATAGGTCATCCAGCTTAGCGGGCGAATCTGATTAAAACGGGGCCGCCAGCTTGCGTTGTAGTTTTCCGTGTAGGATTCCCGGCGCACATCCACATCCGAATCGAACAAGGCGTCGCTGAGCACATCAAAAGTTGGCCTGATGTTGTATATCAGCGAATCCTGCTCCGAAAACACCCGCGAGATGTCATCGAAGTTGTACTCGGTTCGGGTGTTCATTCGCAGGCTGATGGGCGGGGTGATGTCGTAGTCAATAGCGAAGGTGTTCACGTAAGTGAACTGATGTTGCTGCTGAAGCGCGAAAGGATCCTGATCATCAAAAGAGCGGCGCTGAAGCTCGGAGTAACGGCGGTCGATTGTGTGCGAAGTCGTTATGCTGCGCGGCAGATAGGCAAGGCGGAATCCCGAGATGAGATTGGCCACGGGCACATCTTCCAGAAACCAAAGCGGTCGCAGGGTTTCTACCGACGCAAACCGCAGGTTGTAGTTCAGGCTTGTGTTGTAGTTCCAGCGGTTGTCGAAAGCATTGTTGGGGTTGCTCGCTTCCGATGTTGTGTAGTTGTAGCTGAGGGTGATGGGATCAACCAGATTGCGAAGCAAGAAACTGCGGGAGTTGTTCTTGGTGAGGCCGGTCACGTTAATCGAGTAACTCTCACTCCGGGTCTGAATTTCGGCCAGGCGGTCACTGATAATGCGGTCGCGCTCGTCGGGGTCCGGCACATCGTTTTCGATGGCACGTCTGAAATCTGAAAAACGGATATCCCCTTCTCTCGGCAGGAAGCGGGGGGTTGAAACCGAATTGCGGGTACTCAGGTTTACGGGAATGTTCCACCCGTAGGCCTCCGGAATGAAACGGTGCAGGTTAAGGGTCGTGCTGAGGTTGTAGCTTGTTTCATCGCTTTTGCTGCGGTCAATCATGCGCGAGTCAATCGCCCCGAACCCATCCTGCCGGTGGCTCATGGTCGCATTAAAGGTCGCAAAATCGGCCATTTGAATGCGCGCAGAAAGGTTGCCCGCCCAGGCCCGCTGATTGTCAAAGCCGGATACCCGCAGCTCGTTTACCCATAGCTGTGCATTCAGGTTGGGTACTCCTGCGCCATTTCTGCGATTGCTCTGCTGCACCGAACCTACGTTTGCGTCCCCCCTCACCCGCGGACGCCCTTCCGCATCAATACCGCTTTCGTGCGGGTTGCGAATGCCGATACCAATCTCCGTAATCCGGTCAAGCGACGGATTCCCGACAATGGCCAGGGTTGCGCCGGGTACAGCATCCCGCAAAATGTCGCTCCGCTCGTATTTGGTCTCGGGATCAATACCGTCAATATTCCGCAGCTGTTTGAGCTCATTGAAAGTACCCAGCACGATATTCATGCTGTTTTCTTCGGGTATCCACACGCGCAGGGCATCTTCAAGCAAGGCCGCATCACGCCCGGAACCGGCACCTACCGGATTGAACGCGATGGTTGTATCGGTGGGCGTCACCGGCTGACGATACTCGTAGTAGTTGTTTTCGAGGTTGCTGCCGAGGCGGAGCACAAGCTCCACATCTTCGCGGTTTTCGAAGCCTTCCCCGTGCACAAACATCCGCATGTTCGAGTAATTAACCAGGCTCAGGTTCCCCGGATAAACGCGGCTGATCATCCGGATGTCCTGCGATTTCAGGTTTTGAACTTCGAGTACCAGCGACTGCTCATTATCTACAATGGTTTCCTGCTGCCCGCGAATGGTAGAGCGAATGGCCCCCGGCGGAATCCGGTAGGGCACCGGCGTACGGGAGGCGTTTTCCTCAAAATTGATGGTCGATATATCAAAGATGGTCGTCTCATCTTCTACATTACCGATGTTGGCTTTCCGCCAAAGGTTACCCACAAACTCGAAGGTTGCGAAGCGCAGGGTGAGGGGCTCCCGATAGCCGCTCATCCACATGCGGATATGCGTCACCCGCTGCAAATCCTGAATATTGCCCACCTCCCGCACAAAGTCACGTAGCGGAATACGTACCTGATACCAGGGAGCGACGGTGCCGGGAGCGTCCTGACGATCAACCACATAGTTCTGCCCGACAGCCAGCGAAGTCGTATCCGCCGGATTCATGCGGAACTCAAATTGATAGAACGAATTTTCGGTGTTGACCACGGCAGGGTTAATCAGACCTTCTGAATCCGGGCGGTTGGTTACGGCGCGCTGCGAGCCCTCGCTGATGGAGTTGCCCTCGAGATAGCCGTACATGCGGTAGAATCGCTTATGCAGGGGCAAACCGCGCACATCCGCGTTGTCGTAATACACATATTCATCATTACTCGGATCATTCAGAATGGCCTGCAAGCGGTCCTGATCGTTGCTGTAGGCCTGCTGCATGGCGGCAATAAAGTCTGCAAAAAGCGTCTGCTCATTCAGTCCGTCATTGCCCGCACTCGGAATACCGTCAAGCCCTACATCTTCCCGGTTGATGTTGGCAACCGAGAACTGCCCGTTAAACTCCACAGGAGAATTCAGCACATAGGAACGGCCTTCAGAATCGACCCGCAGGTTGTTTTCCCGCTCGTACAAGCCATCTTCGGTATTGAGGGTGTTGTTGGGTATAACATCTTCACTCACAGTCCCGATATCAAAAAAGATGGTACCGTCGTAATCGGCAGGATTAAAGGAAGAGGGTGACCTTCCCTCTGGCAGAACCGGCTGTACCCAAAACTCAAGATATTCGATGTTCTGCTGGGTGAAGTCGCCGAGCCCTCCCGGAAGCACGGCGGTAAATCCACCCCAGGTTTCGTCCGGGCGGTTCTCGAGCAAATCGCGCAGATCCATGTTGTAGTTGTAGGGACCGCGTTCGCGCGGGTTATAGAATATATCCAGCGTTTGGATGGTGCGCTGATCCTGTGTGCTGATTTGCCGGTTTGGGAATACGTCTTCCACGAGAACCTCCGCAGATTCCGGGAATGACAAGCCGCCCCTGGAGATGGTGGAAGGGATCATGTACCACGAGAACTGCGAGCGGTAATCTGAGCGGATGGCCCGCACCGAAGTTGCCTGCGAGGCATTGCCCATGTCCGGATCAAGTGCGGGCAGGGCGTAGGGGGAGGCTGCAAGGAACCAGCGACCGGGATTCAAAAAGCTGATGGTGGAGCGGGAGCCCTCGAAGTCGTCAATAAAGGCAAGACCGTTTTCTTCATCCGGGAAAAGCTCACCGCGGTTGATGGCCCGCTGCACGGCACTCGTTTGCGCAACCCCGGGACGAAGCTGTGCCCATTCGCCGCTGATATCAATGGTTGAGGGTGCCCGGGTCTGCAGCAAGGGCATGGCATTGAGAGCACGGGTGAGCCAGGGCGCATCAAAGCGGGCACTTGCGTCAAACCCGATAATGGTGTTGTTGATGGGCTCATCCCCGACCGGTATTTTATCCTGAATCGGGCGCTCGTTGAGTCGGAAGAAAGTCCCCCCGAGGCGGATGTTGTCGGTAAAATTATACTGCGCCCGCACCCCTGTAAACGTTGTTTGCTGAATCTGCAGGAGCTGATTGCTCTCGTACTCCACCTCAATGTTCTGCCCGGCCGAAAGATAGGCGCGGTTGGTGATGACGATATTCCCGAGGATGTAATCCACCTCATAATCAACCCCCTCCGTAAGCTCAATGCCGTTAGCACGCACACGAACGGAGCCGGGAATCAGTCCGAAGCCCAACATGAAGCTGTCTGAGACACCACCCCTTGCAAGTCCGTTGATCCGGTATATCGCATTGCGTGAGTTTTGCCCCGCATTGCTGGGTCGTGTCGTGTACAGCTCCGTAAAAGCAAAGCGCTGTATGGCCTGCTCCTTTTCTTCCGGCGGAAGGTTGGAAGCATTGATGATGTCCACAATCCGCTGCCCGAACGGTTCGAGATAGGGGAAAATAATGCGCCCGGCCCGGGGATCAAGCGTAAGGGTGTTAAAGTCAATTTGGTTGTCAGGCGTCGGATTCCCCTGCGCGTCCACGCGGTCAAGACCCAAATCCTGCAGAAGCACCGTGTTCAGGCCCGGAATGTTGACCTGATCGGTCGTGCCGCCGGTGTAGAAAATATCAAGCTCGAGATTATCGCGGGTGAGATTGCTCGTGTTCAGCGAATAAATATTCCGCATGGTAAGCGGCCATGCCCGGCTGTTGGAGCTCTGACTTGAAGGGCGAAGCAATTTCAGAAAGAGCCGCTGACTCGAACCCGTGCTCGGATCACCTACATAGACAATTTCGCCACTGGGATCGCGGTACGAAAAGGCAACGGCAAGGGCCTGACGGTTGTCAAGGCGGGTACGGAGTAAAGAAATGTAGCCAAGGGTCTGATTGACCTCGAAGTCCACATTTTCAACCAGCGGGATAAAAATACCTTCTTCAAATTCATCCGAAGCTACCCCGAGATCTTCTGCCGACACGCCTACCGTGGGGTCGCGAAACGGCTCAAGCTGCCCCGCAGGAAAGCGGTCTAAATTTTCATTGGGCGGCAAAAAGCCGTTTCCGCTTTCCACCGTACCCAGATCAAGCAACGCAATTGCCGGCACGCGGCCTTCCACATCGCTCGATGAAATATCAAGTGCATACACTTCAATATTCACAATATCAAAAAGCCGGCGCGGATTGAGCACATCCGCCATAATCCCTTCAAACTCCTGACGCGAGAAAAAATCCAGGAAAAAGTGCCGGTCGTTTTCATAGGCATTGGGCGCGATATTAATGACCGATTCCTGCGAGCCTCCGCTGATGGTTTCAGTTTGCGAATCACTTTCCTGCTGCGAGATTACCGTCGTGATATCGAGCGCGCCAAATTTGGCTTTGGCCTTAATGCCGAAAAGCGATCCACCGCCCCGGATCAGCCGGTTGCCGGTTTCCATGGTCACGTTACCGAGCTCAATGCTCTGGATGATTTCATCCTCATACCCGGTATATAAAATGTTGAGCCGGTTTTCGAACTCAAACTGCCGCTCCGTATCCCAGTCGGTTGAAATGGTAAGCTTGTCGCCTATGGTACCGGCAATATTCAGCTTCAGGTTCTGGTCAAATTTGGGATCAACCCTGCGCTGCTGATCAGCGGGAAGTGCCGGATCTTCCGAGTCCGAAATGGACACCCCGATGTTCATATTGGCTGAACCGGTTACCCGCAGGTTCACCTCCGGGCGACCAAAAATGGTGGTAAAGGCCGAGCTTTGTCCGCCCGGCACAGTAATCCGGAAATCAAGCACCCCGCGCCTGCGCTCCCGACGAATCCGGTCTTCGCGTATCAGCTCCCGGAACTGTGTTTTTCTGTGATGGGCTTTGTGCTCTGCAGCGAACTGCTCAAAGGTGTAGCGGTTATCAAAGGGAATGCTCAGGTTGCCGATGGTTCGCCGCACATGGATATCGCCTGACAGGCTGTCGCGCTCAAACTGCGTGCGGTCTTCCGTGTTGCGAATCTGAAGCAAGCGCGGGAGCTGTCGCGGAAAGGCATCGGACGCAATCGAAGTGCGGGGGTGCGGAAAAACGTTGGCGGAGTCGCGGGCAGCCGGTGGTGAGATGGGCAGAAGCGTAGTGTCGGCGTCCGCGGTGGAAAAATCTGCTGCCGGGGCTTCAAGCGTATCCGCGGTGGCGGTCGTCAGCTGTCGTTTCCCGCTAAACGCTACCAAATGCCGTTCGGGGTAGAGATCAGGCTCGGACTGCGTCTGGAAAAATACATGCGCTGCACCTGAAGTCTGACCCACAGCTTCAACCGGAAAAATCCCGGCGAACAGGATGGCCCACAATCCCAGGACAAGCATTAAAAATCTGTGCTCAGCAATCTGCACGCAAAAAGGTATTGTTATTTGGAAGGTGTAAATGCAGCCGGTTCATGTGCACAGCGCCTTAAACTAAAAAAGGCGACGTATCGCCCCTGAAATATAAAACGACAAGCACTGTGCGGATCCATAAACCTTGAGAAAAGCCGGTTGTTCCGGCAAACGCGTAACAATATATCGAATAGACTGAGACTGATTTTCTGGTGTGTGTTAATCCTCAGCAAATATAAGCAAGCAATAAGCGAAAAACACAGCTGTTATGTTTTTTTCGGTTGAAGTTCAATTCGCCCTATTTTAGGCAGGAAGTTTATAACCGCTTCATCACGTTTTAATTCGTCGCTTCACCTCCCCTGCGCCTCTTTTTTACATGTCAGCTAACGGAATCAGAAAACTACAGAGAGAAATCCTTAAAAGGCATATCGGGCCTTTTTTGTTTTGCTTCCTTATCGTCATGTTCCTGCTGCTCATGCAGTTCCTTGTGCTCCACATCGACCGGCTGATAGGACGCGGACTCCCGATTTCAATCATCCTTGAGCTGATTGCCACCAACCTCGCCTTCATGGTTGTGCTTGCCATGCCCATGTCGGTGCTCGTTGCCTGCCTGATGGCTTTCGGGAAATTTTCTGAGCTCAACGAGTTCACGGCGGCACGGGCAGCGGGCATCAATCCGCTCAGCATCATCTATCCCATTTTGATGGCAGGGACTTTCTTAGCCGTTTTTCTGGTGTATTTCTCCAACGAAATCCTGCCGGACGCTAACTTCAAAGCCCGCTCGCTTTTCCTTGATATCCGTACACAGCGGCCCGGATTTGACCTGCAGGAAAACGTGTTTTATGACGGCATTGACGGCTACAACTTTCTGGTACGACGCATCCCTGCCGGTACAGACAGTTTATTTGACGTCATACTGTTCCGCAACGGCAACGATCAGGTTGACGCAGCAGTCATTCGTGCACATTCCGGTTTTCTGAAATCCGTGCCCGATACCGACTTTCTCAGCCTTTTCCTGTTCGACGGCTCCATCAGCCGGGACCTTTCCTCCGGTGCAGACGGCAAGCGGCGGCACGAGCGCACCTTTTTCAGCACCTACCGCGTCAACTTCGACATGGGCGACCTCACCTTCAGCCGAAGCGATCCCAATTCCCGCCGGCGTGATGACCGCACCATGAGCTCCCAAATGATGCTCGGAATTATCGACTCCCTGCACACCAACACCCGAAACGACTTCGAGCTGTACCGCAACGATCAGAGCCCGACCCGGCTCATGCGGAAGCACCGCGAGCACATCCGCCCCGACGCCTGGAATCCGTTCCAAGAAAGCGGTCTCCGAAATGAGCGGGATGAAGATTACCCGTCATCCGCAAAGGAAACGGGCGCGGCACCGGTTCAGGATGTCAGCGGCTCAAACACGGAAACCATCTTCACTTTTGCCCGATACGCAGATGTTGAAGCGGAAGCGGAATTCGCAACAGCAGACGCAGCCGACAGCCTCGCCCAAAATTCCGGTTCCGGCGAACTGCCCGCAGACACCCTTGCGCGAAGCAATATTGAAGAAACGGCCTTTGTCATATTAAATCAGCTTCAGACCCTTGAGCTGCAGAAAGACGCGGCAAGTGCAGTCGTGGCAAGCCTGCGGGGCGGGGCATCGCGCCTGAGTTCTCATGCCAACAACAGGGCCTGGCGCACCGAGCGTATTGCCCAATACATGGTGGAAGTCCATAAAAAAGTAGCGATTCCCGTAGGCTGTATCATTTTTGTGCTTGTGGGCGCGCCGCTCGGCATCCTCACCCGGAAAGGCAACCTGGGGTTCAATGCGCTCATCGCAACAGTGGTGTTCACCTATTACTGGATCACCATTATACAGGGGGAAAAGCTGGCCGACCGGCTGGTCATTTCACCTTTTATGGGGATGTGGTTTGGCAACATCACGCTGCTCGCACTCGGCATCTACCTCATGGCCAAGGTGATGTATGAGTTCAGGTTTTCAGATCTTTGGAAGGGTACAGAGCTCGGGTCAGCGGCGCCACAGCCGGAAACAGCCGTCATTGCGTCAGTCACAAATACAGACACCGGATCAGATTCGGACACCCCTGCGCCCGGGGATCAGCCGCGCAAACAGGAGCCTGCCCCATGACCCGCATTGACCGATTCATTTTTATGCGGCTGCTGCTTGCAACGCTCATGGTACTGGGCGTGCTCGTGTTCATTTTTATCGTTATTGACTTTTCGGAAAACAGCGACACCTTCTCCGACCGCGGCGCCGAGCTCAGCGAAATCTGGTCCCGCTACTACCTCAATTACATACCGGAGATGATCCGGCTGGTTTCCCCGGTCGCCGTTTTCGTGGCCGTACTGCTGGTCGCAGGGCAGATGAGTGAGCGGCTCGAACTGACGGCCATCAAAGGCGCAGGCGTGAGTTTTTACCGCTTCATGGTGCCTTTTCTGCTCTTTGCGACCATGGTGACGGGCGTACTCAGCTATCTCGACGGCTTTGTGATTCCCGGCGCAAACGACGAGCGCTTCGAGTTTGAGCGGCAGTACCTGGCAAGGGGCTCCGACCGCATTGATCGCTCCCGTCTGTTCCGGCAGGAAAACGAACACACCATGCTCACGGTGAACTACTTCGACAGCCGCTCTGCCATGGGCTATCACGTCCGGATTTTCAGGTTCGAGAATGACCGGGTTGCCGAAATTGTGGACGCCTCACGCATGGAATGGCAACCCGAAACCGAAGAGTGGCGGCTGATCCGGCTCGAGCGGCGTTTGTTTACGGATGAAGGCATTGTGCGTACGTCCAGCCATCAGGCAGACACAACCCTGACCGTGCTGCCGCAGGATATGGCGCGGTCCACAAACGACATCTACCGCCTTACCTACCCGGAAATCATCGACTACATCCGCTCGCTGGAGCGCAGCGGAGTCGGCGGGGTTGCCCTTCCCAAAGTGCAGTTTTTCGGAAAGCTGTTTTATCCCTTCGGGACTATTGTGATCACGCTCGTCGGACTCGGCATTTCGACCTCCAACCGGCGCAAAGGCGGACGCGGCGTACTCCTCGGCACCGGTCTCATCGTGATTTTCTTCTATCTGATTATCATGAAAATCATCGAACCCTTCGGTGCAAGCGGTCAGCTCGACCCCCTCTGGGCCGCCGCCGCCCCGCACCTGCTGTTCCTGCTGATCAGCTTCTTCCTCATCTGGCGAACGCCGAAGTAGACAACATAAGATCCCGCATTGTTTTGAACAGGATTTTTAGAATTACAGGATGAACTGGATGTAGTAAAACCAGCTACCAAGCCCGATCCCCGTCCTGACCCGGTTCAGTTCAGTTCAGTTCAGTCCTGTCTCACCCCCGAGCCCGTCATCCCGTAAATGCTGCAGCACGGGGCCCTATCATCTGCACGAAACTTCACGCAGCATTATACGGGATCTGCCAAGCGGGAATTGCCGTGATGAAATAGTACGGCTGTGGTGCCGGTTCTGCAACACCCACCGCCCCGCATCTGAGTGGGCGTTTCCGGTATGACGGCCACGAGGGTGATTATGGGCACACTTGGCATTAAGCTCTCTAAATAATTACCGCGTGGTGGTAATTCGCTTCTTGCCTTCGACAGGCATTTCCACACCCCGTCCCGCCACCATCCGGGCGTTGAAAGAGTTTAAAAGCAATCATAATATCATCAACCCTTACAGCATCTCATTGGGGCCACCCCTCTCAAGAGGGGAATTAATAAGTGCCGTCTTATTAATACCTTCGATCTCGTATCTGCATTGCTGTTTTGGCATGGTAATCCTGAAATGCCACGGAGCCAAACTCCCCTCTGCGAGAGGGGTGCCCCCGGGAAAGTCCTGACCAGCGGCATGGAACCGGAAAAAGTCACAAATGTTAAAACGGCTCCGATTTTGACGGGGCGGGGTGTGAACGCCCGGAAGTCAAATATCTCCTCCTTACGCCAAGGGAAGCATCACAAAGTACGGATCAGAAAAAATCATATACAACAACCCGCCCCAGCCCTGAAAGGGCGACATACCACAGCCCGGGGTGACAACCCCGGGATCACGACCCGTCAATAATGGAGCCCTGAAGGGGCGGCATATCATCCAAAGTTTTTTTCACTGGCGATTTTCTAATCATGCTGACATTTAGCGGTCATTGATTCGATCATCAAAGTCGCCACCCGCCCCGTTTCTTCCTTTCATAGTTTATCGGGTTGCACTGAAAAGGGTAGCCTTCGACCGGCTTTCCCACACCCCGTCCCGCCACCATCCGGGCGTTGAAAGAGTTTAAATCCAACAATAACATCATCAACCCTTACAGCATCTCATTGGGGCCACCCCTCTCAAGAGGGGAATTAATAAGTGCCGTCTTATTAATATTTTAGAGCTCGTATCTACATTGTTGTTTTGGTATGGTAATCCTGAAACGCCACGGAGCCAAACTCCCCTCTGCGAGAGGGGTGCCCCCTGGAAAAACAAAATCAGCGGCAAGAGCCCGAAAAAAGCATCAAATGTTAAAAAGGCTCCGATTTTGAAGGGGCGGGGTGTGAACGCCCGGATGCCGGAGATCGAGCACCTTACGCCACGAAAATAATACCGGACACTTGTAACGAGAGTAATAAATAATTCCAACAACCCGCCGCTCCAGCCCTGAAAGGGCGACATACCATAGCCCGGGGTGACAACCCCGGGATCACGACCCATCAATAATGGAGCCCTGAAGGGGCGGCATATCATCCAAAGTTTTTTTCGTTTACGATATTTCTAATCATGCTGACAGTAAGCGGTCATTGATTCGATCACCAAAGTCGCTTCCCTTCCCTTTTCTTCCTTTAATAATTTATCGGGTTGCACTGAAAAGGGTAGCCTTCGACCGGCTTTCCCACACCCCGTCCCGCCACCATCCGGGCGCTGAAAGCGTTCAAAGGCAAAAACAACACCATCAGCCCTAACAACATATCATTGGGGCCACCCATCTCGAGAGGAGAATTGAAAAGTGCTGTTTTATTAATACCTTCGAGATTGCATTAACATTGCTGTTTGGCTCGGTAGCCCTGAAATGCCACGAAGCCATAATTCCCATCTGCGAGAGGGAAGTTGGTTAAGCGTGGTGATAATAATGTTTTCAATGCTTTAATGGCATTTCCCTCACCGCATTTTCGCAGCCCGCACAGATGTTGCCGCGGTGCCCGTAGGCAGGCCGCCAAACTTGCGCATGCGTTCGGCGAAGGCTTGTTTTACGGTTGGGCGGTGGTCGTTGGTGTGGAGCTTGATGCGGTGTGCGTCCCACAGCAGGCCGCCTTCGCCGCTGCGGAGGCCGCGGCGGTTCCAGAACCAGCCGGCCACGAATTGCAGGGCGAGGTTGAGGCGGGTGAGCAACCCACGGGGGACTTCCGGCGTGGCAGGTGCTTCGGCATAGCTGTTGTTGGGGAAGAAATCCGTAATCCAGCGGTTGTGGCGGCGGATGTGGGTGCAGCCGGGTTTCAGGCTGACTTTCCGCAGGAAAAGAAGCTGGAAGGCGGTGTAATAATCCCGCTGCCAGTGGACTTCCTGCGCGTTTTCCGCGAGAATGTAGTTGGCGCAGATCCGGCTGTTGGGGCCGCCGAGGAGGCTGACGAGCCGCACCCATGCCCATGCGAGCCAGGCGCGGCCGGGGGCGGCAATAACGAGGAGGTCGAGATCGGGCTGCGCATCGAGTCCGCTGCCGTGCGCGGTACCGCCGCTGTAGTACAGGCCACGGACCCAGGGCGAGGCCATCAGAACGCCCAGCAGTCGCGCATGGCGCCGTCGGACGACCTCGGAGCTTTGCGCCCATCGCGGGCTTTCGGTGCGCCCCCGGTGTTCCCCCAAAAACAAAACCCCATTTTCCTTCACTACCAAGTCAGGACGTAGGCTGAGGAGCACATCAAGCTTTTCCTGAAACGCAGTTTTGCTGAGGCGGACACCACTTAGCGAACGGTGCAGTTTGGCCGGGGTGATGCCCGAACCAAAAACATCAGCATAGGCGATACCACTGAGGAGGGCCACGTTCGGGCTGGTTTCGCGATTACGCTCCGGCTCACCGTGCAAAAAAAGCGGACGCGGGCTTCGCAGGCTGCGGGTGATGCGCAGCATGTCGGTATCCCGTGTTTCGGGAGAGAAGCGGCGGCGCATGTGTCGCGCGGCTCCGGCAAGTTCGGCAGCGGGAATTTCGAGGAGGTCGCCCATGCCGCGTGCGATCTGCGCCGGAGCGCTCGCATCGGTGGTGAGGGCATGGCCCGCAGCGGTTTCCTGCAGGGCGGGGTCACGGGAAATGAGCACGGGCACCTGATTGGCAAGGGCATCCATCACAGGCAAACCAAATCCTTCGATATGACTAACAAGCACGAGTCCCGACGCAAAGGCGAGGAGGTCAGCCAGGCGGGTATCATCCACAAAACCGGCATAGCTGACACCGGGGATTTCGCGGATAAGGTCGCGGATTTTCCGGTTCCAGGCAGGTTGCCCGTGAAAGCGTCCCGCGAGCACAAGCGACACCTTTTGCTGTTTGCGCAACAGGGCATAGGCGCGCAGCATGTTTTCGATGTTTTTCTTGGGCTCGAGGTTGCCGATATAAAGGAGATACGGCTCTTCGTGGACAGGCACGGGATTGCAGCAGGTAACGGGCAGGGCCGGCGCATGCACAAGCACGCGCTCAGGTGAAATGCCGGTGAGCGCCAGAATCTGCCGGCGCGATGCTTCACTGACGCTTAGAATGACGCGTGCGTGTTTGAGCGTATGCCGGATGCGGAGCCGGTAAAAATGCCGCATGCGCGGGCTGTAAAACTGCGGATGCGTGAGAAACGAAAGGTCGTGAATGGTGACCGCCGCCGGATAAGGCCAGCCGGGCGGCATGAAATAGTTGGGGAAAATACCGGCATCTGCATGGATGTTGGGCTGATTTGCGGCAAGCCGGAAGTTCAGCTCGCGGTGCCAGTCACGCGGCCCTTCCGGCATCTGCCGCATTTGAGGGTGCCAATTGCCGGGCGAGGTAACGACCTCGTACCGCTGCGCGAGGCCTTCCGCCAGATTTTGGGTGTAGCGTCCCGTGCCGGAAGCGACCGGGCGCACGCTGGATGTATCAATAAATACAGTTCTCATAGCTACAAAATCATGCGGTTGAAAGTCGTTGGGATTAAAACCGGCAGGCGGCGGCTTTCATTCAGGCCAAACACAGAAAGCGGGCTGCGCCTGAATTGATTTTCTTTCGGGGATGTTTACCTTGCCCGAAAAGCATCCCACTTTTAAACCCGCCCTTTTGCATCTCAACAAAACATCTTTCCGGCAGTACCTGCGGATTCTGACCTACGCCCGGCCTTACCTCGGCCGCTTGCTGTTTGCCCTTGTCGCTTCCCTTTTGGCGACGCTCGTGTGGCTCGCCGTACCGCTTGGCCTCCGCGAGCTCCTCGATGCCGTATTCGACGGCGGCAACCGGGAGCTTTTGAACACGGTCACCTTCATACTGATCGGACTTTTTGTGATGCAGGCTTTCCTCGGCTTCTGGGGCAGCTATTTGCTCGACTGGATCGGCGAGCGGGTCGTCACGGATTTACGTCGCGAACTGTACGCACACCTCAACCGGCTGAGCCTGCGGTTTTTCTCGAATCAGCGGCTGGGGGAAATCACTTCCCGCCTCACCAACGATGTGGGCGCGATTCGCGACGCCGTGACCGGCACCCTCTCGGAGGGCCTCACCCAAACCATCAGCCTGATCGGCTCGGTCGGACTCATGGTGTACCTCAACTGGCGGCTGAGTCTGGTCATTTTCGTGACCGTGCCGCTGATCACGCTGGCTGTTCGTTATTTTGGCGGCCTCATCCGGAAGCTCTCCCGAGAAGTGCAGGACCGGCTCGCTGACACGACAGCCATTGCGGAGGAGTCGCTCGGTGCGATTCAGTCGGTGAAGTCCTTCGCGCGCGAATCCTACGAAGTGGCGCGCTACAACGACAAAGCCGAGGAGCTGTTCCGCACGGCCCGGAAGCGCGTGCTGTACAGCAATTTGTTCTGGTCGGTGGTTGCGGTGATGTTCCTCAGCACCATGATCGTGATTTTCTGGTACGGCGGCACCGAGGTATTGGCGGGTCGGCTGACCGCCGGAGATTTGGTAGCCTTCATCTTTTTTGCCTTCAACATCGGGCGCTCCCTCGGCGGGATGGCGCGGGTGTATGCGGTCTTCAGCAGCGCGGTCGGCGCCTCGGAGCGGATTTTCGGATTGCTGGAAGAAGTGCCCGAAATAGAGGATCATCCCGAGGCCAGGCCACTGGACCCGGTCCTGGGCGCGGTGGCTTTTGAGGAGGTTTCCTTCGGGTACGGGGAGGATCAGTCCGTGCTGGAATCGGTGAACTTCCGTTGTGAGCCGGGGGAAATCGTTGCGCTCGCAGGACCAAGCGGGGCGGGCAAAACGACGCTATTGAGCCTGATTCCGCGCTTTTATGAGGTCACCGGAGGCCGCATCACTATTGACGGCCGGGATATCCGGATGATTCCGCAACAGCAGCTTCGCAGCTTCATCGCGGTCGTGCCCCAGGATATTCAGCTTTTCGGCACGACCATTCGGGAGAACATCCGCTACGGGCGGCTGGAGGCGACGGACCCAGAAGTCGAGGAGGCGGCGCGTCTCGCGCAGGCGGACGGCTTCATCCGAGAGCACCCGGACGGCTATGAGGCCAGGGTGGGTGAGCGGGGCATCAAGCTGAGCGGGGGGCAGCGGCAGCGCATCGCGATCGCGCGCGCCATCCTCAAACAGCCCCGCATTTTACTCCTCGACGAGGCAACTTCCTCGCTCGATTCAGAATCTGAAGCCGCGGTGCAGCTCGCGTTGGGTCATCTAATGAAGCGCTGCACAACTTTTGTGATTGCGCACCGCCTCTCAACCATCCGCGACGCCGACACCATTTTAGTCATGGAACAAGGCCGCATCCTCGAGCGGGGCCGGCACGAACAGCTTATGGCCCAAAACGGTTTGTACCGAAGGCTGCACGATATTCAGTTTCAGGAGAAGCTTGTCTGAGTTTTGAGTTCAGAGATTGTAGGTGCCGGGGTAAGTTTGAAGTATTTAATTGGCGGGGATTTTTTTGCGAAGGGGATTCCAAAACAGCTTGAGGCGCCAAATTCTTGCTGCCAGCTTTATTTGGATAAAGGAACACAAGCTATAACCCGACTATTTCACCAAAACCATGCTTTGTGTGTGGATGACAGGTGATGAACCGGTTTCGGTGAGGCGGATGTAATAAATGCCGCTTGAAAGGTCATCTGCGCGAAACCGGTAGCGATGCGTTCCGGCGGACAGTACGCCGGCGCTGAGAAGACGAATGCGGCGACCCTGCGCATCGTAAACTTCGAGGCGGATATCTGCAGCCTGCCCCAGAGTGAAGGAAATGTTTGTTTCCGGATTAAAGGGATTGGGATAGTTGGGATGCAGCAGGGTCCGGACAGGTCGCTCACTTCCGGGGTCGGCGGTGCTGAAGGTGACCGGCGTGACCACGATATTATCGAGGCGTAACTCATCGCGGGCCCCGCCTCCGGTTTGCTCACCGGTGTAATAGAAAACCCAGCGGAGCTCGGCATTGCTGCGGTCCATCATTTCTTCCGGCAGGGGCAGCTCGCTGAAGTGGCGCGCGTGTCCGTTTTGCTGTCGCTCATATTCTACAATTTCACCGAGGTGAAGGAAGTCTGCGAAATCATCCTCAACCGATGGCCGGTATTGCAGGCGGATGGCGTAGCAGCGGTTGTTCGCAAGGATGGTAGCGCCCAGCCAAGAAACGTGGGCTGCAGTAACCCCGCGGGTATCGAGGGCAAGCACCGCAGCGCCAACATCCCGCCCGCGTGCCGTATTGATGAAGCTGATACCCTGTGCGCCGAGTCCGTTGATGCGGGTGCGACGCGTGTTGTTGTACGGGAAGCCCAGCGTTTGGGCGTCATCCGGATGATAGTCGCCGGGCGGCACAACGTAGGGTGAATTGAAAACGGCGTCGAGCTGTGGGTCGTCTTCAGCGCTCATGAGAAACACCATGTGCGGCGGGTAGGAATAATCGGGCTCATCAGGCGACCAGAAATCGAAAGTGTAGCTGCCGGTAGCCAGCGGATGCGGGTCCGGGGTGAGCAAGGTTTCGAGCCGGTAGGTGTAAAGCCGGTTCTGCGCGTCGCAGACAACATACAGGCGACGTCCTTCAAAATCTACGGCTATGCCTTCGGGTTTCACGATATTGAGGTCAAAATGATAGCGGGGGATCAGGTCCGTTCCGGCGACCACAATCTTGCGGCTCTCGTCGCTCAGAATCCAGAGTTCACCGCGTACCGCTTCGTGGAACAGGCCGGATATGTCGGTGATATCAAAAGGAGATTCGAAATTTATGTGCGTGGTTCGGATAATGTCGAGATTGGAATTGAGCTCCCAGATAATCCGCGGATTTTTTTCGTTGGCCACAAAAAAGTGCCGGTTAAGCTGATTCAGGGTGATGCCTTCGGGACCATCATTCTCATTGGGCTGACCAATATTGAGGCTGCGTGTTTGCAGAATGTTTCCGTCCCGGTCGAGCTGTTTCATTAGCCGCGCACGCTCTTCCACAATCCACAGGGTATCCGTTTCAGGATCATAGGTGATGCCCTCCATATCCTCACCTAAATAAGGAAGACTCTCGACAATTTGTCCGCCAGTTGTGATGCGGTGAATCTGCCCCATAGGCTCATCACTGACCGTCCACAGGTAGTTGGGATCACTATGCAGATCGAGTCCGGACGGATCAATAACCGGCAGTGACTGCACAGACAAGAGCCGGATGGAATTATACTGCGGGGGATCGGCGGACGCAGGCAGGTGCGCCATGCCGCTTAGCAGCAAGAGCAGTACAAAATTTAGAAAAGTGCGCATGGATTGGTGATTTTCATAACAGCAGAATCAGAATGCTGAAAAAGAAGAGATATGGCTATCAAAATAAGCAGGATTGCACTCGGATACGATGCCGTTTTAGGTTGCCGATTTTGTACCTGCAATGGACCCGGCGCATTCATTGTTCGTTAAGCCAAGCCAATTGAAATGACTCGTTTTTTTGCAATTATAAATGACGAAGGATGGAGGTCGAACAGGAACTACAGGATCGATAAGCAAACGTCCAACTCAAGCTGCAAACAGGTAATGAATAAGTGCACTTTTAATAATTACTTTAGCGGCCATATTTGCATTTTTTTTGGTTACAAAACCCTGAAACGCTCCGATGCAAAACGCCCCTCTGCAAGAGGGGAATTGATAAGCGTCGTGTTAATAATTACAGTTATAATGCCGGCTTTGGCATGCCCTGTTGTTCGAGATTGCACGTTTTTCGTTTTTGATTTCGAAACATCATTGAGACACAAGGTTTTGCGTCTCTACCGGAGCGGCACCTTTGTAGCACGAAAATATCGCACGCCAAACCCACGAGGCCGTCATCCCTGAAATGCTGCGGTACGGGGCTACATAATCTGCACGAAACTTCACGCAGCTTTATCAGGAATCTACCAAGCGGGACCCGCCGCGATGTAATAGCGGGTTTGGGATGTCAATTCTGAAATGTGTGCATTCGATTTTGCAGGCCTGCAACGGGCATGGTCGCAGGCCGAAGCTGGTAGATCCCGGACAACGTCGTTGAGCTAAGGTCATATTTATCAAGCTCCTGCGCAGGCGTTTCCGGGATGACGCCGTGAGGGGGGCTCCGGGACATATACACTGCACGGATTAACAGAGCGTCCGAACCAGCCTCCCAAACCCCATCACCAGATCCTTCGACTCCGCCTCCGCTGCGCTTCGGCTACGCTCAGGATGACAGGGGCATTTTCCAAGACCCCCGGTGCGGCTTGCCGCGCCGTTTGACGCAAGGCGACGCTGTCATCCTGAGCGGAGCGCAGCGGAGTCGAAGGACCTGGTTATGGAAGGCTTCGAAACGTTGATCCATATCGGGGCAAGACAGCCGAAGGGGATCTCTCACATGGGGCTTCGATGGCCTGCCGGGGCAGATCTATTTTTCGGGGCTTTGATTGTGGTGTTGCCATGCCCCGCTGATGACACCTTTATTTACTTTTGGAGTAACCGTCCACGGTCTTCGGTCTGCGGTCTGCCGTCTGCCGTCTCCATCCCAAAAAGCAACGCATTCATCTTCGATTTGGGGGCTTTCAATCTTTCACGGGGCCCCTGATGCTCTGTGAGTTTTCCCCAAAAAAAAATGGCGCATTGTTAAGGGTGAGGCGTTCGGTGTCCGACCTTTGGTGCCCGGTTACGGGTTTCCTTTTTGCGCTGTATGCTGTGATGCGGGCTTAGTTTCTGATGATCCAGCGGATGGCGATGCGGAAACGGCGCGGGGGCATGGGGTAGCGGGCGGTTTCGAAGTAGCCAAGCTGACCGAGGCCGTCGAGGAGGTTTTCGTAGCGGAATTGCACCATGAGCATGCGTACGCGGGCGGAGGCTTCGAGGTCGAAGCGGTAGTAGGCGGGGATCGGCTGATCGGGTGTAAGGGGATCCCAGTAGTCGAGTTCGGGGTAGTAGGCGGGACTGTGGAAGGCGTTGGGCGAGAAGGTGAATACGCCGCCGATTTTGGCGTAGGTCGCGAAGTTGAGGAAGTAGTTTTTAAGGTAAAAGTACGCCCGGTTGGTGTTGCGGACCCCGCTCTGATCCAGAAACTGATTTTCGGCCCGGGCGGATGTGCTGAAGTAGCGCTGCACCGTGGCGGAGAGGCCCGCTTCGAGGTAGCTTGTTTCGAAATCGGCAAAGACTTCCGCCCCGAGCGATTGATAGGCGTCGATGTTCTGGAAAATGCCGGTTTCGGGGTTCATCACGATGGGGGAGGCGATGCGTGAGCCGTAGGCGCGCAGGCCGAGTGCGTCAATCCAGCCGCGGCCCCACTGCAGCCCGGCTTCGGCCCGGATGATTTGTTCGCGGCTGAGGGCGTCATCCCCCAGAAAATCTTCGCTGATCCAGAAGAGCTGCTGAATCGTGGGCAGCACTTCCCCTACGGAGAGTGACTGCCAAAAGTGCCAGTTTGGGGCGGGACGCAGATCGAAGCGGTAGCCGGCTTCGTAGCCAAGCTGTCCGTCGGTGCGGTAGCTGAGCTCGGACCAGCCGCCCAGCTGCACGGCTGCAGCGGGCACAAATACCAGCCTGAGCCCGGCACTGAGATCGGTCCAGGCCGAGCGGTTGATCAGGGTGTTGCTGTCGTCATCGAGTACGGTGGCGCGCAGGTGCAGAAGCGGCTGCAGCTCGAGCGGACCGCGATCGATGCGGGTATCGGCATAGGCGCCGTAACTGAATGCGCGGTAAAAGAGCCGGTCGAGGTTGTCGTAAAAAATGCGGCGGTCGCGGTTGTGGTACAGGTGAATGCGGCTCTGCTGCTTGCTTGCTTCATCGGGCCGGTGAAACAGCGAGGCCGAGACCAGGGTTTTGCGCGTGCTTGAGCGGGCGTTGGTGCGCGTTACGGGTGTAAGAAGCGGTTCGAAGTTGAAGAAGTTCAGGTCGGGGATGGTGTAGCCATCTGACTCATCCATCTGAAAGCTGTTGTAGAACAGCTGTGCCTGCGCCGACCAGGCTTCGTTGAGATAGTGCGTGTAGCGAACCGATGCCTGTCGGGCGTCGAGCGAGCTGCGGCGGTAGTTTCCGTTGTCGTTGTTGCCGCGATAGGCCAGCTCGATATTGCCGGAGCGGTTTACGTTGCGTGAGAATATGACTTCCGCCCGGCGCACATCACTGCTTGTATCTTCAAAATTGATCCAGGTCAGCGGTTTGTTCAGGTAGAATCGCCGAAGGGCGAACTCGCCGGTGTAGCGGATACCACCTTCGTGTTCGCTGTACAGCCGCATGCGGTCGAGCGGCAGAAAATTGCTGTTCATGGCTCCGCTTACGGTGTTGTTGAGCGGGATGCCTTCGAAGAGAAACTGCTGATGCCGCGGTTCAATGCCCCGAAAAAGGATGGCGTCGTTGCGCCCGTGTGAGCCCAGCCGGAAGGAGATCGCCCCTGACTGCGCCTGTCGACGTTCGGCCAGGTTGTACCACTGCTCCCAGCGCTGCAGGCTGTCGGTGAAGACTTCCGTGAATCCGGGATTCAGGCCGACCTGCTTGGGAATCACGATCGGCTGCGGACGCCGGCGTTCTTCCGGCACTTCAGGCTGCGGATCGGAGAAGCGCCCGCGTCCGGTCGGGTCAAAAGTGCCGTTTTGGAGGGTATCCGGCAGAGCCGGGGTTTCGGTCTGAAGGGTGTCAGGCACCGATGGCGGTTCCGGCGCAGGCAGGGTGTCGGGCACGGCCTGCCACAGCCAGAGAAGGGACGCTATGAGAAATGCGGGACTCAGCATGAAACGGCTTCCGCCTCAGCCAACGACGACCGGGGCGTCGTAGGGCATGCGGGTGATACCGGTGAGCACGCGCCGGGTAATATCGAGCGCGACCAAAGCCGTGCGTTCTTTGTTCATTTTCCGGTTTTTGAAAAATTGCGCCCGCATGGCAAAATGCCGCTCGCCGTCGTAATAGCCGAACCAGACCAGCCCTACCGGCTTCTCTTCGGTGCCGCCCCCGGGTCCGGCAATGCCGGTCGTACTCAGGCCGACATCCGCGCCCAGCTTTTCGGCAGCGGCTTTGGCCATAATAAGCGCAGTTTCGGCACTCACCGCCCCGTGCTGTTGCAGGATTTCCGCCGGCACCCCAAGTAAGCTCGTTTTGAGTTCGTTTTGATAGGCGATGATACTGCCGTTGTACCAGCCGCTGCTGCCCGGCACATCGGTAATCATGCTGCCCAGGAGTCCGCCGGTACAGCTTTCGGCGGTGGCAATGGTCTTTTTGCTGTGCTCCAGCAAGCGGCCTACGGCAGCGGGCAGATCATCTCCCTGCACTTCCGAATAAATGTGCTCACTCGCTTTGCGCCGGATGTGCTCAATCAGCGGCAGCGCACGGGCCCGTGCCATTTCAGCGGTCGTGCCGGTTGCGGAAATCCGAAGTCCGACCCCGTGCGAATGCGGCAGAAAAGCAAGCTGCACCCCATCTACCAGCTTGTCGCTGATGTCCCCGATTTCAATATCGCTCAGGGTGCTTTCCCCAATGCCCGCCGTGTGCATGTAATGCCGGAACAGCGTACCGTTGGCGCCCAGCTTCTGCGCAAGCCGCGGCCAGACCTCCTTCTCCATTAAATATTTCATCTCCGACGGCACGCCGGGCAGGGAAACAAGCACGACGCCCTCAAAATCGAACCACATGCCGGGTGCCGTACCGGCTTTATTGAACAGCACCTCACAGGTATCCGGCACCATGGCCTGTGCCAGATTGGACTTGGAAACCGGAATGCCGCGCTTTTCAAAGTTATATTCAATGAAATCACGCGTCGGCTTGTGTTCGGTGAAGGAGCCGCCGGTGTAGCGCAGTAGGGTGTGTTTGGTAACATCATCGTGCGTCGGACCCAGGCCGCCGGTTATGATGATAAGCTCCGATACCTTTGCACAGTCCTTTAAATGGTGCACAATTTCCGATTCGCTGTCCCCGACCGTTACGCTGCGTACCGGCTCGATATCATGCTCGGTCAGGAAAGTGCCGATCCAGGCGGCATTGGTGTTGATGATGTCGCCGATCAGCAACTCGTTGCCGATCGTGAGAATGCTTGCTCTCATGAATGAAAAAGTTGGATGAAGTCCGTCGGTTTGTTTGTCAGCATACTAAAAATGTAAGTTTATCAAAATAACCAAACGCACGGAGCGGTGCTGTGAAATTTATGCCCCAAAGCCGGGCATGTCCCCGCTTTTTATTCGTGCGCATTTCGGTTATTTTGGGCGACCAACAAACCCTAAACAAAGTTCATGGCCCTTTTTCCGAATTCAAACTTTAACGCTGCCGATTACCCTGCCCTGAAGCGGATTCCGAACCTGCTCACGCTCATGCGTATCATGCTTGCACCGGTGTTTCTGGTCCTCTTTCTGCAGGAAGACTGGGTGCTGCGGCTTGCTGCCGTAATCGTATTCACGGTAGCGGCCATCAGCGACTACCTCGACGGCTACCTCGCGCGCCTGCTGCAAGCGCACTCCGAATTCGGAAACTTCATGGATCCCCTTGCCGATAAAATTCTCACCTTTCTCGGCTTCGCTTCCCTGTGTATCCTCAGCCCCGATTTGTTTCCGTGGTGGGCCTTTGGCCTCATTGTGGGGCGCGACCTGCTCATCACCTGGATGCGCACCCTTGCCCGCAAACAGGGCTTCAGCATGAGCACAAGCTACTCCGCCAAGCTCAAAACTGCCGTTCAGCTCATTTTTCTCTACATCGCCCTGCTCTCCTTCACCCTGCTCATGATACCCGCCCTGCAGCAATTTGTGGAAGCATGGCTCATCCAAACCGGCATACTGACCTGGATGTATTTCGGGGTGATGGCCTTTACCGTGTACACCGGCCTCGAATACGTACTCCAAAACCGTGACCTTTTTGGAAAAAAAGCCACCCCATCCGCGTAACATCGCCTTCTGGCTCGGTACCGGCCTGGGCTCCGGACTGACTCCCAAAGCACCGGGCACGGCCGGAAGCCTCGCCGCCCTCCCCTTCATCTACGGCGCCGGGCTAATCGCCGGCCCCACCGGCATCGCCGCCTTCCTCCTGATTTGGATTGCCGCAAGTCTGTTCACCGCGCCCGGCTTCGAACGCGCCTACAGCGACGACCCCGCCCTCTTTGTCGCCGACGAATGGGCAGGTCAGGCCGTCCCCTTCATCGGCATCAGCTTCACCGGCAGTCTCGCAACCGACATCCCGATCCTCCTTGCAGGCTTCATCCTCTTCCGGATTTTCGACATCACCAAACCCCTCGGCATCAAAAAAGCCGAAAAACTCCCCTCCCCCCTCGGCATCCTCGCCGACGACCTCCTCGCCGGCCTCTACGCCCTCCTCCTCCTCAAACTGCTGATTATGTTTTTGTGATAGCACCCATAACGCAAGCCCCGACAAAGATCCGGCTTGCGGCCTAACCGCACAGCATATTCTCCGCCAACAGATCCCAACCCATAGCCCGAACACCCGCCTGACGGGCAGGTCGGGCTTTTATTTTTTTGGGGAAAACTCAGAGAGCATCAGGGGCTTCGTGACAGATTGAGAACCCCCAAATCGAAGATGAAGGCGTTGCTTTTTTTGGACGGCAGACGGCAGACGATTACTCCAAAAGTAAATAAACGAGTCATCCCAAACAGCCGGGCATGGCAACGCCGCTATTAAAGCCCCAACAAACCGGCCTGCCCCGGCAGCCCATCGAAGCCTCACGTGAGATCTCCTGCGGTTGTCTTGCCCCGATATGGATCAACGCAACGGAGCCCTCCACAACCAGATCCTTCGACTCCGCTACGCTCCGCTCAGGATGACAGCGACGCCTCGCATCAAACGGCGCGGCAAGCCGCGCCGGGGGTTTTGGAAAATGCCCCTGTCATCCTGAGCGGAGCTGGAGCGCAGCGAAGGCGGAGTCGAAGGATCTGGTGATGGGGTTTGGGAGGTTGGTTCGGACGCTCAATAAATCCGTGCTTTGTTTATGTCCCGGAGCCCCCCAACGGCGTCATCCCGGAAACGCCTGCGCAGGATATTGATAAATAAAACCTTAGCTCAACGGCGTTATCCGGGATCTACCAGCTTCGGCCTGTGACCATGCCGGTAGTTGGGCCTCCAATGGCGACCGGGGTCTTTGTGGTTCCGGCTTCCCAGGTCAGCTATTGCATTGCGGTAGTTCAGGCTTGGTAGATCCCGGATAATGCTGCTCTGGCTTTGTGCAGGCTATTCGGTCCCGCGCTGCAGCATTTCCGGAATGACGGGTTCTTTGTAGATGGTATTTGAGAGAACAAATTCAGTTTCTTGGATTTGATTTTGATATCCGAAATTGTAGAGACGCGATTCATCGCGTCTCCATTTACCGCGTCTCGATTTATCACGTTTCAAATCAACGCACCTCTACGCGCGGTCGTTGGGGCAAATGATCTGTTTCCAGCCTTAGGGGTGCCCCACCATTTGCCACTGTGGTGGTTAATTAATTTGTTGCCTCCGACCAGCATCTCCACACCCCGTCCCGCCACCATCGGGGCGTTGAAAGAGATTGGAGACTGCTCAGGCATCATCAACCCTAACAATTTCCTACCGGGGCCACCCCTCTCGAGAGGGGAGTTTTGTATCCCAAATATTAACAGCATTATAGCCTAAAAATGACACACTGACATACTGTGCGGTGACATACTGAAAATCCCCTCTCGAGAGGGGAGTTTCATATCCCAAATATTAACAACATCATAACCAAAAATGACACACTGACATACTGTGCTGTGACACACTGAAAAATGCCCCCTCCTCAGCGGCCCGGGTGTGCTTCGCTGAATTGATACCCTTGTCTTGGCAGTAGTACGTTAAAGCCGTCCATATTAGCATTACCTATCATCAATCTATCCCAATCAGTTTTTTGTGATTGGGAATACGTTCCAAACATGGTTGCAATGGCAGTAATCACACCGTCATACTCAGTAAACCCTTCAGGAAAAGGGTCGCATGAAGTATCAATAGTACTATCCCTGATGGAGTAGGCGCAAATGGGTTCCTGGTTTTGATTTCTGCCTTCCCTTGGTTGACCCCAGAATGTACTCTCGTTATCAAAGCCCACAACATTCATCCCCGGAACTATCATATAGCTAGAGAGCGGGATATAAAACTGACCCCCCGCAGAAACACGTGCAGCATCAAAAAATTCTGTTCCCGCACCAATATTGTGAGATATAAAAAATACATTTCGTTTTGGACTAAAAAGATCGACTGTCCCGCCGCTTCTTTGAACAAGCCAACCATTCAAATACTGGGTAAGATCTGGCGAGAAGCCTCCGACTATTTCTATGTTGTATGGATTTCCCCCAACAATAGCACTGTTCCATATCCCTTTTAGCCGGTTCATGTACTGGTTGAAGCTGTTTTTTGTATACTCCAAATCAGGAGGTATAACTCCCGGAGGGTTTGCTCCTCCGTCTGGAAGAGATGATATTGGATCCCAACCACGCTCTATTCTTTTCTGATCCACACACTGTTCAGGTCTTGGCATTTCTCCGATTATCCAACCAGTACAGTCCATGGTCGGATTACCCCAATTGTGAACTACGTATTGTGTCTCTTCTATGCCTCCCAGAGTTTTTATTAATGGAACTATTAAAGCTTCCTCAGCTCTAAAGTTTTGAGCGTTTGCAAAAACTGAAAACGCGTAAACATCTAAAAGTCTTGGCGGCGACACCCATCCCTGGTCTATGTAAACGCCTTTCAGGGTTTCAATCCTCGTATCTACATCTGCCGAAATATCAAGGAACCAATCCACATTACTATCAACGAGGTGCTCTCTTGTCGAGCTGTATCCTCTCACAAGCCAGCTTTTTTCGCCGTTGTGTACATGACTCAAATACTGGGTTTCATCTGCGTGAATTCCTCTGTGCACCATCATTCTGTTTAGTTGGCTGTACTCTGAGTTAAATCTTGCTCTGAACTCTCCTTCAGGAATTTGGCCTGTTATTCTTCCGTTTTGTGCGTAAAAAGTTTGATCTACCTCGCCGTCTCTGCTTATAAATCTCAGGCTCGCCGTATTGTCTGGCTCAGTTATAGCTCCAAGCTGCCCTACACCTTCAGTGTTATATGTAAGTGTTAGCGCTGTTGTTGGAAGGTCAATGGTGAAGGTTCTTCGGATGCTGGTCTGTCCGGTTTGGGTGCTGCTTTGCCCGATATCGTTGTGCACCTGTACCTGCCAGTCGTACAGGCCGCTGTCGGTGTAGGTGTGGGTGAGCGTCTTATCCAGCTCGTGTCCGCTCAGCGGGAAGGTGGCCAGGGTGCCGTCCCCGAAATCCATGCTGAGCTCGGTGAGCGCATCGCCGTTGCCCTGCGCCTGGATGCGGTAGCGCAGCTCGTCGCCGGGCATGGGCCAGGCGCGCTCCGACAGCACGGTGACCTGCAGGCTCACATTCTGCTGCGGGGCTACCCTCACGTTGAAGTTCCGCCCGCTCTCATGGCCGCCCGCGCTGGTGACCATCACCTGATACACAATGATGCGGGGATGGGTGTTGGCCAGGCTGTAGGTGCGGGTGATTTCGGTGGTGAAGGTGTCAGCGCCGATACCGGTAAAGGTCTGCGAATATGCGGGGTCGTTGAGCCCGCGCACCTGCACCTGTTCGATACCGTCGGCATTGCTGACGGTGAGCGTGTAGGTGTTGTCCCGCCCGTCGATGGCCGCGGCGGGCGTCCAGGTGATGGATGAAATTGCGGGCGCGTCGTCGGGTGCGGATGGGGAATCGCAGCCCGTCAGCATAAAAAGGGCAGCCGTGAGCGCCAGCACACCCCAAAAGGCCGCGGCGGGCAGACGGAAAGCGGCGCCGCACAGGCGGCAGCACTCGCAAAAGAAGCGAAAGATCGGCTTAAGCATTGGCATAGGCATTTTCATTGGCATGGCAGCAAAAAAAGAAAGGGCTGATGTTTGGATATTAAGATGGGCGTCAGCAAGAACCCACAGCTCCAAAATACGCAAAAACAGCTGTTAAAGGCAGCAAGAAAGGCGCAGGCCGTAGCGCCGAAAAGCACCAACCGGAAACGCCCACCGGTGGTGACGGGGCGGGGTGTGACCGCCCCAGTGCCGGGATTGGGGCGGCGTACGCCACGAAAAAAGACATCACACAATTGTAATGAGCTCAAAAAAAGAATTACCCCAACGTAACCACAGCCCCGAAAGGGCGGCATACCACAGCCCGGGGTGCCAACCCCGGGATTGCGGCCCCACACAAATGGAGCCCTGAAAGGGCGGCATATCTTCGGGGGTGCGTTTCGATTCTTGCGCAACCATTGCGGATACGGCTGGTAATGTATTTCCGGAGTCGCACCAGCCTCGTTCCTTCCTTTTATAGCGACTCAGCCTGCACTGAAATAAATAGGCTTCGGTCAGCATTCCCACACCCCGTCCCGCCACCATCGGGGCGCTGAAAGAGTGCAAAAACAATTCCGGCACCACAAACCCTAACAAACTCCTACCGGGGCCACCCCTCTCGAGATGGGAATTGGTAAGTCCCGTGATAATAATAGCTTCGATACCTTAATTTCTTTCTTATTTTTTGGCTAAGAGTCCTGCAACGCCACGGGACCAAAACTCCCCTCTGCGAGAGGGGTGCCCGGGTTGTAGGGGCGGACCTAAGTGTCCGCCTGCGAACGGGCGGGGTGTGAGTGCCCCAGTGCCGGGATTGGGGCGGCGTACGCCACGAAAAAAGACATCACACAATTGTAATGAGCTCAAAAAAAGAATTACCCCAACGTAACCACAGCCCTGAAAGGGCGGCATACCACAGCCCGGGGTGACAACCCCGGGATTGCGGCCCCACACAAATAGAGCCCTGAAAGGGCGGCATACCATCAGGAGTTGCGTCTCGAATCGTGCGCAGCCATTGCGGATACGGCTGGTAAATTATTTCCGGAGTCGCACCAGCCTCGTTCCTTCCTTTTATAGCGACTCAGCCTGCACTGAAATAAATAGGCTTCGGTCAGCATTCCCACACCCCGTCCCGCCACCATCTGGGCGTTGAAAGAGTGTAAAAATAATTCCGGCGCCACAGACCCTAACAAACTCCTACCGGGGCCACCCCTCTCGAGAGGGGAGTTTTGTATCCCAAATATTAACAACATTATAGCCTAAAAATGATACACTGACATACTATGCGGTGACACAGTGATAATGCCCCTCTCAACAGGGGAGTTTTATATCCCATATAATATTAAGGTCAAGATGGGGATAAAATGAAACCCTCCAAGGGTTTAGGAACCCTTGGAGGGTTACTGGAGTTTGGCTAAGTTCTGATGCTAATCATGGCCGATAAAGCCGGGTTTAGCAGTTTTAGGTGGTTCTGCTTTCGGTACCTTTTGTTCATGAAGCCGTCAAAACTCACCCCTATGGCTTTGCTGTAGTATTCCGCCCTGAAGCGGTTACAAATGTCTCCTGTCGTCCACCTGCTGTTTTCTTTCTCGGGGTACCACTTGGCACGTTGCAGCATTTGGACCGGTGGATCATTCTGCCTGCTGCAGTGTTCAGCGGCAAGCAGTAACAGACTGTACACCGCTGTAACAAACTTAGGTACACCTTCGGCGGAGTGCTGGTTGCGCACCTGTGCCTGCCCGCAGCCCATCAGGGTTTTCTGCTCTCGAAAGTTGACTTCAATCTCCCAGCGCCAAACATAAGGAACCCTTGGAGGGTTAAGCGGGGCCAAAACTTCTATCAAAAAACCGTACAAACCTTGCTCACTGAATTCGGCAGATTCAAACCCGTCTTTTCTGCAATCTGCAATCGGCGGTCGGCGGTCGGCGGTCGGCGGTCTGAAATCTGTCGTCTGCTGAGGAAAAAAAGCAACGCATTGATCTTCGATTTGGGGGGTGTCAATCTGTCTGTGCGCCCTTGATGTTCTCTGAGTTTTACCCAAAAAAATAAGAGCCTTGGCATGCCCGTGCGTTTGGTGGCAGGGCTTTGTGGTTCGGTGTGCGGTTTGGCGTTGCAGCTGCTGCTGCCGTTGCCGCTACTGTTGCCGCCGTAGCCTTTTGGGTTTGGTTTGTGGGGTTTTGTGTGCGGGTTTTGGTTTGTCCGCAGGTCCTTTATTTGAATTTTTGTGATTTTAAAGTATTTTATCAGGCTAATTTGTTCACCATTGCACCCTGTTTGATTCTGCACTGTGGCGTGGTGCAACTGCTGTATATTCAGACTTTCAGGCTGTTTTTTTATCTGATCGTTTCAGCACCCTACATCTGCTCTATCACTTTTTTTGAAGCCTGTTGCAGGCTTTTTTCATATCAGAATATTTTACAAGATGATTATTAACCCGACTTTCGCCAAGGAGCTTGCGATCAGCCTGCTCGAGATTAATGCTGTTATTCTGCGTCCGCATACGCCGTTTCGCTGGACTTCCGGCTGGAATTCTCCTATTTATTGCGACAATCGCCTGACGCTGCGTTTTCCGGAGCTTCGTGCTAAAATTGCGGATGAGTTTACTGCCTTTATCCGGGAGACCTATCCGGATACGGATGTGATTGCGGGGACTTCAACGGCGGGTATTCCGCATGCGGCCTGGATTGCTGATCGGATGAATAAGCCTATGGCGTATGTTCGCAGCAAGCCGAAACAGCATGGCACGACCAATCAGATTGAGGGCGGCATTCAGAAAGGGGAAAAGGCGGTGATTATTGAGGATTTGGTTTCTACGGGCGAATCTGCGATTTCCGTTGCCAAAGCCCTGCAGTTTATCGGCGTTGAGGTGCTGGGCATTGTTTCTATTTTCAACTATGGGTTTACGCAGGCAGCGTCGCGTTTTGAGGAGAAAGAGTTAAAGGTGAATGCGCTTACCAATTATGATACCCTGCTCGAAGCGGGGGTCAAGTTCGGTTTTGTTGCGCAGAAAGATCTTGAGCTGCTTACGGCCTGGCGGCAGGATCCGGAAACCTGGCCGAAAGGTTTGTGAGGTCAGCACCATCTGCGTCATTCGTTTTTTAGCCATATATAAGGTAAGCCCGGCATGAATCCATCAGGAGAGCCCACCGGCGATCTGCAGTTTTGGTCGACCGCGCAGTTGCTTGCGCTTGGTACGCTGCAGCGGCTGCAGTATAACCGGAGCCGGTATGAGGCTGAAGCGGCAGATACCGCGGAGGCGCTTGGTCCGGAGGCGCGACATGAAGCGCTGTGTGCGCAGCTTGAATCCATTTGTCTGGACCTTCAGCGCTACCGTAATTTATATCAGGCCTGCGACGACAGCGGGGATGAGCGCCTGGTTTCGGGGCTGTTTCTGCTTTTTCAGCGGCTGCATAACAGCTGGCACCGGTTTCATCATGAGCTGCTTGAGCTGCCGGCTTCCCGGATTTCAGGCTACATACCCGAAACCGACCGGCAGCGGGCTTTGTGGAATCCGGATGTTTTTGAGGATTCACCTTTTGAGGATACTGCCCTTCCGCCTTCCTTGCCGGACAGCCGCAGCGTGAGTGAAGCACTTCAGCGCACCGAACAGCTTCGTATCCGGTTCCGGAGATCGGGCTGAGTTTGCTTCTGCCAAAAAGTCAGCCCAAAGGTGTCAAAACCGCTAAAATTGATTATCTTTAGGTTTGGCTGAAAAACGGCTCACTTTCATTTCCACACACCAACACGTAGTACTGAAGATCTTGGAACAAAAAACATATTTTATTGAAACCTACGGCTGTCAGATGAATTTTTCTGACTCTGAAATCGTGAATTCTATTATGACCGATCAGGGGCATAAGGCAGCTGCGAGTCCTGAACAGGCCGATATTGTTTTTGTGAACACCTGCTCCATCCGGGATAATGCTGAGCGCAAAGTCTGGGATCGCCTGAAGTACTTTCGCTCGGTTCGAAATAAGAATCAGCAAGATCAGATTGTGGGGGTGCTGGGGTGCATGGCCGAGCGTATCCGGGAGAAGTTTCTGGATGAAGAAAAGCTGGTCGATCTTGTGGTTGGTCCCGACGCCTACCGCGATATCCCGAACCTGCTCGCGCAGGTTGATGACGGTCGTAAAGCCGTGAACGTGATTCTCTCTCTCGAAGAAACCTATGCCGATATTGCTCCGGTGCGCACTACAGGTAACGGGGTTACGGCTTTCGTTTCGATTATGCGCGGCTGTGACAATATGTGTTCGTTTTGCGTCGTGCCTTTTACCCGCGGACGTGAACGCAGCCGTTCGATTGATTCGATTTTGGATGAAATTCGTCAGCTCAGCGAAAATGGTTACCGCGAGGTGACGCTTCTCGGGCAAAATGTGAATTCGTACAATGATAACGGCACAACCTTCGCTGAGCTCATGTACCGGGCAAGCCTTGTTGATCCTGAAATGCGGATTCGCTTTTCGACTTCTCATCCGAAAGATTTCCCTGATGAGTTGCTGAGCATTATCAATGAGCGGCCCAATATCTGTAACTATATCCATATCCCGGCGCAGTCGGGTAACAGCGAAGTGCTGAAACGCATGCGGCGTCCGTACACCCGCGAGGCCTATCTCAGCCTGATTGACCGCATGAAGGAAATTATTCCGGGGGTTGCGCTTTCTACGGATATCATCACCGGGTTCTGCGGGGAGACCGAAGCGCAGCATGAAGATACGCTTTCGCTTATGGATATTGTGCGCTACGACCTTGCCTATATGTTTGCCTATTCCGAGCGCGAGCGCACGCTGGCACACCGCAAGTTCGAGGATGACATCCCCGAGGAGGTTAAAAAGCGCCGGCTTTCTGAAATTATCGAGCTGCAAATGCGGAATCAGGCGGCTCTCAACCGTGAAGAAATCGGGCGCACACATCTTGTATTGGTCGAAGGTGAAAGCAAGCGCAATGCGGCGCAGCTCAGCGGTCGTACCGATACCAATAAGATGGTGGTTTTCGATCGCATGGACTATCAGCCCGGCGAGTATGTGAAGGTTCGGATTACGGACAGAACTGCCGCAACGCTGAAAGGCAAGCCGCTCGGACGCAGCTCCATACAAGCTTTCAGTCAGTCTGAATATGCGGATTTAAAAGCTGAGCCGGTTCGCGTGTAAGTTTCCGTCTTAATAAGGCAGTCCGCTTCATGCCGGTCTGCCTTTTTCTTTGGGAGGCGGCAGGCTGCACAGAAGGTCAACATTACCTACAGGATTTGATCAAATGAACGAGAACATTCGCAAGATTCAGGACAAATACGGGCTTATCGGTCATTCCGAAAGCCTTATGCGCGTGCTTAACAAGGCGGCGATGGTCGCGCCTACGAAAATCAACATTTTACTGCGCGGGGAAAGCGGCGTCGGTAAAGATGTGATGGCGAAGGTGATTCACGGACTGAGCGAGCGCAAGGATAAAAAACTGGTGATTGTCAACTGCGGAGCCATTCCGGAAGGCATCATCGAGAGCGAGCTTTTTGGTCATGAGAAGGGATCCTTTACCGGGGCTGATCAGGCGCGGCAGGGCTATTTTGAAATGGCCAACGGCGGCACCATTTTTCTGGATGAAATCGGCGATACGCCCAAGAATGTGCAGGTCAAGCTTTTGCGCATACTCGAAAACGGCGAGTATTACCGGGTCGGATCAAGTGTTGTAAGCAAGACCGATGTCCGCATTATCACCGCTACCAACCGTGATTTATGGGATGATGTGCAGAAAGGACATTTCCGCGAAGATCTCTATTACCGCCTTGACACGGTGACCATTCACATCCCGCCCCTGCGCAACCGCAAGGAAGATATCCCCCTTATTTTCCGGAAGTTTGTGGAAGATTATGCCCGCAAGTATGATTCCGTGTTTCAGGGCTTTTCGGATGACGCCAAAGAGCTTCTTGTTTCCTACCGCTGGCCAGGCAACATCCGCGAGCTGCGGAATGTGGCCGAACAGCTGGTCGTGCTGGAGAAGTCGCAGTTTGTGACCGCCGAGAAGCTGCAAAAGTATCTCAAAGGCCGGCAACATCACGGCTCAACCGATAACCTGCCGATGGCGATTGGCAGCGGGTACCGGGAGCAGTCGGATGAGCGCGAGCGGCACATGTTTTATGCGACGCTTCTGGAGCTGCGGACCGAAATTTCGGACATCAAAAAAATGCTGGGCACCCTTATTTACAGCAGCATGAACCCCGACGGCAAGCCCCTGCGATCTCTGCCTTTGCTTGGTGCGCCGGTCAGCGGCGACAGCCCTTATCAGCAGGGGTACCGCGAGCCGGGCTGGAATTATGAATCGGAAGGCTACCCGGGCGGCAAAGGGACGCAGGCCGGGCGCGGAATTCAGCCCGAAGGTAAGCGCGGGACGGAAGTCCAAACCGAAGAAGCCCCCGAAGAACCGACCCTTCTTGATTACCTTCGCAAACTTGATGACGTGCCTTCCATCGAACAGACAGAGAAGTTCCTGATTCAGTACGCGCTCGAGCGCTTCGACGGCAACCGCCGCAAAACGGCTGAAACGCTCGGCATGAGCGAGCGCACGCTTTACCGCAAAATCGATCAGTACGGACTCCAACCGTGAAGCCCGCCCGCGCACCCATGCCCATGAACCGGCTTATCAAAAACCGACTTTACGCGCTTATGAGCGCAGCGGCTGCGTGTCTGTTGCTTGCGGGCTGTTTCACCTACAGCTTTACCGGCGTTTCCATCCCTTCGGAAGTCCGCACGGTGTACATTCCCTTCTTTCCGGACAACTCTAATTCCGGTCTTGGATTTCTCTCCGAAGATCTCAACGAAGCGCTCATCAATCGTTTTGTAAACCAAAGCCGGCTGCGGCTGTCTTCAAATCCTGATGAGGCCGATATTTTCTTCGAGGGCACCATTACGAACTATCGTAACCGCCCCTTCAGCGTTTCCGGCGACGACCGCACCGATTTGAACCGGGTTGAAATCACGGTCCGCGCGACCTATCAGTTTCAGGACCGTGACGAGCCGGAGTGGACCCGCAATTTCAACGGCGTGTTTGAGTTCGATCCCAATGAAGACCCCATCGACGGTGAGCGTGAAGCTGCCCTTGAAGCCATGCAGACCATCGCCCGTAACATGTTCAACGACGCGCTCGGCAGCTGGTAGGTGCAGCTGAGGCCCGCTTTCATTCCCATAAAATCCATCGTTTTTTATTTTTTGTATGATGATGAAATCCTTCCCCTTCCCGCTTCCGGAATCGCTAAAAAGTCATGTAGAGCTTTTTGAACGCAAACCGGATAAGGCCATCGAAGGACTTCACAAACATCTCAAGCGCCGCGGCAACGACGCAGTGGGTTATTTTTTACTGGGCTGGCTGTATCTGCAATCGGGCGATCAGGTTAACGCGCTCAAGTGCGCTGCAATGGCCAAAGCCTTTGCCCCGGGTTCGCCCTTTTTTCATTATCTCCCCTACTACTTCCAGCACCCCGACGGTTTCGAAGCCTGGCTACCGGTGCTCTCCGATGACGCGACCGTGCAGCAGCAGTGGCTTCCTGAAAAAGATCAGCGCTTTTTTGTGGATATCGATCGTCTCATACAGCAGCTGTCCAATCCGGAAGCTACCCGCATCCGAATGAAGCAATCAGAGGAAGCACCCAAAGCCAAACAGCCGGCAGTCAACCGCAGCGAAGACCTTGCGACCCTCACCCTCGCAGGCATCTACGAGAAACAAAACCGCATTGAAGAAGCCATCAAAGTGCTGCAAACTATCGCAAAGCAAGACGAAACCCGGGCCGCACACTGCGAAGCAGAAATCACCCGCCTGAAATCGCTTTAAAGCCTGGGCAAAGATGAGTACTGCCCGAGATTGAGGTGGTTATGAGTGTCATCCTGAGCGAAACGCAGCGCAGTCGAAGGCTCTCGTTGTGCTGGGCTTGGGGCCTGAATAGCAAGGGTTTGCAAAGCAAGCGAATTGAATAAAGACAGGCGGGAATTGTGATGATTTTTCTGGTCCCAACCCACCCGAGTCCCGTCATCCCGGAAATGCTGCATTTCGGCATATTTTAACCACACCAAAGTTATGCAGCATTATCCGGGATCTGCCAAGGTGGCGCTGTCGCGATGTAATAGCGGGTTTGGGATGTTTGTTCTAAATTGGCTAAACCCGCACGAGAATGCCTGCTACCGGCATTGACACACACCAAAACTGGTAGATCCCGGATAACGCCGGTGGTCTATACTGATATTTATCAAGCACCTGCGTAGGCGTTTCCGGGATGACGCCGTGGGGGCTTCGGGGGTCCGGTACATAAACAGAGCACGGATTAACAGGGCGTCTGAACCAAAATCCCAAGCTCCATCCCCAGATCCTTCGACTCCGCCTCCGGCTCCGCTCAGGATGACAGTGTCGAATTGAAAACCACGGCGCGGCGAGCCACGCCTTTTGTCGCGAAGGCCGCTTGACATTTAGTAAAGTGTCATCCCGAACATCGGGACATGAAAAGGGCGCAGTCAAAGCCCCAACCGTACGCACTGCCGCAAAACGTAATCAAAGCATCATGTAAGAGATCTCAATGCATGGAAGCTCCGATCAACGCCGCGGGAAATCCCCCAAAAAGTTAATTCGGCATTCCACTTTCCGCAATCTGCGGTCTGCCATCCGCCGTCCGCGGTCAAAATACATCCTTCGGCTACGCTTCCGCTTTCACAAAGGGATTGAATTTCTTTTCATGTCCAACAATGGTTTTCGGACCATGGCCGCAGTACACTTCTGTTGACTCGGGCAGGGTGTAAATTTTTTCGAAAATCGATTTCTTCAACAGCTCAAAATCTCCTTTGTAAAGGTCGGTGCGTCCGATACTGCCGTTGAACAGCACATCCCCGGCAACTACGAAACCGTCTTCCTCAAAATAAAGAGAAACGTGATCCGGGGCATGTCCCGGGGTGAAGAGACTCAGGAAGCGGAAGCCTGCGATTTCACAGGCTGCATCGTGCGGAAGCGGCTCCGGGATAAAGTCAAAGGGCCGCATCGAAACACCGAACATCTCCACTTGTTTGTGAGAGTTTTCCCAGAGATACATATCCGCGTGCGACATATACACGGGCACATCAAAACGGTCAAGCACCCGCTGCAGACCCATAACATGATCAACATGCGCATGCGTAATCACAATGGCTTTAAGCTGCGCTTTGTGATCATCAAGCAGGTCAATCATCTGATTGAGCTCGGAAGCTTTGGAAAAACCGGCATCAATCAGCAGGGCGGCACGGTCGCGGATCAGCAGAAAAGTGTTTTGGCTGAATGGATTTACTGTAAGGGTTTCAATCGTAATCATAGCAACAGCGAAAAAGCGGAAAGGTTGAGCAATAAGGTTTGGGGTGAAGCCGGATGTTCATCTAATAAAAAAAGGCGAGACCCTCAGAAAGAGTATCGCCTTATGGAAAAACCTGACGGGTCTGACTTATGATTTCTTGCCATAGCGCTTGTTGAACTTATCAACACGGCCGGTTGCAGTAATCATTTTCAGATTTTCGTTGTAAAAAGGGTGATTTTTGGAGTCAACCTCAGCGCGGTAAGTACCATCTTTGGTCTTCATAGTGCTGCGGGTTACAAACTCAGAACCATCACTCATCACAATCGTGACTTCGTTGTATTCGGGATGTATATCTTTTTTGGGCATGATGAACTATTCGTTGCTTGGCTAATTGTAAACAGATTCGAAAGATAGGCAAGTTTAAGCTGAGTTGCAACGCAAGCTTTTATGCTGCGAAGCAATCGGCATGACCCGTCAGAAATACTGCGCCGGATCATCATTGTCATCGGCATCATCGTCCCCGAACTTGCCAAGCGAACCGAGCATACTGCCCACCATATCGCTGTAGGTCATGTTCAGGTCAAGGTCTTCCCGTCCAAGCATTGAATTCTGATGAAGGGCATCGAGCACGAAATCCATAAAAATGAAGGCCTCGCTTGCGGCAGATGGTTTCACCTGCTTGCGCACCAAATCCTCGAGTCCATCCACGGCAGCAAGCCTTTGCTGATACGCAGCCTGCGGCAAATCGTCGGCAAGCTCTACCTTTCCACCCTTTCCAAACCACTGCAGCACCGACTGAAAGGCCGCACCGCTTTGCTTTCTGTTCTGCGGATCCGGGAAATACTTTTTGAAAATGGTGTTGACGGCTTTACCAATCAGCACTTTGGCCACATTCACAGCACCTTCCTGTTCGCCTTCATACACAAGCTCAAGCTTCCCGGTCAGGGCCGGAACCATGTGATACAGATCGCTGATCCGAACTGAAACGGGTTCACCGGTGAGAATACTCCGACGCTCCGCAGCGGAAACAAGCTGTTCCATGGCTGTGATGGACATGCGCGCCGACACCCCGCTTTTTTGATCCACAAACTCTGACTTGCGGGCTTCAAAAGCAACTTGTTCCACAATTTCGCGCACAAAGTACGGGATGTTTGTCGCGCTCCCGTTACGGGAAACCCAGGCTTCCTGCCCTGTAATTTCCACACCCACATCAATGGATTTAGGATAGTGCGTGATGATCTGAGAATCAATCCGGTCTTTGAGCGGGGTGATGATGTTGCCCCGGTTCGTATAATCTTCCGGGTTGGCAGTAAACACCATGAGCACGTCAAGGGGGATACGGATGTTGAAACCGCGGATTTGTATATCGCGCTCCTGCATGATGTTGAGCAAGGCTACCTGAATGCGCGGTTGCAGATCTGGTAATTCGTTGATGGCAAAAACGCCGCGGTTCATACGCGGAATCAGACCGTAGTTGATGACAAGCTCGTCGGCAAGCGTGCGCTTTTCGGTTGCGGCTTTGATCGGGTCAACGTCTCCGATGAGATCGGCTACGCTTGTATCGGGGGTGGCAAGCTTTTCCGCAAACCGGTGCTGCCTTGGCACCCACGTAATCGGGGTTTCATCTCCCCTTTCTGCCACAAGGTTTTTGGCGAAGGGGGAAATGGGCGCAAAGGGATCGTCCATGAGTTCAGAGCCTTCCACAACGGGCATGAACGGGTCAAGGAGTTGCGGAATCATGCGGATTAGTCGGGTTTTAGCTTGCCCCCGCAGACCAAGAAGAATAAAATCATGCCTGGAAAGTAAGGCGTGCTGAAGCTGCGGAATAACCGTTTTTTCGTAGCCTTTTATGCCTTCAAAAAGCGTATCCTTGTTCTTCAGGGCTGTCATCAGATTGTTTCTGATTTCTTCTTTAACTGATTTGGGCTGCCAGCCGGTAGCTTTGAGTTGTCCAAGCGTTTTGGCGCTTGTATCCATAGTATATGCCTTTTTTTCAATTTGGATTTACGCGCAGATGGACCACTTCACCAAGCTGCGCCTGTAGCTTCTGCCCTGTTAAAACTAAAAGCTTTCCTATTTAATTCAGCGAAAAGGTACTGATCACAAAATGACTTATCGCTTTTGGAGCGCTGTTGCGGAAACAGCGGCTTGGGTGAGCGCCCGGCTTTTAACCAGCGTCTCATCCCACTCTTCAGCGGGTTCGGAGTCAGCGGTAATCGCGCCACCTGTTGCGTAAAAGAGCCGTCCGTTGCGACAGATGGCCGTACGAATCACCACATTGAAATCGAAATCATCTTCCGGACTGATGTAACCGATGGCCCCGCTGTAAATACCCCGGCGGTATGTCTCCAGCTTTTCAATATCCCGCATTGCACTGATTTTGGGGGCGCCCGTCATGGAGCCCATGGGGAAACAGGCCGCAAGGGCTTCAACTGAGCTGACGCCTGATCGCAGCTCGCCCGTCACGGTAGAAATCATCTGATGGACCGTACCGAATTTTTTGATGGCGAACAGCTCCGGTACCTGCACACTGCCTGCCGCACAAACGGCGCTGAAATCATGGCGCACCAGGTCCACAACCATGAGATTTTCTGCGCGGTTTTTCTCCGAAGCCAGGAGCGCGGCTGCAATTTGTGCATTCTCAGCATCGGAAGCGGCAACGGGGGCCGTACCCTTGATTGGCTCTGAAATCAGCCGGTTCCCGGCTCGTTTAAGAAAGCGCTCGGGGGAAGCGCAGCATACCCGAAAATCGCCGAATGCGAGCCAGGCCCCGAATGGTACCGGTCCACGCGCGCGCATTGCAGCATACAGCGCGAACGGATCGCCTTCATAGGTACCGGATAGCTGTCGACTGAGATTGATTTCGTAATAATCCCCTTCAAAAATGGCCCGCTGTGCCTGCCGGATGATGTCAAGATAGCGCGCCCGATCTGTCTCCGTTCCTGTTTCAATTTCAAAACGAAACGCATCCGCTGTTGCGCACAAGTTTGTCGGGGGAGCAAGCCAGGTTTCGGGCAGCTCCGGTCCTTCCGTCACGTCCAGCGTGCCGCTACCGGCGGCGTAACGCAGCACCCGTTCAGGCACCATCAGCCACAAATCCGGTGCGCTGACCGGGTCGGGATTCGCGGAATGCAGCCGCTCAAGTCCGTTTTTGAGATCATAGCCGAGATAGCCGAACATCCACTGCCCGGACCATTCCGACCGGAAGTCGTGCAGGGCGTGCCAGGGGTTTTGTTTTTTTCGGGTGATGGCACCTGAGGCCTTATGAAAAGTCGCTGTGTGATCCCGGCACTGCAGGATAGCGCGGGCGCCTGCCGCAACCAGCGCATCCCCGTTTTGCTGTGTTTCCAGCATCACGACCGGCATCTGCCCGCTGAGTCGGCGGATGAGCGCGTCGAAATGCGCCGGAGCTATGAAGTGCGGCATTACAGCTTGTGCAGGGGGTTGAGGTTTTGGTTTCGGTAGGTTTCAAAGACCGTGCAAACACGCTGCAGCATGGGATGATTCACCGCTTTTTTGCGCTTACCAAGCCGCGCAACCGGCGCAATTTCGCGCAGGGAGCTTGTAAGGAAAAGGGCTTCAGCCGATTGTACATCCGCAGGACTGTGATGGCGTTCCTGCACCGGAATGCCTGCATCAGCGAGGGCTTCACAGATCAGGCCGCGCGTAATGCCGTGCAGGGCGCCGCTTTCCAGGGATGGTGTAGATACCGCGCTTCCGCTGATCAGAAAAATGTTCGACAGCGCCCCGCAAGCCAGGTTACCGGCCGCATCCCAAAACAGCGTATCGTCGAAGCCCGCGTTATGCGCCGTACGTAGTGCCTGTACCGCAGGCTGATAAAAACTCCATTTTACGGAGGCATCCCATGCGTCGGGCGGTATGCGGCGAAAGTCCCCCGCATGCAGGGCTACGGCCCGGCTTTGCGGTTCGAAGGCGGCTGCCATCATCATACAAAAAAAGACCGGCGGTGCGTCTGCGCGAATGCCGCTGCAGTCTGCGCGTCCGGCCTGAATCCTAACGCGCGCCCCAGTTTCGCTAAGTCCGCACTGATCAATCAGCTGCAGGAGTTCGGCGGCGGCGGTATCGGGATGGAATGCCTGCGCGTGATACTGCGGATCAAAGCCGAGCTGCGTGAGTCCGCGCATCAGCCGGTCGAGGTGCTGCCGGAATCCGAGCACTTTTCCACCGGGATACACGCGTAAGGTTTCAAAACAGGCTTCGCCAAGGGCAAGGGCCCGCGCATCAGCCGGGAGGACGGCTTCTTCCCGCGAAACCAGCTTTCGGTTGAACACTGCCGGCTGCGCCATCAGGGTTCCGTGCTCAGTAGTGCATCGAGAAAGTCGTAGTCTTCAGGACCGGAAAATCCCAGTCGTGAGCCGAACAGGCTGCCATCGGGCCGAAAAGCCAGCAAGCTCGGCAGACCGGGCAGACGCACTTCATTATAATGTTCGGTGCCATCCACAAAAATAAACGGTAAGCCGTGCGCTTCTTTGATTTCGCGGATGTGCCCGGCGTCGTCTTTAACCGCTGCCGATATTACGACCGCTTCCGAGCCGTGGGTCTGAATGCGGCGGAACAAATCCTGCTGCGCTTCATCGGCGCGTCCTGACCATGAAGCCCAGAATAACAGAATGAGGGGCTGCTCTCCGCTTAGTTCAGCGGGCGTAATGCTGCCGCTTTCAAAAATTGCGGGGTAGCGCTGCTCAAGATGTTCCTGCCCGTCGCCCACGCGCTCGGCAAATCGCTGCTGCTGCGAGCCCATGAAGCGCAGGTTAAAATAAATGATGAGCACCACACAAATGCCGGCCACAACCAGCATAAACGGAATAAAATATTTTTGATCAAGTCGCATGTCGCAATATAGGCAGTGCGGGTGAAAACATCATTAAGCCGGATGACCCGCTGAATCCCATCAGAAGTTTCTTTATTGGGCTGAAAATGGATGGTCCAAGAAAAATATCATCATCCCCAAGCCAAAAAAACAAAAGGCCGGCCTGCACCTGGCAGACCGGCCTTTGATGGGTATTACCCTGTTTTTAATTTCAGCGGTGAAGCTTATCCGATTTCGATTTTGCGGCTTACGGCTTCTTCGCTCTTGTCGATGGTTACGCTCAGGATACCGTCCTGCATGGCGGCCTGAATGCTGTCGCGGTTGATGTTGCGCGGCAGGGTGAAAGAGCGGGTGAACTTGCCGTAGCGGGTTTCAACGAGGTGATACTTCTTGGTTTTGTCTTCGTTTTCGTAACGGCGCTCACCGCTGATGGTTAGGGTATTGTCTTCGAGTTCGATGTTGATTTCTTCTTTCTTCAGCCCCGGCAGGGTGACCTGAATCTCGAACTTATTGTCATGCTCTACAATATCGACGCCGGGATGGAACATACCGTTGCGGTCAATGGCGCGGGTTGCGTTTGCGGTGTCGAAGAAAGTGTCGAGCATTTCAGAAAAGGTTCTTGGGATCATGTTGTCAGTGTTATGATCGTTGCGGAATCTTACGAGTGTCATGGCAATTCTCCTTTTAAAGGTTATTTGTGATTTTTTTGAGTTTCAATTTCACCTAAGAAAAGGCAAAGCCTGTGCCACTCCTTCCGGCCCAATGCCAACTGACAATTTGATTTTATCCCGCTTACGGCTTGTCAGCGCGCGTCTGCAAGCTTTTCAGCCCCCCTGAATACACGTCAGGCCGCGGTGACGAAAGGTCAGCCGCGGCCTGACAAAAACTGCTTTACTGCTGGTGCTGCTACTGCTGCCTACTTTTTCTTCTGGCCTGCCTTCCACTCTCGTGAAATCATGAAGGCCAGCTCCAGACTCTGCTCATAGTTGAGGCGCGGGTCGCAATAGCTCTGATAGTTGGTGCTCAGGCCCTGTGCGCTGAGGCCGTTGGCGCCGCCGACACACTCCGTGACGTCTTCCCCCGTCATCTCAAGGTGCACCCCGCCGAGAATGGTGCCCATCTCCCGGTGAATCGCGAAGCTCTTCCGAATTTCTTCGATGATGTCATCAAAAGCCCGCGTCTTGATTCCGCTGTCGGTTGCAAAGGTATTGCCGTGCATGGGGTCGGCGCTCCAAAGCACATTCAGGCCTTTGCGCTCAATTTTATCAATCAGCTTGGGCAGCTCGGTCTCTACCGTTTTGCGGCCAAAACGGGTGATGAGGGTAATTTTTCCTTCTTCATTTGAAGGATTCAGCATTTGGACCAAATCCGCAATTTCATCGAGATCGTAGGGCGGGCCGACTTTAATGCCAACCGGATTTTTGATACCCCGGAAATACTCCACATGCGCTTCTTTGGGATCGCGGGTGCGGTTGCCAATCCACGGCAGGTGCGTGCTCATGTTGTACCAGCCATCCTTGTGCGGCGAGCGGCGGGTCTGTGCGGCGTCGTAGTACAGGTTCAGGGCTTCGTGACTTGTGAACATTTCGACCTGACGCAGGTTCACGAGCTCAGCTGGTAAAATGCCTTCCATGAAGCGAATCGCGCTGGTGATGGAGTTCACCATTTTGGCGTACTCATCATAAAACTTGTTCTTCTTCATGAAATTCAGCTCCCAATACTCCGGATGGTGCAGATCCGCGAAGCCGCTGCCTTCGGTGAGCGAGCGCACAAAATTGAGCGTCAGGCCAGATTTATGGTAGGCTTCCACAAGGCGCTGCGGGGATGGCTTGCGCAGTTCGGTATCGACTTCGAAAGCATTTACCACATCACCGCGGTAGATCGGGTACTCCACATCATCAACGCGCTCGGTTGGTTTGGATCGCGGCTTGGCGTACTGCCCGGCCATCCGCCCCAGCCGGATCACCGGAATATTCATTTCGTGCACCATAATGAAGCTCATTTGCAACAATACTTTGAGAAGCTTCACAATATGCGCGTCGTTGCAGTGATCGAAGGTTTCGGCACAATCGCCGCCCTGCAACAAAAACATTTCACCCCGGGAAGCTTTGGCAAGCTTGCCCTTCAGGGCGTCGATTTCCCAGGAGTTAACCAATGGCGGCAGCTGTTTGAGCTGCTGAAAGGCTTCTTCCAGCGCCTGCTGATCGGGATAATCCGGCAGCTGACGTATCGGGAAGTTTTTCCAGCTTAGGGGGTTCCAGTCCGTTGTTGGTGCTGCAGCTGCTGGTGCAGCCTTTTTTTGATGTGTATCGGTTGAATGCATGAGCAAAAAATGTACGTCCTATAAGTCAGGCAGAAAATTGAGTATCAGTAAAAAGCTTGTTTAAAGACGGCAGGTCTTAGTATAAAGGGCGCTAAAATAAGGTTTTCGGGGCGTAATTACTTCTCTTAATTCATGCTGCATGATTTAGCGCGGTAACCGTAACCGCAGGGGAAAGCGGAACTATGTTAATGCAGGAAACCTTATCTTTGGGATTGGTCTTTTGCAGAACCTGAAGCTATTGTGGCTCAGCCTAGTTTATCGAAAAGCCTTTCGGTGCAATCCCAAACCCATCCCAAAAAAACACATTTTGTATTCGTCCATTATCGTACGCGGCGCCCGCGAGCATAACCTGAAAAAAATCGACATCGACATTCCCCGCGAACAGCTCGTCGTCATTACCGGACTTTCCGGTTCGGGAAAGTCTTCTCTCGCTTTCGACACCATCTATGCCGAAGGGCAGCGCCGCTTCATGGAGTCGCTCTCGGCCTACGCGCGGCAGTTTTTAGGGATGATGGAGCGTCCTGATGTGGATTTCATCGACGGGCTTTCCCCGGTGATTTCCATCGATCAGAAAACGACCAACCGGAATCCGCGCTCAACGGTCGGCACCGTAACTGAGATTTACGACTACCTGCGCCTGCTCTACGCCCGGGTCGGCATCCCCTACTCCTACCTGAGCGGCAACAAAATGCAGAAGCAAACCACCGATCAGGTTGTGGATACCATCATGCAGCTGCCCGAAAAAACGAAGGCCTACTGCCTTGCGCCGGTCGTGCGCGGCCGCAAAGGGCATTACCGCGAGCTCTTCGAGCAAACCCTGAAACAGGGCTACATCCGCGTGCGGGTGAACGGGAAGTTTCTGGAACTCGCGCCGGACATGAAGCTCGACCGCTACAAGACGCATAATATAGATGTGGTCATCGACCGCTTTGTCGTGACCGAAAACAGCCGCACTCGCATCGCGCAGTCTGTCGAAACCGCGCTGCAAATGGCCGACGGCAACGTGATTTTGCACATCCCTGAAAGCGGGGGCGAATCCGCCCGAGACCAGCTCTATTCGATGAAGCTCTTCGACGCCGAAAGCGGCCTTGCCTACGAAGATCCGGCGCCCAACCTGTTTTCCTTCAACTCCCCCTACGGCGCCTGCCCGACCTGCGACGGTCTCGGCTACGACTACGATGTCGATCCCGATCTCGTCATACCCAATCACTCCCTTTCAGTGAATCAGGGCGCCATCCGCTTTCTCGGGACGCCCAAAACCAACTTCGCCTTCAAACAAATCGAAGCGGTGCTCGAAGAAGCCGGCTTCGGTCTTGACACCCCTTTCAGTGAAATTCCGGCTCCGGTACTGAACGTGCTTTTCTATGGCAGCGGGAATAAGACTTACAAAGTGAAGTACAACTTTGGCGACGGCGACGTCTTCTACAAGCAAAAGTTTGAAGGCCTTGCGGCTATGGTGCGCGAATCCTTCAGTGAAGGCAGCACCAAAGGCCAAAAAAAGAAAGCCGAAGCTTTCATGAATAAGGTGAAATGCGCTGCCTGCGGGGGCGGACGTCTCAACAAAGAAGCGCTCTCTTACAAATTGGGCGAGCATACCATCGCCGACCTCGTGCAACTCGACATCGCAGAGCTGCGGTACACCATCGACCGGCTTGAACTCACCGACCGGCAGCGGCTGATCGGCTCGCAGGTTATCAAAGAAATCCGCGACCGTCTCGATTTTCTGTTAAACGTAGGGCTGAACTACCTCACCCTCGACCGCGAAGCGCAGACCCTCAGCGGGGGCGAAGCACAGCGCATCCGGCTTGCGACGCAGATCGGCACGCAGCTTGTCGGGGTGCTCTACATTCTGGACGAGCCAAGCATCGGCCTGCATCAGCGCGACAACATCAAGCTCATCAACTCCCTTAAAACCCTGCGTGATCTCGGCAACAGCGTGCTCGTTGTGGAGCACGACCGCGAAACCATCGAGCATGCCGATTTCGTGATCGACATGGGTCCGGGCGCAGGCACCTACGGCGGTGAAATCGTCACCAAAGGCCGGCCCGAAGAACTGGCTCCCGAAACCATGACCTCCGCCTATCTGCGCTATGACAAGCTCGTGGAAATCCGTCCGAAGCGCCGCAAAGGCAACGGCAAAACCCTATCGGTGCGGGGTGCGCGCGGACACAACCTCAAGCGCGTGGATCTGGAGCTTCCCCTCGGCACCTTCATCGCGGCAACCGGCGTGAGCGGCAGCGGAAAAAGCTCGCTCATCAACCAAACGCTGGTTCCGGTGCTTTCCAATCACTTCTACCGCGCCAAACAAGCCGCCCTGCCTTACGATGAAGTCATCGGTATCGACAACATCGACAAAATCATCTCCATCGATCAGAGTCCGATCGGGCGCACGCCCCGCTCCAATCCCGGCACCTACACCAAAGTTTTTGACGCCATCCGCTCGCTCTTCGCTGAACTGGCCGAGTCGCGCATCCGCGGCTATGATCAGGGCCGGTTCTCGTTCAATGTAAAGGGCGGACGCTGCGAAGCCTGCGGCGGGGACGGCCTCAAGAAAATCGAGATGAATTTCCTGCCCGATGTGTATGTGAAATGCGAGGCCTGCAACGGCAAGCGCTATAACCGCGAAACCCTCGAGATTTACTACAAAGGCAAGAATATCAACGACGTGCTGAACATGCCGGTGAGCGAAGCCGTGGACTTCTTCGATGCCATGCCCCGCATCAAACGCATACTCGAAACCCTGAACGCCGTCGGCCTCGGCTACCTCACCATTGGTCAGCCGAGTACAACCCTCAGCGGGGGCGAAGCGCAGCGCATCAAACTCGCGCGCGAACTCTCCAAAATCGGAACCGGCAACACCCTTTATGTGATGGATGAACCCACAACCGGCCTGCACTTCGAAGATGTGCGCATGCTGGTCGATGTCATTCAAATGCTGGTCGATAAGGGCAACACCGTGCTCGTGATTGAGCACAACCTCGACCTCATCAAAGCGGCGGATCACCTTATTGATATGGGTCCGGAAGGCGGACGGGCCGGCGGGCAGATTATTGCTCAGGGCACGCCGGAAGAAGTCGCCCAAAATGACGAAAGCGTCACCGGTCGCTTTCTCAGGGAAGAGCTTGAAAGGCACGCAGCGTCCCTCAAAAAAGCGGTTACATCCTAACTGCCTGCGGCACATGATATGCTGAGTAAATAAAGGGGAATCTGAACAAGGCAATACGTATTTTCAACGACTTATACGCACTGCCTTTTCCGAACATTATTCAGCATACACCATGTCGCCCATATCATCGCAGACCGCAGAAACCGCTGCGCCAGTCAAACCCGTAGCCCGCATCGCTGACCTCGACATTTTGCGGGGGATTGCCCTTTTTGGCATTCTTGTCGTGAACCTCGCGCTGTTTTCTCACCCCATGTTTCAGTACGCGGCGGAGGGACTAATCCCCGGCGGCCCGCTTCAGGACGCTGCAGCCTTCTTCATCCGGTTGTTTTTTGAAGGCAAATTCATTACCCTCTTCTCCTTCCTCTTCGGGCTGGGCTTCTACATCTTCACGGAGCGGCTGCGCGAAAAAGGGCTAAGTCCGGGCATTGTCTTCAGCCGCCGCATGGGCATCCTTCTCCTCATTGGTCTGGCACACGGACACTTTCTGTGGTCCGGCGACATCCTCCTGCCCTACGCAGTCATCGGCCTGTTGCTCCTCCTTTTCATGAAGCGCACCGACAAAACCCTCAAAATCTGGATCGGCATCGCGCTGGGTCTCCTGGTATTCATCAATGCCGCACTCGTTGCGCTCGTTGCCTGGGGGATGAGCATGCCCGAAGCCGCCGCAGAAATCGAAGCCGCATTCGCGCAGCAACGGGCGGAGTTTCAGGAACAGATGGATCGCGGCTATATCGTCTATCTCGAAGGCAGCTTCCGCGAGATGATGGCCTACCGCCAGGAAGAGCTGCACTTTGCCTGGTTCGGCATGCTGTTTTCTCCGGCAGGCTACGCGTGGATTTTCTCGGTCTTCATCTTCGGCCTGCTCGTCGCCCGCAAAGGACAGGGCCTGCTCCAAAACCCCAAACAGCTCCGCGAATGGTTCATCCCAACCCGGCAGCGCAACCTCATTGCAGGCCTCATTTTTTCAGGGCTTTACGCCTGGTCCGGCCTGCAAGCCGACGCCGTCGGCATGAACAGCTGGGTACTCATTCAGCTCATCAGCTTCCTGATTGGCACCCCCGCCCTCACCATGGCCTACGTGGGCTACATCCTCCGCCTGCTCGAAAAGCACGAATCCGGCGAAAGCGCCTTCGGCAGACAGCTGCACCTCGCCGCCCCTGTCGGACGCATGGCCCTCACCAACTACATCCTGCAGTCCGTGATCTGCACCACCATTTTCCTCGGCTACGGCCTCGGTTTCTACGGAAGCCTGAGCCCGCTTGGTACCATTCCGCTCGCTCTCGCCATCTTCGCCGTGCAGATCGTGTACAGCAACTATTACTTCAAAACCCGCAAAATGGGTCCGCTCGAATGGCTCTGGCGCAAAGGCACCTACCTGAAATAGCCGGGCGACGACCAGGTACTGCAAGTCGCAGGTCGCACAAAAACCCCTACCCCCGGCAACATTGCCAAAACATGCTTTTTTATTTTTGGGGGAAACTCAGAGAACATCACGGTCTTTCGTGACAGATTGTGAGATCCCAAATCAAAGATGAATGCGTTGCTTTTTTGGGACGGCAGACCGCGGACCGCGGACCGGAGACCGCGGGCCGGGGAAGACGGAGAGCGGACGGTGAACGACCGCTCGTCACCCCAAAAAATGCAAAAAACGCGTCATCCCGAACACCGGGGCATGGCAACGCCACAATCAAAGCCCCAAAGATACGCTTTGCCTCAAAAGCCCATCGAAGCCCCACGGCGTCATCCCGAAAACACCCACTTAGGTGCATTATTATCAATGCCATAGCTCAACGGCGTTATCCGGGATCTACCAGCTTCGGCCTGCGACCATGCCGGTAACTGGGCCTCCAATGGCGACTGGGGGCTTTGTGGTTCCGGCTTCCCAGGCCAGCTATTGCATTGCGATAGTTCAGGCTTGGCAGATCCCGGATAATGCTGCACCTCTTTTCGTGATGGTTAAAAAACGCCGAATTGCAGCATTTCCGGGATGACGCGTTCGAGTTGGCGTTGGGGTAGGTACGGGTTCAAGTACGGTTCAGGCACGAGAACGTGGTTTGAACTGGTTTGTGAGGTTATTTTCAAAATCCTGTCCATCCCGCAATCCTAAAAATCTTGTTCAAAACAAAGGGGGGCAGGAAAAGCCAAATCTGCATACGTCGGCATCATCCGCCGTCAGCCGCAGACCTGTCACAAAAAAATTTATCCCCAACAATCCGGCTGCCGCTTGATCATTCTACATCAAAACAGAGGTGCTCGCTGAAAGCGCGGCCGTCGGTTGAGAGGCCTTCGATGGTTGCGCAGTAGGTGCCGGGGCGGTCGCCCGTCCAGAACAGGATTTCGCGGCCTTCGGGCCGGATGACAAAGTTGGGTTGCCAGTGCAGCGTCAGGCGGTTGTCTTCGGTTTCGTCCGTGAGCTGCGGGAGTACGCCGGTGTAGTTGGGTGAGAAGAAAGGCGGGGGCTCATCGAATCCTTTCAGGAAAGCAGTTACGACCGGCAGGCTGCGTCCCGGCAGTCCCTCCCCCCTGATCGTTCGGATGGAAATGACGCCTGTCGCCCCCTGCGCGCCAAAGCGGGCAAGCTGATCCGGTCGGCGAAGCACTGAGATATTGTCCACATCAGAAGCCGAGACAGAGGCAATGAGTTCTTCTTCTATAGCTGCGCCATCAATTAACAGTATCGGCGGCTGGTTCTGAATTGCACCGGTGCGTACCCGTATGCTGTTGCCGGAAACCTGAACCCCGGGCAGGCGCATGAGTAAATCAAAGATGGTCAGGCTTTGCAGCTCGGGCCTGTCACTCACCCGCAGCACGGTTCCGCCCACATCACCGTCTGCAAGCCGGCGCAGGTTTTCCTGCACATCTTCGCGCTCAGCCGTGACCGTTACGGCTTCGAGATCGAGCTGCATGGCGGCCATGATATGTTGTTCTTCAAGCAACCGGGTTTGCTGTACCTGACTTGCAATGCGCTCCGCCGATTCCTGCTCATCAGTACTGACTGCCACAAAGGGCTGCGGCGCCTTCACTTCAAAATCGGGCAAAAAATCAAACTGTTCATCCAGGCCAATCCGAACATTACTCCTGCCCCGCCGGTCGGTTGCACGAATACTGATTTGGGATGATCCCATAATATCGATGTCCGACATCAGGAAGCGCCCGTCTTCATTGGTATCGATTACAAAGAGGTCTTCATCATTCGGACCCATAGCAAAAATGACGTTGGCTTCATCAACCGGACGGCCACGGAATCCGGTGCGAATGGTTCCCGATACAGAAAAGCCGTTCTCGGGCAGCCGGATATTCGCCAGCTTTTCCGGATTCGAAATAAGCTCCCAGGCGAAGTCCTGCGGCGGCGCGGTTTGGATGAGCCAGTCAGCATGTGTCAGCATGTCGTTTTCCAGAAAGCGCGGGAGTAAAAGGGCTGGTTCGCTGAAGCCAAGAAGGTGATCGGCAAGCAACCGCTGCTTCAGACGGCTTGCAGGGAAGCCGTCCTGCGTAGGTGTTGCGGCTGAAAATTCCTGGGCGCTTACGCTTACCGTCGCCATGCCTTGTACGGCCATGCCGGTTTCATTTCTGAGGTTAAGGCGCAACCGGACCTGTTCACGGGGTCCAAAAACCGGGGCTGAGATTTCGGCTGAAAGTCGCAGCGGACGGACATCATTCAGCATGAGTACCGGCCGTCGGGCGATAAGGTCTCCGCGCTCATCCAGCACAATGAATTCCACTGCACCCGGCGGGAACAGTTCCATCGCAGCCCAACCCATGCCGCTTCCGCTCTCTGACAGCTCCATTTCGCTGAGGTAATAAATCCGTCCCCTGTGGTGTCCGAAAACGGTCACCTGACCTGCTTTTCCCCCGCTTTTCTGTACATGCAGCACAAACTGTCCGTTGTCGTGATCTTGCTGAACGTTCAGCCTTACTCCGGTTTGCTGCACCCCGGCAAGCTCGTAAGGCTGGGGGTTTTGCGGGATGACCGCTTCCAGTCGCTGCCCCGCTTCCGGGCTGATCCGGAATGCGCCAAGACCGGTCGCGTCTGTTTCAAAAGTTGCGACCCTTTCGCCCGAAGCCGTTCGGATTTCACCGGAAACGGCTGCGGCACGCCCGTCGGGCAGACTTGCCTTAACAACAACTTCAGACGTTACGCCGGCCAGCAACTGACCGCTTTCAGGGAAAAATGCAAGGCTGATGTCTTCCGTATCGGGTTCAGCGGGCCGGACAAGCTTCCCCAGCTCGGTCACCTGCAGCGGTTTTCGGAACATCAGGTTTTCTTCAAAATTGAGCATCCAGCTCGTGTATGCAGTAAGAGTGAAAGTGCCGCTTCGGGGCTGCGTTTCGCCAAAAGTGAGGCTGCCATGCCCCGAGCCGTTTTCAAGGCGAACATAGGTGCGGTCGATTCGGCTGCCGGTATCATCATAGAGTTCGACATACAGGAGTCGACTGATACCGGAGAACAAATTATCGGCCCCAGCTGTCACGAAAGCCGAAAACCAGATTCGGTTGCCCCAAAAATAGCGCTCCCGATCGGTGAGGATGAAAGCCTGTTCCCGCGGCAGATCCTGATGGTGCTGCGCAAAAGCCTGTATAACATCGATCGGATCTGACAGTGCCGGTTGCTGCGCCCGAACGTCATGAGGGCTGGCAGCCATCATCCCGAAAAAAAACACAAGAAAGAGTGTGCACCTTAGCGCAGCGGTGATGTTTGGCGGGAAGGTATTCATGGTTCAAAAATAGCTTGCGTGAGGGTGATAAACTCCGGCGGGGTCAGCTGATCGGGCCTGAGATTAAGGTCAAAACTCACCCCGTCAGGTTTATGTTCCGCAATCAGCGATTTGAGGCTGTTCGACATTTTTTTGCGCCGCTGATTGAAGGCCATACGTACCACGGTTTTGAGCTGATCGGTCGGGACTTCGAGCGGACTTTCCCGCGGCGTGAACGTAATTACCCCGCTCTCAACCTTTGGTTTGGGAAAAAAGACGTGCCGCGATACATCAAAGAGATATGCAACGGTTCCCAACAGCTGCGCCTGCACGCTCAGGATACCATAAGCTTTGCTGCCCGGACGCGCAACCAAACGCTCGGCTACTTCTTTCTGCATGAGAAACACGGCGCGCCGGAATACAGGTCCTGCATCCATCACCTTAAACAAAATCGGGCTTGTGATGTTGTAAGGGATGTTTCCGATGATGACATGCTGCCTGCCCGCTTCAAGCAAAGCATCCAACTCGACCGAAAGAAAGTCGGCATGGCGAACGTCTAAACCGAGAAATTTCAGGCGGAGGAGTTCGACCGCTCTCGGGTCAACTTCAACCGCACACACATCATCGCTCACGCTCAGAAGGTACTCAGTGAGCGCGCCTTCGCCGGGCCCGATTTCGATTACCCGGTCCCCTTTCTGAATGCCCGCCGAAAGCGCAATTTTGCGAAGGATATTCTGATCACGTAAAAAATGCTGTCCGAGGCTCTTTTTGGGTCGCAGGTTCATGGGGCTGTGCGGATTATCTTTGTTTAAGGGATGGGATTGAGGTATTTTAAAAAATGGACTTTTGCCGATGGCTGTCCACTTTTTTTGTCTAACGCGCTGTGCAGCTCACAGCCGGTCAATATAGCGTTTAATACATGGAAATTTTAAATCCGGATGAATTTACCCAGCGTCTTGGACTTGAGACGCTTGAAAAAACGCTCAAGAAAGAGAACGGGGGGATAAGCCTGAAAATCGGTTTCCCGAAAGAGCGGTCGAATGATGAAAACCGGGTAAGCGTGACGCCCGGCGGCGTATCTGTGCTGATCGCAAACGGTCACGAGGTTTTTATAGAGCGGGGCGCCGGTGAGGGCGCCAATTTTTCTGATACGGAGTATTCGGAAGCGGGCGCAGCGGTCTGCGATACCGCCCGCGAAGTTTTCAGGCGGTGTGAAATGATTGTCAAAGTTGCGCCGCCCGTACCGGATGAGCTTGAGCATATCGAAAGCGGGCAGATTGTGCTGTCGGCCATTCACCTGGGCAATGCGGACAAGCTTTTTTTTCAAACGCTGATTCAGAAAGGCATAACCGGGGTGGGCTTCGAGTTCATGCAGCTCACGGATGGCTCATTCCCCATTGTGCGCATGCTGCACGAGATTACCGGCTCCATGTCGGTGCAGATTGCCGCGCATTATCTGGAAAGTTATGCCAACGGGCAGGGCGTTATGCTTGGAGGGATTTCGGGCATTCCGCCGGCAACGGTTGTGATTTTGGGCGCAGGAACCATTGCAGAATATGCAGCCCGCACAGCCCTGGGCTACGGCGCGCAGGTGTATGTGATGGATAACGACCTGAGCCGGTTGCGTCATCTCGAGAATGCGCTCAACCGCCGGATTATCACCATGATGGCCAACCATCAGTATCTGAGCTCGGCTACCCGTGCCGCTGATGTGATTATCGGTGCGGCCATGGTTGAAGGCCATCGGGCCCCGTGTATGGTTACCGAACAAATGGTCGAATCAATGAAGCCCGGCAGCGTAATTGTGGATACGGTTATTGATCAGGGCGGCTGTGTGGCAACAAGCCGTCCGACACGGCATACGTCGCCGGTATTTCAGAAGCACGACGTCATTCATTATTGTGTGCCTAATATTCCGTCAGGTGTAGCCCGTACATCAACCTACGCGCTCAACAATGTGGTCGTGCCCTTTTTGCTTGAAATCGGTGATGAAGGTGGTTTTGCTGCCGCGCTTTGGTCGAATCACAGCCTTCGAAGCGGTACCTATGTGTATAAAAAGAATCTCACCAAAAAATCACTGTCCCGCTTTTTCGACATCCCTTTTCGTGATATCGAAATGCTGATTGCGAGCCGTATCTGACCTTCCCAAAATCACCGAAACCTTCTCTCAAACAACATCTCATTACTTATCCATACATGAAAACTCTGAAAGTTAGCCTTACTCTTTTCTTTTTTGCGGCCGGATTCCTGGCGCTGGCCTGCAGTCCGCAGGAACCTGATCTGGAAGCCGCCCGCAGCATCATTACCGAAGAAGGCATCATGCGGCACGTTGAAGCCCTGGCACACGACTCAACCATGGGCAGGGCGCCGGGTACCGAAGGCGAACAAATGACCGTGGACTACATCATTCGCGAATTTGAGGAAATCGGCCTTGTGGGCGGCATGCCCGACGGTAGCTTTGTACAGCGGGTGCCGGCCGTAGGGCAGCAAACGGCCCCCGGCTCTGTCATGCGCTTCCACAACGGCAGCCGGACCCTGCATGAATTTGACTACTTCACCGATATGATGGCCTGGCCGGCAGCGGGTCAGCGGGAAGTGAACATCCGCGACGCCGAGCTGGTGTACGTCGGCTATGGAATCATTGCCCCGGAAGAAGACTGGGACGACTACAAAGGCATGGATGTTAGCGGCAAAATACTGGTGTTCAAAAACAGTGACCCGAGCACACATCCGGACCGCTTTGCCGGTAACACCCGCCTGTACTACGGGCGCTGGAGCTACAAATATGAAATAGCTGAAGAGCTGGGCGCACTGGGAGCCATCATCATTCACACCCTGCCAACAGCCGGCTACGGCTGGAACGTTGTTTCCGGCGGATGGAGCCGCGAACGTTTTGCGCTGGCCGATGAAATGCAGGAAGACTCAGAAACGGAACTCAATGCATGGATTCAGTTTTACGCCGCTGAGCGTATTTTTCAGGAAGCCGGCTTGGATATCGACGCCCTTCTTGATGAAGCGGAAAGCCCTGACTTTCATCCCGTTGTGCTGGAAGGCGTTAAACTCGACATCGACCTTACCGCAACCTATTCCGAACTCGAGTTCCAAAACGTAGTCGGAGTGCTGCCAGGCAGCGACAGAAGACTGCGTGATGAGCATCTCGTGTTCTCCGCCCACCATGATCATCTGGGCACCGGCTTAGCTGTGGACGGTGATTCCGTGTACAACGGCGCCATGGATAATGCGAGCGGCACAAGCGGCATGATTGAAATGGCACGCGCTTTTGCTTCTATTCAGCCGAATGTTAAGCGCAGTCTGATGTTTGCCGCGGTTGGCGCTGAAGAGTCCGGCTTGCTGGGGTCCCGCTATCTCGCGCTGAACTCCCCGGTGCCGGTTGGCAAGATTACGGCCAACATCAATATTGATATGATCAACGGTTTCGGCCAAACACACGACGTTGTAATTGTCGGCAAAGGCCGCACTTCAATGGATGATATCATGATTGAAGAAGCCGAAAAAATGGGGCGCTATGTTGTGCCCGATCAGGACCCGGGTCAGGGTTTTTACTACCGCTCTGATCACTTCTCCTTTGCCCGCGTAGGTATCCCCGCACTTTTCCCGAATCCGGGTGTAGATTACATCCATGATGAGAACTTCCATCAGGATGTCGTTATACCACATCTGCGGCACATCTACCATACCGTACACGACACCATCGAAAATGTGATGACTTTCAAAGGGGCAGAAGACGATCTGCGCCTGCTGTTCAACGTAGCCTATCGGATCGCCAACGATCCCCAAATGCAAAGCTGGGTGCCGGGCGATGAGTTTGAAGCTGCCCGCATGCAGGCACTCGAGGCAGCCGGGCGCTAAGGCAAAACGCTTCCCCCGCTTCCATTATACGGCAGACTGTGCGGCTACGTGCAGTCTGCTTTTTTATTGGTAACTTGTGCGTCACCCTTTCAACCGAACGCCATGCGATACTCTGAGCTTTCCGAAAAGAATTACCGCAGAATATGCTTCATCAACTGGAGCCTAACCCTTCCCATGATTGTGCTTTTTGCCTGGCCCTACTACCTGGTCGCAACCTGGACGGGGATTTCTGCCGCCATTGCCTATGTCGGCGCTTTTGTTTTCGCCCTTCCTTTTATGATGACGGTGCTGCACGGGCATGTTACCATGGCGCTCGGGGGTCTGCACCGGCATCACTACTACGAATGGCTGGCAGGCTACCCCATGAGTATCGGCTTCATGTTTCATCCCATCATGTTCCGCACCCGCTTCCGGATTAGTCTCGTACTTCTGGCCTGCGTACTGCTGGCCCTGAGTTATTTTCTGCGCTGGTAAGATAAGCTGCGATTGTTTTCCGGGCTTTTTAAGAAATACCCGAACCCACTGCATACCTAAATTAGGATGCCTGAAATTTATTTAAACTACTTCCAAATTATGCCTTTCTCGAATTTGAAGGCTGTTTATTAGGTTAGTTGTCTTATGTTACAGCCACATTATTCAACCATCCAAAAACCAATCAGCAAGTCTATGAACAACGACAGTATTAACAGAAAAGACTTTTTCAAAAAAGTTTCACTTTTTGGCATCAGTGCACTTGGTGCTACAACCCTGCTTAAAGCATGTGGCGGTGGTGATGACGCACCCGCCCCTACAATGGATTCAGCCGGTGAGGCATCTGCCGATCCATGCGGTACTGAAGGTCTTACAGATTCTGAAATCGCAGGTCGCGACGCGCTTAATTATATTGGACAAACCGAAATTCCGGAACAGCGCTGTGACAACTGCGCGCTTTGGATCGAGCCCGAAGCCGGCAGCCCATGCGGCGGCTGTGCCATTATGGCAGGTCCTGTAAATCCAGCTGGCTGGTGCTCAGCTTGGGTAGCCGGTTAATCCGCGATACTACTACAACATAAAAAAAAGCACGCATCACTACGATGGGTGCTTTTTTTATGCCTGAAAGCCATCAGTGTACGGACAGACCATTCTGGCGACAATAACTGTTCAGGCAATATATAGAAGCGAAGACAAGGATAGCGTAAGCGGGTGGAAATCATAAAAAACGCTCCTGCTGCTTCGAAGCTTTCGGAGCTGACGCAGTGTTGATTCAGGGAAAAATTTTGCGAACTTCATCTGCCAAAAGACCACCTTCAACTTCTGCCTTTGCCTTGCTGTGTCGCAGAATGTCGTCCGCTTTAATTGGTATTTGCCGATGTCCTGCCGCCGTAATGCCTGCAATAGACAAGCCGAAGGTAACCTTTGATATGTTACTCCAAAAAGCCGCTGCCGCACACATAGGGCAGGGCTCGCAGGTTGTAATGAGATGACATCCGCTGAGATTCACCCGTCCCAGTTTAGCTGCCGCCTGTCGTATCGTATTCATTTCAGCATGGGCGGTCGGGTCGCACTGCTGCTTTACGGTATTCACATTTTGTACGACCACATCGCCTGCTTCATTCAGAAGCATGCTCGCATACGGTGTACCTGCAGCCTTCGCGGCCTGAATAAGCTGCTGCATGTGTGCCGAGTAGGGATGTCCGCTTTCCAAACTATTATCTGCTGTAGAATTCCGGGTTGAAGTCATTTCCTGCTGATTTGTTTTGCCCGCCTGATTCAGGCGTACATCAGCTTTGCGAAAGCTACCGCTTAACGGGTTACCGTGATACGAACGGCGTTAGTTACGCCCAGCAATTCATATACATTGGCCTGCAAACGGTGCATACGCGGCTCATCTTCCGGACGAAACGTAAACGTATGGCTGAGATCATTGCTGTGTATAAGGCTCCGTGCCGTCAGGTCAACAGCCCGCACCGCATTCGCCTGAATGTTACCATCCCGGTTGTTTCGCCGCCCCGTAAGGGCAAGTACGAGATTATCACGCGGTTCAAAATAAGCAAAGACGATATTTTGCTGGCGAAAAAAGGCATTGGCAAGGCGCTCGCCGCTATCCACATCGTACACCTGCGCATTGCTCTGATGGAAAAAAGTAACCGTGTTGTTTTCAGGCTGTACATAGGCACCGGAGCCCTGATTTTCGGCTCTGACAGTGGCAAGCTGACTGCCGTCATCACTCAGCTTTACGAGCTCAACATTATTCTGCTGATCCTGCAAAAGTACATACACAAAAGCGCCGTCATTTGAAGCGGTAAGATTTGTGATTTCTCTGCTGTCGTCCACAAAAAGGTTTTCGATGGCCCCCTCCTCAATATTCAGGCGGCTCAGGCGGCTCGAAACACCGTCCTGCCGGATAATACGCGGATTATACACAAATACCTGCGTACCATCCGCACTACTGATGAGCCGCGACATCGCCTCCCCGTCAGGACTGCCGGATGAGTTCGATACGCGGTCAATAAACCCGCTCCGGTGCGTGTACACCGAAAAAGTTACGATATTATCGCGCAGCACAACATTCCCACCGGCAAGAAGGTAGAGTTTTAGCGAAGGATCAGCGGGATCAAGATCACTAATGCCGTCATGCCGGGCAATAACAAGTCCTTCCCGGTTGATAATTTCAATTTTGTGTCCGCCGGAACCGTCTGTACGGCTGCGAAGAATGGCCACATGCCTGTTGTCGGGAGATACATCGAAATCAAGGACGTCATCCGCCGTAAACGAAGGACTTTCGCTGGTAAAGGTTCCGTTTCTGAGACTGATGTGCCAGCCGTTGGAAAAACTCGCCGTATGCGCGGCTCCGGATTGAAGAACAGGTGATACATCGATACGCTGACTCTGCGCGGTTCTGACGTCCGCTGCGAAGATGACAAAAAGGGCAAGCACAAACACTAAAAATGTGCTGCTGCATAAAGCCTGATTCAGGAATTTCATTAAGATGGCGTTAATGTTTAGTTTTGAGAGCGTCTTTCGCATTCGGCCAAGCTTAGCCGTCTGCTGTTAATTGCAGGTCTAAAATAACAGTATTAACCCATATACCTAAACCCAAGTTGGGACCTCACCTCCGGGTTCCGGTACCCACATTTTTTCCTAAAAACCATGGCTGATACGCCTGCTTCTCCTGAAATATTGGTTTCCCTCATCGTCCCGGTTTACAACCGCGCAGCCGAAGTTCAGGAACTGCTGCGCAGCATTTCGGAAGACTTCATCCCTTCAGAACATGCAAAGCTGATCGAAATCATTCTGACTGACGACGGTTCTGAGCCGCCTCTTGCTGGTACGCTGCGCATTCCGCAAAACATTCAGCCCTTCACGAACCTCCTGCGGCAGGAAAACGCCGGACCCGGAGCTGCACGAAACCGGGCTGCCGAATCCGCCCGTGGCAGCTGGCTCCTCTTCCTCGACAGCGACTGCGAGCTGCCCTCCGGCTTCCTGAACCGGCTCATCGCACAGCTTCAGCATGCGGATCCGCAGCTAAGCCTGTTCGGGGGTCCCGACCGTGACCGCGCAGATTTCACCCTCATCCAAAAAGCCATCAACTACGCCATGACCTCCCCCCTCACAACCGGCGGCATACGGGGCGGGTCAAAAGCCCTCGACCGGTTCTACCCCCGCTCCTTCAACATGGGCATTCGCAAGGACACCTTCGTCGCACTCGGCGGCTTCAGCGCGCTGCGGTTCGGGGAAGACCTTGACCTGAGCATGCGCGTTCTCGAAGCGGGCGGACAGTCGGCCCTCATTCCCGACCTCGCAGTATATCACCGACGCCGCACCACGCTCCGGGCTTTTTTCAGGCAGGTATTTAACTCAGGCATGGCGCGGGTCGTGCTCGAAAAGCGTCACCCGGGCAGCCTGAAAGCGGTACACCTGCTGCCCTCCTTCTTCGTGATTGGTCTCACCTTGCTGCCGCTCATCACCCTGTATTTCCCGGCGGCCTTCTTTGGCTTCCTTTTTTTCCTGTTCATGCTCCTCTTCCACGCCATGCGCACAACCGCAAGCCTGCGCGTGAGCCTGCTAAGCGTCCCCGCCTCCTTCGTACAGCTAAGCGGCTACGGACTCGGCCTCATGAAAGGGCTCTACAAATTCCGGCTGCGCAATGAACCCGTTACCTTCTCCTTTGAGAAAAACTTTTATCAGTAAAAACCCGGCTGCCTCATTGTTCGGGCTTTAATTTTTTTGGGGGAAACTCCGTGAACATCACGGTCTTTCGTGGCAGATTGTAAGACCCCAAACCTAAGATGAATCCCTTGCTTTTTGTGGGTTGATTCAGGTCTCAGAAATGAAGGCTTCCCACCGGGCTCGTCATACAAAGTAAACTGAAAGCGGTTCCAAATTTGAGCTCGCTTTTTCTTATTTTATGCGACTGATTCAAATAAGTACATGCCTTTCGCTGCCTAATATGTAAGGTGGCTACAATGCTGCTTATCCTTACAATCCGCAAGCAAAAAGTATTTCAGCCTGCTTGAAACCAACATTAATTAAGAAGCGAATCTTAGCCCGTTAGTCCGGGATGATTCATTTGCATGTCCTGTTTAACAAACCAAAATCCTTAAGCCGTTATTATTTATGAACCAGAATGTAGTGCTCATCACCGGAGACGGAATCGGGCCCGAAATCACAAGCTCAGTATGTACCATATTTAAAGAAGCCGGCGTACCCATAAGCTGGATTGAAGCCCCGGCAGGCCTCAGAGCCTACGAAGATACCGGCAACCCTCTTCCGGAAGAAACCCTGAATCTGATTAAAGAGCACAAAATTGCGCTCAAAGCTCCCCTCACCACACCTGTTGGCAAAGGATTCAGGTCTGCAAACGTAACCCTCCGCCAAACCCTCGACCTCTACGCCAACGTGCGACCCGTAAAGTCTTTACCCGGGGTTCAGACAGCTTATCCAGATGTTGATATCGTAACTTTCCGCGAAAACACACAAGGCCTCTACATTGGCCACGAACGCGTGATCGATCCTGACAATGTGGAGCTTATCGGTCTTATTACGCGCAAAGCCAGCGAGCGCATTATCCGGGCAGCCTGCGAGTATGCTACCAAATACAACCTCAAAAAAGTAACGCTCGGCCACAAAGCCAATATTCTGAAAGAGTCAACCGGCCTATTCCTCAAAATCGGCTACGAAGTTGCCAAGGAATACCCAAAGGTTGAATTTTCCGATATGATTATCGATAACATGGCCATGCAGCTTGTCATGCGTCCGCAGCAATTTGATGTAATAGTTACCACCAACCTCTTTGGTGACATCATGTCTGATCTCGCCTCCGGCCTCGTCGGCGGCCTTGGGGTTACCCCCGGCGCCAATATTGGCGAAAACTATGCGGTCTTTGAAGCGGTACACGGCTCTGCACCGGACATCGCGGGTCAGAACAAAGCCAATCCTACCGCGCTCCTCTTTTCAGCCCTCATGATGTTGCGTCACCTTGACATGAATGAACACTACGAACGCATTCATGCCGCGGCACTCAAAACCCTCGCCGACACGGAAGTTCGCACAGCTGACCTCGGCGGCAAGGGCACAACGGCCAGCTTCACAGAAGCCCTTTGCCGGAACCTGAATTAGAATCATATTTCTGATCCCGCTTATTTACGGTCATGCATCATTCGATGTGAATAAAAACAGACCCAATACAAAAAAAGCCTCTTACGGGGCTTTTTTTGTGGGAAAAAACAGCGGATAATAATGAGCCGTGTGCTCAGCTTTTGTCATCGTCCTGTTCTGCCTTTCTGAGAAAGGCAGCCGGAATCTCGACAGCAATCACGGAATTCAGCTGTTTGATTTCAAGGGCGACATTATATTTCGATTTCTTTTTCATCCAGACAGCGGTGTGTCCCTTCAGCGGCCCCTGCGTAATTTCAACGGTATCTCCTTTTTCAAACCGAACCTCGGTCACCTCATAGCGCAGCTTGTTTTCAACGACTTTTTGGATGAAGGCAATCTGCTCATCCGGCACGGCTGATGTCTGCCCCGCAAACTTGACGAAATGGACAGCCCCCTCATCTGCAAGCACAGCTGAAAACTGCGATGTAACGGTATTCACAAAAATGTATCCGTTAAACAGGGGTACTTCCACCCACTTTTTGCGATCACTCCATTTGCGCAGCTCTTTCACGATCGGGCAATAGCTTGAGAAGCCCGTTTCACGCAGACGAATATCCGTTTTTTTCTCCGCCCTTGGCTTGGTTTTCAGGGCATACCAGCGCGGCCTTTCATTCTTCGCGGCAATCTTCCGGAGCACATGCTCTTTTTTGGGGCGTTTCGAAGACTCCCGCAAAGTGATCCCTGATTTAAGCATCCAAGGCTCAGCTTTTACCGGTTCAGCTTCTTCTTTATCTGTATCAGTCGTGTCAGCCTCGTTTGTTGCTTCAGACTCAGCTTCTGCCCCGGCTACCTCCTGCTGATCCGGAGCCGCTTCTGTTTCAGGGGTTTCGGATGGAATACTATCGCGGGATTCGTCCTGTTGTGAGCGTGTATTTGAATGATTTGCATCAGTGGGCTTCTGCTGTGGTGCACCAGCTTCTGAATGGGGTTTATTTGGGGTACTCATAATCCGGTTTTTGTGCAGCTTAAATGGGGTGCTAAAATAACAAACTGCCGAAAAGCGAAAAAGCTTTATTGCGTCTCCCCCTTTCGGCTTATCAGCGGTTCAATGTAAATAGCGCAAGCCTAAAACTTCTGATGAGAATACCGTTAAATATTTACATAAAATTCTAAATTTTCGTAATTTATATTTACATAGTAATTTGATTGCAATGAAATTCTCAAAAAAGGTGTATCAAAGATTCAGTCAGCAATGCTCGAGTTGTCATACGTAATTTGCAACTTGCAAAATCGGAATATGTTAGTAATTCCGAATTTGTTAGTTGCAAAAAGCCTCGTTTTCCGAATATGCAAGTTACAGCCGGGGAAACTATTCAATTAATGTCTCAATCTAATGCCATCTCAGCGGTAGCTTATCAAAAAATGCAATAATACAATATTGTCATTGGATTCATACAGCTCCTTGGTTGGCAGGATTTTTGCAGCTTAATGGCAAAAAACCAAATCACAAACGTAATGAGCCACAAAGACTTTTACAAAACTCTGGGTGTTTCTAAAACAGCCGGCGCTGACGAGCTGAAGAAAGCGTATCGTAAGCTTGCAGCGCTCCATCACCCTGATAAGCACGGCGGCACCGAAGAAGCAACGCGAAAATTTGCCGAAATCAGCGAAGCCTACGAGGTGCTTAAGGATCCCGAAAAACGTAAGTATTACGATAAATTCGGTGAGCAATGGAAACAGTACCAACAGGCCGACGTTGATCCGGACAACCCTTTCGCCGGGGCTGGCGCGGGTGCAGGCGGATTTGGGGCAAACGGCTTCCGGCAGCAAGGCGGCAACCCTTTTGGACAGTCGGGAGGCGCTGATTTCGGTGATTTTTTCGAGTCCATCTTTGGCGGAGGCGGTTCGCCCTTCGGCGCAGGTGGCCCGCACAGCCAATCCAGGCAGCGGCAGCGGTCGCGTCCCGCTAAAGGTGCCGATATACAGGCCGAAGTCAAAATCACCATTGAAGAGGCCATCAGCGGAACGAGCCGCGACCTTCGGATTGGTACTGAAAAGGTAACCGTCAAAATTCCCGCGGGGACAAAAGCCGGTACCAAACTCAAGCTGAAAGGGAAAGGACAGCCCGGCCCGGATGGCTTTACAAGGGGTGATCTCATTCTTAAAGTTGCACATCACCCGCACCCGACGCTCAGCCTTGAAGGCGACAAGCTCTATCTCAATCAGCCGGTAAGCGTAGCACAGATGTTGCTTGGCGGCAGCATAACGGTACAAACCCCCGAAAAACAGCTGCGCCTCAACCTCACGGAAAGTACGCCAAACGGAAAGGTCTTCCGCATACCCAACATGGGCTTTCCCGAATTCAGAAAACCGGAAAACAAGGGACCACTCTACGTACGCATGCAGGCGGAAATCCCGCAGTACCTCACGCCGGAACAGAAAGAACTCATCCGGCAGGCCTTCCCGTCCTGAATTCCTTGTGATATGAGCATGACAGCTTGAGGAACAATAGCTCCGTTTGAATCCCTTAACCCGCATTATTCACCAAGAAATTTTCTTGCTGGCAAGGCGAATCTGAAAACTCAGCGGAAGGGTACCTAAGTACCCTGAGCATGAGTTTTCAGATTCAACGCCGCCAGCGGGGAAATTTCGCAGTCTTTACACCACACTCAAATTTGGGCTACCGGTGTTTTTCGATAAGACATATTTAAACATACACTTAGCAAATAAAACCTGTTTAATTGTGAATAATGCGGGTTAAAACGAAAAAGCCCTGATTTGACGACTTGTCAGTTCAGGGCTTTTTTTTCGCATTATGCTTTTGCAGATTGATTTGCTACTGTCGCCAGTCGCCTCTCATGCCGGGTGCCATGCCGGGTCTTTGAGGCTGACCGCCCTGCTGTATTGCGCGGAAATTGTAGGTAAAGGTCACCATCGCGTAGCGTGACAACACGTTGGAGCGCACATCTTCAACAAAGGTATCTTCGATAATGCGGTTGATGTTATCATTTTGATTGAGCACATCAATCACGGTGAACTTCAGCTCCGCGGCACGATCATTCAGGAAGCGGTACCCCAGACCTAAATTCCAGAAGATGACGTCATTATTGAAAGCGTCATCGAGCCCGCTAAGATGTCGGATTCGGGTATCCGATTCAAAAAACAGGCCGCGCCACGGCTGTACGTTGAAGCGGAATGCGGCTGTTCCCACATAGTAGTTGGAGTCGAATCCGGTCGGCACAGAGTTATCGGTGATATTGTAGTTGGCCTGATATGAAATCCGAAAGTCAATTTCAGGGCTGATATTGCTGCTTGCTACAAAACCGGAGTTAAGACTCCAGGTTTCAGCGGTAAACCGCTGCCCGTTTATCGCGGTTGGGGTGCTGTTGAAGGTGGCACCGGCGTTAAAGTTTACGTTGCTGCGGATGAGATCCCAGACAAGTCCGCGTGCGGCAAATGCCCGGACCGACCATGAGTCGCCCACATTGTCCGGCAGGGTAAGACGCGATCCGGCTCCAAAAAACACATTGCCGGGCAGGGTGCTGTCACGCTGTGCAATAAAGGTTTCATTTCCAATGGTATTCAGCGTGTAGTTCCCCATAACAAAAAATACCATGGAGCTGCCGGTTTGTGGATTTGTGCGGCGCCAGCGGGTCATCAGCGAGTGCGTGTACTGCTGCTCAAGTGCCGGATTTCCGCCGGACAGCTGCACGGGATTGCTGTTATCAATAACGTTTTGGAGCTGATTGGCCGAAGGCGTACGGGTGTTGGTGTTGTAGCGAATAAACATGTTCTGATTTTCGCCGGTATTGAAATTCGCATTCGCACTTGGCAACAAGTTGTGATACACCTGACGCGTAGAAGCTTCAACCGGAAACACCTGATCCCCCCGAAGCAAGGTATTCTGATACGCAAGGGTAACATTCAGGCGGAAGCTGTCACGCCGGAAATTCATCCCGGAACTGACCCGCTGCCGCCAGATTTCATTTTCAAAGGCATTCGACAAACCTACGTCCGGAATGTCGTAGGCTTCCGTAATTTCATTAAAGCTAAAAGCACGCCGGTCAGCCTTGTCCACTGAAAATGAGGGGTTGTACGAAAACTGCAGCTGAACACGCTCACTTGCACGCTCAGTCCAGGTTACGGTAGTGCCGAGGGTATAGCCGTTATCGCTGATATCGGTACGCTGATTTTGATCATCAATAATTTCATTACCTTCGGGATCGAAGAAGATGGTCGTTCCAATGCGCCCCTGATCACCGGTACGGTTATTTGTATCTCCCTGAAAATTAACAGAAAGTGTGCGACCTGGTGTATCGAATCGCTGTCGCCACAGTAATGAACCGCTCATATCATAGGTACTTAGATCAACAGTAGATTGATTCAAGGTTTCATTCAAAGGAAGACCGCTCGAATTAAAGGTTTCGGCGTCGAGAAAACTGTTTGAACTGTTTTGCTGAACATTCAGGCGCGGAGTAAAAATAAAAGACGTCTGCTCGCTCATGTTGTACTCAACCCGCGCATTGAACCGATGATTAAAATTGTCGGTCACCCCGCCTGAAAACTCATCATACAGCTGATTGCCGAAAAAACCGCCGGTGTAGCGTCTTTCGCTTGTGCGTTCGCGGTCATTATCCGCAGCATTAAAAAAGTAGCTGCTGTTTATGTTAAGCTGCTGCGAAGGCCGGTCTATGTAGTTGAGCCCGAAAGCATGGGTTGTGGTGATACCATCCTGCTGCCCTACGAGAAAGTCACGGGTTGCGCCGCCGCCCCAACCGCCTGCGCGTCCGGCACCAAGCCCCATCCCGGGGCGCCGCATGGAAGCCGCCTGAACGCCCGAAAGGTCATCCCCGGAGAAATTCTGCTGATTCACATTGTTGGTCATTCCCAGCACCGAAATCCGTCGCGCACCGCTGAAGTAGTTGTAATTTCCGCCGGCGTTGTAACGGTCTTCCGAACCGTATCCGGAATTGAAGCGGCCAAACTGACCGTTGCGGATTCCCATCCGGGTAACAATATTGATGGTGCGCTCCTGACTGCCGTCATCAAAACCGGTAAAGCGCGCCTGCTCCCCCATCCGGTCGAAGACTTCAATTTGTGAAACCACTTCCGCAGGTAGATTACGGATGGCCATGGTAGCATCATCCCCGAAAAACTCATTACCGTCAACCAACACGCGCCGGACCTGCTCACCCTGAGCCTCAACGCGCCCATCCTGCACCACAATACCTGGCATTCTCTGGATAAGGTCTTCTACGGTTGCATCACGGCCGGTAGTAAAAGCATCGGCATTAAAAGCGGTGGTATCTCCCCGAATTTCCATCCGCTGCATACGGCCGGTAATGCGTACTTCATCGAGTGCTTCGCGGTTCAGCGTGAGGGCAAAATTCCTGGTGAAAGGCAGATCTTCTTCGCCGGTCCACTCGAGCGATTCAATCTGTGTAAAATATCCGATGAATGAAACCTGCAGCAAGTGCGTACCCGGACGGGTCATGCGCAGAGCAAAAGAGCCGTCATCCATCGAAGTTGCACCGCGTACAAGAACCGTATCCGGTAGTGCAAAAAGCGCGACATTGGCACCAACAAGCGGCTCCTGCGTTTCGGCATCGACAATGGTGCCTTCAACCAGCGTACGCTGCGTCCTATCCTGCATATTCTGACCTCCGGACTGCGCGACTACCGGCTGCGTGAACAGCAAACTAAGGATGAAAAAAGAAAAGGCCTTTAGTAAGGCCTCTCGCTGAACAATCGTAACTTCTGACATAAAATGAATAGCAAAAAAGATGGATGGGGTGAGATTTTGTTGTTTTTATCTCCTCTTTTATGGCTTTGGGAGATAAAACCTTAGACGCCTGTATCTGTAACCGGTTCGCCGTCAGCGTCTGATAAATCCCGATTTGCAGCGATTTGTTCCCCACGGGATCGTGAAAAATTGTATTGGAAAATGTAAGCGCTTTCACTAATTTTAGTCGCTTTCGGTAAACAGCACATCAGAATGCTACCGGCAGGCTTGTGTATCTCTCCTATAAACGAATTTTCTTCACCCCGCAGGATTAGCGCGTACAGGAACATCCTTCATGCTCGACATTCAAAAACGACTTTCTAATTCTTTCTTTGCCCTCCTGGCCCTTCCGGCTACTGCAATGGGGCTTGGACTCTCGATTCAGATCGCCGCCTTAAGCTGGCTTCTGACGTATCAGTATAATCTCTCGATCAGCGACATCGGGCTCGTATGGGCTACGGGACCTATCGCGGGGATTATCGGACAGGTCGTTATCGGGATTATCAGCGATAATGTTTGGGTCATGAATGGCAGGCGGCGGGTATTTATCCTTGTTGGAGGAGTGCTGGCTTCTTTAATGCTCCTTGCGCTGCCCAATATCGGCATTATTCAGGCCTCGCTGGGGATTGAGGCCATATTGGGTATTGCCATCGTAATTTCAATGGTACTTGACCTCTCCATTAATGTCTCCTTCAACCCTACCCGCTCCATTATTGCCGACGTGACCCCTGAAGGCCGGGAACGCACCAAAGGCTATACGTGGATGCAGTTTGTTTCAGGCTCATTTGGTGTACTGTCCTACTTTGTTGGGGCTACGATGGGGAATATTTTTCTGATTTATTCCGGTGCCGTTGTTGTACTTCTCTTCTCCATCATCCCGCCTTTCTTTATTAAAGAGCCGCGCTATCTCGGGCGTTACGGGGAAGATGAAGATGAGATCACCAAATCTATGGCTGATCAGGATCCGACTCCCAAACAGTATGCATCTCCTGCCGAAATTTTCTTCAATATCCGTCCGCTCTGGGGGTTTCTGCTATATGGTATTTATGCGATTGTGAAGCGCCTTTCCGGTTTCGAATTCCCGGGCTATTACTTTGAAGTCTTCGCGCTTGTTATCACTGTTTATCTGGTTCTTGAAGCGCTCATCAAAAAAGAAGAGGGGAAATCACCTGAAGAGGCAAGCAAAATTGGCTTTCAGAAAATACTCGCTGCCCACTCATTTTCATGGATTGGCGTGCAAAGCATGTTCATCTATTTCTTTGCTTTTGTGGATTTTCAGATCCCCGATCTCACGAGCGATGAAATCGGCTCTGTGGTAAACTGGAGCTTTTTTACACTTAACCTTGTGGCTGCAGTTATCCCGGTATTTATTCTTGAACCTATCGCCAACAGAATTGGCCGGGTAAAAACGCATACCGGCGCCCTTTTTATCATGGCAGGCGGCTACACCGGCATTGCCTTTCTGGGGGTCACCCCCTGGACCATCTACCTGCTCATGCTGGTTGTTGGTATCGGATGGGCTTCCATTATCAGTCTTTCTTTTGCCATCATGAGTCAGAAAGTTGCGCAAAATCAGATGGGGCTTTATATGGGACTTTTCAACCTCTCGGTAGTTTTACCACAGCTTGTTTCAAGCTTTGCGATCGGGGAAATCGTTGAAGCCGTCGAAGCCAAGAACATCCTGCTCATCATCTGTGCCGTTACCGTTGCTGCTTCTGCCATTTCATGGACCTTTGTGAAAGAGCCCGAAGACCGCATGACCGACAACCCCGCCCTGAAATAAAATTTTAGCCCAACACATTGATTTTAGTGAAATATTGATTGATAGGTTGATTGATAGGTTGATTGATTGATAAGTTAGATGTAGGATCATCTTTAACTGTATACTTTTGTTAGATGATATACATAGTAACAAAGGCAGCCCCATGAACCGGGCTGCCTTTTTTTATGCGCATGATTTAGCCCGCACTACTCACAATGAAAAGGGTTTTGATTACCTAACCCGCATTATTCACAATTAAACAGAAAACATTTGCTAAATGTTAGTTTAAAATGGGCTTATTGAAAAACACCGGTAGCCTAAATTTGAGTGTGGTGTAAAGACCGCGCACCGAGCGAAGCGATTCCCACGCAGCGAAATTTCCCCGCTGGCTACGTTGAAGCTGAAAACTCATGCTCATTAGGTACCCCTCCGCTGAGTTTTCATCTTCGCCTTGCCAGCAAGAAAATTTCTTGGTGAATAATGCTGGTTAGTAACCCCATAAAAAAACCGCCGCAACTACAATAAGCTGCGGCGGTTTTAACTGAAATGCCGGTTATCCTAAGTATATCAGGCCGGCAGAGACAGTGCTAAACTGTCTTCACTTTACTTCAGCTTTGGGCTGGAGGTGGTGGTAATGTCACAGGATTTCCCAGCGGTCCCGGAGGGGGTGACATCAGCACTGCTGAGGTAACATTGTCAAAAGATGTGACCCGTACTTCGGGCTTTTCATATGATTTCTTTTCCATAATTATCCGAAAAATTAAGGTTGAATTGGGGTCATTTTATTTGATAAGCGTCATTTTGCGGCTTTCACTGAAGCTGCCAGCTGTCAGCCGGTAAATGTAAACACCGCTTGAGAGTCGCTGCGCATCAAACGATACGGTATGTACACCCGCGTTTTGTGCACCATTCACCAGAACAGCAACCCGCTGACCCTGAATATTGAAAACTTCAAGCCTTACATCTGTACTTTCCTGCAGGCTGTATGAAATCATAGTCGTAGGATTAAACGGATTGGGGTAGTTCTGCTTCAGAGAAAAACTATGTGGCGTTTCCTGAACGGGCTCTATAGAGGTTGGTACACCGTTGCTGATAATAAGCTCGAAACGATCTTCCATTTCAAGATTAACCAGTTCCGAATGCTGTGCAATACTGACAGCATCCATGCCAGCGGCGGTAACGACACGCTGCAGGTTACTCTGGCTTGGCGTATTTACAAAAGTGTAAGGATGGCCTTCAGCAAGTTCATGAATCATGCCTGTTTGGCGATCAAAAAGGCTGACATAATAGTCGCTTGCCCAGCCATCAAACCCATCGAGATGCAGGCTGAAGTTGCCACCATGCGTTGAAGCAAAGGCAATCGGAAGCGATACGTGCTCTCCAAAGCCCAGGTTAAGGTTCTGCTGAACAAACAACTGATCATCTATACCTCTCAAACCCATGGTGATAGCTGGTACCGTAAGTGCCTGCGGACGTGCAACAGCTGTCTGACCTTCGGCTTCATCACCCACCAGGGTAATCACTGCCAAATCTGACAATGAACCGTTTGTAACAGAAAGCGCAAGGTAAGGTACCTGCTCCGATTCCGGCATTTCGTTGCCCCGGGCACTTGCAGCATGCGATTCACGGAACGTGATCCTACCGCTTGTGCGACTCGCAAACACACGTGCCTGAAAGCCTTCAAAGCCGCGTATAATACCATCGTGAGCAATTTCTGCTGCAAGTCCTGACATTTGGAATCCAAAACTTGGACGGAATGCACCTGAATTCAGGTTTGCTTCAGGGTCCTGAACAAAAATGGTTGAGAATACGCGGGAAAGGCCGCCGTCAGCTACAACCGTGTTCCAGTTTATATCAAAAGGATACGGGTTTGCAACCATGTTCCAACCTGGCTCAGGTTCATCACCTTCAATGCGCCCGTCACTTTCTGTACGTGTCAGAACAACGGGTACTACGCGATTATTACGACGTCCTTCAACCGTGAGGGTTTTGGGCCATTGCACCGGACCACCGATTTCATCCCGGTCGAACATATAAACCAGAAAGCTACGTCCGGCATTGTTGAAGTTTTCATTATCCGAACCAGAGGCTACAACATTGGTAGCATTGCTCGGCGGCAACCATTCACGGTTGGGTTCACTATAGAACAATACGTTGGGCTCAGCGAATTCATTGGAAGATGCCGACCCCGGATACCCTTGTGTCCAGATACTTGACAACATTTCTTCGTAAATGGTTCCACGAACCGGCGAGGCAACAAGGCGCCAGCCTTCACTGCCATCAAACTGCTGACTCCAGGTACCGAAGAAGTTATACACGGTAAGCGCTGCTTCGATTACAAGGGAAGGGTCATTGAAAGCATTGTTTTCAATGATCAGACCACCTGAATACTCACCGGGAGTGAGGCCAACGGCATCAAAGGTTACGATCACCTCTGCTGTTTCACCCGGTGCAACCGTACCGCTGCTGATATCTGTGGTAAGCCATGACGCAGCTGTTAAATCCTGCATGTCGTCGTTGAGCATCGTACGCCCTTCCAAACCAGGCTGAGAAGTCATAGAGGTAAAGGGCGAAATGGTGAATTCAAGGTCTTTCGTGCCCGTATTTGAGATGGTCAGGGTTTGCTGTCCTGTTTCTGCAAAATCAGGATACAGCTCAAGTTCTTGAGACAACTCAGTTAAATCAACGCCAATCTGAGGGGCATCAATAACATTCACCATTACATCCATAAGGCCGAGCGGAGTCGCCGGAGAATTGGTCGTAACACGGATTTCTCCGGGATATGAACCCTCAGCAACTTCTTCGGTATTGGTTGTAACATTAACCGTTACTGACTCTTGTGGGGCGAGTGTACCAGACCGAACATCAAAACTGAAAAGTCCGTCTTCCGTGAGACCAATGACATTTACGATATGTGCAACCTCGGGAAACCCTAAGGACTCAATTGTTGTAGGCGTATCAATACCACAGTCGGGTGCCTGAATATATGAGGGCGCAGTTTGACCGGCTTCGTTTGAACCCGGGAACATATCGCTTACAGGTGATTCGGGCACTTCAATTTCAGCCACGATGGTAGAACCGGCAGGGACCGTAGCAGAAACCGGTATCGTAATGACCGAAGCGTCACTTGAACTATCTATCGGGAAAGCGGATTCGCCTATCAGGGTCATGTTATCGTAGGATAAATCACCATCGAGAAGGTATACCCTTGCAAAACTATTGAGAGGGCTTCCTGTCGCTAACAGCAAACCGAACTGCAGCGCCGTCACTTCTATTCCACCCTCAATATCGAAGTCCGTGAGCGTATAAGTTCTTAAGAAGCGATTTAGCGCAGTTGTGGTGTCTGCACCACAGCGAATCCCTGAGGATGTCGGATCCTGAGAATTGGAGTGGGTCAGAATAACTTCATTGCTAAGTAAACCGCGGGTGAAGAAGGTCTGTCCGTTATTGAATTTTTCATCTGTTGCAACTATCTCGGATTTCGAAGACTGCATGAACCCGAAATCACCAGGAACCATTGCATAATCATCTTCTTGCGTACGGTGATTGAGTTCAATGGAAGTTACTTCATTTTTTGGGGTGAGATAGCGCTCCTGATCTTCCAGCGCATCCCCTCCAACAGAAAATTCCAATTCAGATTCACCATCGTTTGAGATCAGAAAACTGAATGAGCTATTGTTTCCTGTTAGAACATCTACTTCAATCGATGTTGGGTTAAGCGTGAGAAAACCAGGATTTACAGCATTTCCGCTCAGGCCAAGAGTATGAGCACCGTCATTGGTATTAAAGGTTAATACCGCCGATTTACTGCCGCTGCTTGCAGGCGCAAACTGAACTGAAATCGTACGACGCTCACCACTTTCGAGGCTAAACGGCTCATCGCTAACAATAAACTCGCCACTATCGGTAGTCATGCTGCTTACTTCAAGCGGAATCGACCCCATATTCCTAATACTGAAGTTGCGGGTTACTGTATTTCCGACAAAAATCTCAGGGAAGGAAACCATTTCTGTATTTACGGTAAATGCAGCCGCATCCTGGACTTCCAGGTTTACTTCCAGCTCAGCAGAAGGCGTTGCCGGATCGTTGGAAAGAATGGCAAGCGTATTGGTGTATTCGCTACCCGGATACCGGCGGGCATCAAGCGTTAGCGTAATGGTTTTGGAATCGCCGGGTTCAACCTGACCTGAAGCTTCATCCACAGCAAATATATTGTTGGCTGCACGGTTTAGCGTGATAGAGCCGTTCCAGGTTTGGGTGCGTGGTAAAACCCCAAAAGTTCCCGGATCGGCATGTACAAGCGACACATTCAAACCGGCCAGGTTCAGCGGGGTGGGAATTGTTACCGGCGATGTAACGGAGTTTCCGCTGCCGGGTCAACTGATTCGGCTGGGGCCAATATTTACCTCCCCGCCTACCTGAAGAACAACCGTACCTGCATTAACAGCTGCACCACTGTGAAAAACAAGGGCAAGTGCACGGGCCGGGGCTGCAAAGAAGCCCGTACTTTGTCGGCTGAAATTAGGCGTTACACTTAACAGCTCGCCAATTAAATCCTGATCAACAGGCGTTGCTGCAAGCGAAACCAAAGAGAGACCTGAAAAGCTGACCGTATAGTCGAGGCTTTGAAGGTTTTCATCCTGTAGTACAAAATCTTCAAAATCTGACAGTGTTGCGCGTTGCATTGGGGCAGCATCATCAATATGCAGATTACCGCTGAAGTAGGCATCCAGAATTGTTTTTGCCGTGTATGCTGCTTCATCACCCTGCACACTTTGTATCATATCCAGGTAGTTGCTAAGCAGAACAGTTCTGATCTCAGAGAATTGATCAGCGGATGGGTCAAAAATCCTGGAAGAGGTAAAACCCGGTATGGTGTAAAGCAGTGTTCCGTCTCCGCTGTTTGAGATATCAAAAGTAGCATCAATGAAGCGTCCGCTCAGACCTGATGCGCTCACGACCGTTGGATTCAGTCCAATCTGCGGGGCACCTATTCCTTCTCCAATAAGCGCAATCGTGATGATACCATTTTCGGCATCATCGCTTTCAACCGTGATCTCACCATTGAACGAACCAATCTCTTGCGGGGCAAAAGTGACAGTTACGGTAATTGACTGACCAAAATTGAGCGTTACCGGTCCGCTAAAATCTACGGTGAAAGTGCCGTGATCGGATGTTACAGCGTTTACGGTTACGGGATCCGCATTGGAATTTGTCAGTCTAAAGCTTCTCTCAGCAGTGAAGCCCTGTACAACAAGATTAAAATCCAGCTCGGTTTCATTGGCAGAAAAACTACCACCACCGAAGGAGGCAAGTGCTGCACCGGCATTCACCCTTGTACCGAGCTGACCAGCAAAGTTTGGATTCAAATCATCAATGTTGTCACCGGTGAAAACCATTCTATCGTAAATTTCCTGAACGGTAAGGCCCGGCTGATAAGAAGCAATCAGCGCCGCAACACCCGCAGCGTGCGGGGATGCCATAGAAGTGCCACTGAACGAAGAGTATCCGCCACCAGTAACTGTACTGAGTACGGCAGAACCCGGTGCAGAAACATCGATCCATGGACCGTAGCAGCTAAAGCCTGATTTGCGATCATTGAGGTCTGTTGAAGCAACAGCGATTACTTCAGGATTTGAAAGAATAGGCTGTGTTGGTGTGGCACATGTGCTGTTACCAGCTGCAAAAAAGACAACACCACCCTGAACGGCTCCAACAGGGTTGCCGTCAGCATCGAAACCGGCATTCTCAATGAAGTACAGAATGGCGTCTCGAAGTGCTTATGATGCACCGCCGCCTCCCCAGCTGTTATTTGAGATTACGGCACCATTATCGGCACCATAAACGAAGCTTTGGGGGAAACCACCGTTTGTATTGGCAAATGTACGGGCTGTCATAATCTGAACCCCAGGACCGGCTTCGTTACCACCGGCTACCCCGGCCACACCAATACCATTGCCGCTTCGCGCGGCGATAGTACCTGACACGTGTGTTCCGTGATCGTTGGTATCCTGAATGTTGCTGTTATTATTGGCAAAGTTCCAGCCGTGAATATCACCATCAAATCCGTTCTCAGGCCCCGGAACGGGGTTTTGCCACAGACTTTCGATCAAATCCGGATGTTGTAGGTCAATCCCTGAGTCCACGACCTTTACAATTACATCCTGACTACCTGTGCTGAAATTCCATGCGGGGAACAAATTGATATCGGCACCCGGTGTTCCACCCGTCTGCCCGGTGTTGTTGTAATGCCACTGCTGTGGAAGCAAGGGATCGTTGAAATTAAGAATTTCATCTAAGGACAATGCTTCACCCATGTGGTAGCGCTGGTAAACGCGTTCGGCAACTTCAATTTCCGGAAGCTCACTATACATCTGAGCAACTGTCAACTCGTCTGCTTCGGATTCAAAATAGATTTTGAACCAACGGTCAAGACCATGGCGGCGATGACGTTCCGCAAATCGGGGATCAGTTACGAAAACCTGCTCCATTGACAAGACATTAAATTGCTCGCTAAGCATGTCAACGGACGAAATGCCACTCAGTCTTGGATTTTCCTCAACCATAGATCTGTTTAGCAGGTCGGCCGCATCAGGAGCAAACTTTATTTTTAATAGCCTTCATGCCATTCAATCTGATCCTGAGCTAAAACGGAAGCCGGAAAAACCAGCAGCAATGCCGCAAGGCTAAATATCAGCTTCCTGCATGTAGTAATTGATATTTGACGCATAGATAGATTATGAATTGATTAATTGATTGATAGTGTTCGTTTTGCTCAATTTGTAATCGCAATTACAGCCCATCACATAAATAAATGTATTTGAACAGACAACTCTGTTAAACCCTTCGAGTTTGCTCAGGTATACACAAATAACCCCTATCTGTGTTACAGAGCGCCTAAAATCACACAAATACCCTGCTTTTTGGGCTGAAGATCAGAGTTATGCTACAGATAACCCCGTTATCCTTCTTACTTGCTAAAGCTTTTTTTCAAAAAAGGATATCACACATATCACCATTAGACAACTGTAAGGTATGACTTCTGTATTAAACCAGAGTTTGCAGTTCAATTAACACTTTAGACAAGACATTACCCGGTTGCTAATGGATAGGTCCAATATGGAAAACGAAAACGTAAATAACTACACTCAATCAACCAGGCATGTTATTAATATTAAACATTTCTTAACAGCGTAAATTTACACGCATAAACAACCCTTAAGAACTTGGCTAAATGGTACAACTTTGATTTTATTTGGTTTACTAATGTCAGGCGCAGGCTTTCCGGCTTTTCTGACATTGAATTAACCAAATGCAATTGTTAGGGTGATGAGATTTCATTTCAAAAATAAAACCGCACGATCATTTCAAGGTTGGGATAGTTTACCCGTCTTGCACGTCGTTCAGCTCTCAGGAAAGCTTCGCGTTGTGCTTCGGGATACTCGGTGTATAAGCGGGTTCTCACCGACTGCATCTGATACCAGCCGTTCACATACAGCTCGTTGCGTGCGTATAGCGGCAACCGCATGCTTACGAGAGGGCCCCATTGCACGGTCGTTTGCCGGCCGGGCGCTGTTCGGGTAGCTGCAGGTGCTGCATCTCCGTCTGAATCAGATGGCTCCGCCGTAACTGTTGCCCGGGGCAGGAAGTCGTACTTCACAAAGTAGCGCAGTCCGACAGAAGTCTGAAGGCTGCCTGCCTGATGGTTTAGGGTTGCGCGGCCATCCCATGTGATGAGGGTGTCGGTAGGAATTTCACGAAACTCCTGCCAGAGTAAGCGTCCGATCCGCAGTTCCGAGCGGCTCGCGGCGAGAGAAACCGACCATTCGGAATCCAGCCGGATATCGGCTTCAGACTGCATTCGCAGCTCGCGGGAAGCCTGATCGTTATTGGTACTGCCGGGCTGCTGAAAGTCATCGACCGTGTAGTTGGCGCGCACCAAAAACTGATGTCTTGTTCGCAGCCAGGGCAAGGGATTCCACATGATTGCCGGAGCCAGGCGCACAGACCGTCGCCAGTTGTTTTCAATACTGCGCTCGGCAAATAAATAGACCGTATGTGTGGCTTCGCCGGCTAAGGATACGCTCAGCTGGAACTGATCGGAAAACTGATGACGATTTGAGAGCGAAAGCTGCCAGAACAGTTCATCCCGGTCATCCCGGTTTATTTCCGGGGTGTCGTAGTTGAAAATGCTGATTCGGCCCGTCAGGCGCGTTGTGTTCTGCAAACCTGCCGGAACTGTGGCGTCGGCAAAAAGTTCAAAACGCTGCTGCTCAAAGTTGGAATTGGCCAAAATATCCGTTCGCTGCAGCGCCGTCTCCTGACTTGCCAGGGTTTCTCTCCTGCTCAGCAAGCGTGCCTGCCGGCTTCCGATACTGTATAAAAACCCGGCACGCAAATCCGCACCGTCCTGCTCATAGCGGCCTTCGAACCGCAGCGCATACTGCTGTCTGCTGATTTGTGTGTCGAACAGATCTTCTTCAATATCATCAACAAGCGCCTGGTTGCGCACAGTTCTTACGTTCACAAGTGTGCTCAAATCCACCCGTGCCTGAATGTGACGGGCGATCGGGAAATAGGCCGTAGCTGCGATATCCGTGGTGTCATTACGCACAGATTCAATGAAATCAGTCTGCTCGCGGTTAAAAAAACTACTGGCCTGATAGCTGTCCCGGATCTTGCGGGCAAGTCCCAACTCTGCTTCAAGCCGGAAGTCATCGAGGTCAAGCAACGCATTCGAACCCACGCGCCAGTTTTGAAACGTTCGGGGGCTGATGTCGCCGTAATCTGCATGGGCGCGCGCCTGCAGTAGAAAATCCCCGGCTTCGAAAGCTGCGGTTGTGGCACGCATGCCAAGTAAGACACCTTCATCACGGATACCGCTGCGCTCATCCTGCATAAAGCCTGCAAGCCCGGAAATCTGATAGCCGTCAACCGGCTGCCAGGATACGCCTGCCATCCCCCAGTCCTGACGCAGATTGGTGCTCGTAATACGCACGGAGCGGGATTCGACCAATAGCGAGGCCTGATCATGTACCTGAAAGGCCCCTGCAAGCCGGGCTATGTTTTCGTCCTGTATGTTCTGAGGTTCTCCACGAAGCAAGTAAAAGCGGGAATTGAATACATTGCCGATTTCGACCGAGAAATCTTCCCCGGACCTGTTGAATGCACCGCTGTACGTCCAGAAAAACGAGTCGAGCTGTCGCCGGAACCGGGCTTCGCCTTCAAGCCCGTGAAGAAGCCCTGTGCCTGCTCCAAATCCCGGGGATTCTGATTGCCCTGCTGCGGACTGCGGCAGGACGCCCGCAATCATCCCGCAAAAAACAACTGCAAACCACACAGACCGTGCACGTGAAATGCCGGATCGTATACCATTGCTGATTTTAAAGGGGAGGTTGAATGCGCGCATGCAAGTTTGATTTATAACTAATTAAGGTAAGCCAAAGCACGACAGATGACAAACCCCTGGCCCTGCCGTAATGCAGCCGGGACAGAGAAACTTTTTGGAAAAGACCCTGCAGGAAGGCTATCATCTTTGCATGCATGAAAACAGGACGCTTCCCATACAAATCCCGCTCAGCAAGGCGCTGCTGAAGAAGTTCGGCAGCCTGCTCCGGAAAAAATACCGCAGCAAACACCAGCTTTTTATCGCTGAAGGCGCGCGTACGGTTGAACAATTTTTAATCCGGATGAAGCCTGCAGTCGAAGCGGTAATTGTCAGCACAGACTTTGAAGGGGATGATTTTTATTCCGCCATCTGTGCAGCACATCAGATCCCGGTGTACAGTTGTACTTCAGAATCTTTCAGACAGCTTTCAGATACGGCAAATCCGCAGGGTATTCTGGCTGTTTGCAAGTGTATGAGCCCCGGTCTGTCAGGAAATACCCCTTTGCCGAACGGGAGCTTGTATCTCGCCCTTGACGATCTTCAGGATCCCGGAAATCTGGGGACGATTTACCGGACGGCTGCCTGGTTTGGGGTTTCCGGACTGCTGCTTGGTACCGGCTGTGCAGATTTTTATAATCCCAAGGTTATCCGAAGCACTGCCGGTGCAACGGGAACACTTCCGTTCAGCGAAACTGATCTCCTTACAGCACTGCCGCGTTTTGAAGCACGGGGTGCTGAAATCCTGCTGCTCGACCTAAATCCCGGAGCACGCCCGCTGCATGAGGTTGCCGGTAACCGCGCGGGTTTAAAAAAAGAAAGCCGGTCACCGCTGCTGCTGGTGACCGGCAATGAAGCCCGCGGCATAAGTCAGGCTCTTCGTGAGCGCTATCCCGCGGTTTATATTCAGGGCATGCCGGAACAGGTTGAAAGCCTGAATGCTGCTATAAGTACGGCTATCGCGCTTTATGCTTTAACTGATCCCGAAAGTCTGAATCAGGGCTGAGAAACGGCCTGTTATGCGCCTGCTCAGATCCAGGGTGACTGAGCGGAGGCACGTGCAATTTTTGCGGCGTCGATCGCGATAACGAGCTCTTCGTTGGTAGGAACAACATAAATACCGACTTTGGAATCATCTGTACTGATTCGGGTCAGCTCTCCGGGCTTGACGCTTTCATTGCGGTCTTCATCAAGTTTCACGCCCATGAAATCCATCTTCTCTACGGCTTTTTTGCGGATTAAAGAGGAGTTTTCACCAATTCCCGCAGTAAACAGTATGGCGTCACAGCCGTTCATAGAAGCGATGTAGGAACCGATGTGCTGTCTGATTTTATAGCAAAACACATCTATCGCCTGCTGACACCTGCGGTCGCCTTTTTGGGCTTCTTCGATGAGGTCACGCATGTCAGCGGCATACCCGCTGAGTCCGAGAAGTCCGCTGTGTCTGTTCAGGAGTGAATGGACGCTGCTGAGCGGCAGCTCTTCTTTTTCAACCAAATAAAAGAGAATCGACGGATCGAGATCGCCGCTTCGTGTGCCCATCACCAGACCTGACAGCGGCGTGAAACCCATTGAGGTATCTACAGACTTCCCCCCGTCTATCGCACAAATTGAAGCACCGTTGCCGAGGTGACAGCTGATCACCTTGGTTTCCTTCACGTCTTTCAGAATAAGCTTGTAGTACTGACGGCTCACAAAATAATGGGAGGTTCCGTGGAAACCGTACTTCCGGATTTTGTAGCGGCGGTACAGCCGGTTCGGAATGCCGTAAAGGTAGGCATGCGCCGGAATAGAATGGTGAAAGGCGGTATCAAAAACTGCAACATGCGGAATATCCGGCAGGGCTTCTTTGGCGGCCTGAATCCCCTTAAGATTGGGCGGATTATGCAAGGGCGCGAGGTCAAAGGCCTGCTCTATGGCTTCCATCACATCTTCATCAATCAAAACAGAATCTTTGAACATATCGCTGCCATGCACAACCCGATGTCCCACAGCTTTGATATCGGTAATGCTCTCGATGATTTTATTCTCCGGGCTCAGCAAATACTGCAGTACTTCTTTGAGTGCTTCCGTGTGATTTTGAATAATCATCGTCTCTTTGTACTTCTTCCCTTTGGCAGGCTCATGCTTTACGATTGCGGTTACTGCACCAATCCGCTCTACAAGTCCGCGGCAAACGCCTTCGCGTGTTTCTGTGTGAATGAGGTCGTACTTCACGGATGAGCTTCCGCAATTAATCACCAAAACTAACATATAAAAACGTATTTAATAATAATCTGATTTCTGTGTTACGTCCAAAAAATAGCTGTTGAAGCTTCACTTAGCCGCATAATATACGATGATGGACGCCATAAACACGAAAAGCCTTCCCGTGTGTACGGAAAGGCTTTTCTGTATAATGAAGGTAATATTTCCCGTGCAGACTGATTAATCTTTCTTCTGCTCGTTGTCATCAACGACTTCGTAATCGGCATCAACCGCACCGTCATCTGAAGCCTGCTGCTGATCTGCTTCGGCGCCCATATCAGGACCTGCGCCGGGCTGTGCGCCTGCACCGGCTGCGGCCTGCATTTCTTGGGTTGCGTCAGCCCATGCTTTGTTCAGTGCTTCGACTTTGGCGTCGATGGCGTCAACATCTTCAGCTTTATGGGCTTCTTTCAGATCATTCAGTGCCTGTGTGATGGAAGCTTTGGTTCCTTCAGAAAGCTTATCACCGAATTCGGTCAGCTGCTTCTCCGTTGAGAAAATCAGGGAGTCAGCCTGATTGAGCTTGTCAATGCGCTCGCGGATTTTCTTGTCTTCGTCCGCGTGCTCCTGCGCCGCCTGACGCATTTTTTCGATTTCTGCTTCAGAAAGACCTGAGCTTGATTCGATACGGATTTTCTGCTCCTTACCGGTAGCCTTATCCTTTGCGCTCACATTCAGCACGCCATTTGCGTCGATATCGAAGGTCACTTCAACCTGTGGCATGCCGCGTGGTGCAGGCGGGATTCCGTCGAGGTGGAATTTGCCGAGGGTACGGTTATCCATCGCACGGGTTCTCTCACCCTGCAAAATGTGGATTTCAACGGACGTTTGGTTATCCGCAGCCGTAGAGAAGACTTCCTTCTTGCTGGTCGGGATCGTGGTATTGGCGTCGATGAGTTTGGTCATCACACCGCCAAGGGTTTCAATACCGAGAGAAAGCGGGGTTACATCAAGAAGTACCACGTCTTTCACATCACCGGTGAGAACGCCACCCTGAATGGCTGCGCCTACGGCTACAACTTCGTCGGGGTTAACGCCTTTGCTTGGGTCTTTACCGAAAAAGGCTTTAACAGATTCCTGAATTTTCGGAATACGGGTTGAGCCGCCCACCAAAATAACCTGATCAATCTGACTCTTGGAGATTTTGGCGTCCTTAATCGCTTTTTCGCAAGGCTCAAGGGTACGCTTCACCAAATCATCAACCAGCTGCTCAAACTTGGAGCGGGAAAGGTCGATGTTCATGTGCTTAGGACCACTTGAATCTGCCGTAATGAACGGCAGGTTAATGTTGGTCTTGGATGAACTTGAGAGCTCGATTTTGGCTTTTTCAGCGGCGTCCTTGAGGCGCTGCATGGCCATGGCATCGTTGCTCAGATCAATACCGTCGCTGTTTTTGAATTCCTGCACAAGGAATTTGATGATACGTGTGTCAAAGTCATCGCCACCAAGGTGCGTGTCACCGTTGGTTGACTTCACTTCGAAAACACCATCACCGAGCTCGAGCACGGAAATATCGAAGGTACCGCCGCCAAGGTCATAGACTGCGATGGTCTGGTTTTTATCTTTCTTGTCGAGGCCATACGCGAGGGCTGCAGCGGTTGGCTCGTTGATGATCCGCTTCACTTCAAGACCTGCAATAGCACCGGCTTCCTGCGTTGCCTTACGCTGTGCATCGTTGAAATAGGCGGGCACAGTAATTACGGCTTCGGTAACTTTTTCGCCGAGGTACTCTTCTGCGGTCTGCTTCATTTTCTGAAGTACCATGGCAGAAATTTCCTGCGGAGCGTACTTGCGGTCATCGATATTCACACGCGCAGTACCGTCATCGCCGCGGACAACATCGTAGGGGTTGTCGGCAATTTCGTTGGTTACTTCATCATATTTACGCCCCATAAAGCGCTTAATGGAAGCAATCGTTTTCTGCGGGTTGGTAATCGCCTGACGTTTGGCCGGTGCACCGATAAGGCGCTCGCCGTCTTTGCTGAAAGCAACTACTGAAGGCGTTGTTCTGCCGCCTTCTGCATTCGGGATAACAACCGGGTCGTTGCCTTCCATTACGGAAACGCAAGAGTTGGTTGTTCCGAGGTCAATTCCTATAATTTTTCCCATGATTCTGTTTTGGTTTTTGGGTGGTGTGTTTATTCTATGATGATCTTATCGGTATTTGGCACTTCAGGCCCGATCGGTATCGTTACCCGCAGTACCCCGTTCCGAAAAACGGCTTTAATGCCGGCTGCATTGGCATGAGCCGACATGGAAACAGCGCGCGTGAAGGCTCCGGTCTGCCGCTCTTTTTTGAGCGTTTCCGCTTCAGTCGCATAAAAAATTTCTCTCTTGCCGGATATGGTGAGCTGATTACCGGAAAGACCGACGTGTATATCGTCTTTTTCCATTCCGGGTAAATCCATCAGAACCGTTACTACATGTGGTTCTTTAAGAACGTCAAGACGCGGGTTAAAACCCGTTTCCCGTTCAGAAACAGTACTTAAACCAATGTTTTCGGCAAACTTCTGCACGTCCCTGCCCAGCTCGGCAAGTCTGTTTTCAAGTTCGCTGATGTTAAATTGAGACACGCTTGTTCAGGTGAGTTGAATTTAGTTTCACCCATCTTTTGCAAACATAGTGCCAAAAAAAGTCCCCCTTGGTGCACCTGTCGTATTGTCAATGGCCAGTCACGGTCTGCCATAATTGTATCAGCGCCTGACGTAATCATCACAAGCGGTACGTCATTGGTTTGGAACGGGAAATGTGCCTGTCAGCTGCGCAGGCTTTCGAGATCCCGGAAAAAAGTAGGATAGGATATCGCGGCACAGTCAGCATCATGAATGGTTGAGGGGGCATCCGCTTTGAGGGAAAGGACAGCGGCAGCCATGGCAATCCGGTGATCATGATGGGACGAATAGTCTGCCGCCTGACAAGCGTTGCTTCGCGAACCGCTCACGTCAAAGCCGTCAGCATATTCCTTAATGTTGAGGCCGGCTTTCTGCAGCATTTCTGCGACGGCGGCAATCCGGTCACATTCTTTCGCACGGAGTTCAGCGGCTTTGCGTACCGTCGATTTTCCTTCAGCAAATGCCATCGCAACGGCAAGGACCGGAATCTCATCTATGGCATTCGGAATCTCGGTCTCAAGGAGGTCAGTGGCACTTAGCTTTGCGCTTTTAATGGTGATATCAGCCAGGGGCTCGCCTACGGTGGTAGATGTAGAGGCTTCAGGAGGCACACTCACGCGGATATCTGCACCCATACGCTGCAATATCGTTATTACAGCACTGCGCGAGGGATTGATACCGACGCCCCGGAGTACGATTTCAGAACCCGGAATGATAGAGGCGGCAACCATCCAAAAAGCGGCCGCCGAAATATCATTGGGGATTTTTAGCTGCTGTGGCAGGACTTCGAATTCGCGGCTTGATTTCAGAACCCGGCTGCCATCGGCATTAAAGTCTGTTTCAAGGCCAAGCATCCGCTCGGTGTGATCGCGGCTTGGCAGGGTTTCCGTCACCCGTGTTTCGCCGTCGGCAAATAAACCGGCAAGTAATACGCATGATTTCACCTGCGCACTCGCCATCGGCAGGGTGTAATCGATGGCACGAAGGCCTTTGTGGGAAGCAAATTGCAGCGGCGGGCGATTTTTGTCAGAAGAGGCAATTTGTGCGCCCATCAGGCCCAGCGGGTCCATGATACGTTTCATGGGGCGGGATGAAAGAGACGCATCCCCTGTGAGCGTTACATCAAGCCCCGCACCGGCAACAAGCCCGCTGAGCAACCGCATGGTAGTACCTGAGTTGCCGCAGTCTATGAGCTGCCTGACCGGCGAAAAGGTTTTGCGTCCTTTCGCCCTGATGATGACGGTAGAACCATCGGTTTCGACCGGAACACCAAGATCACGCAGGCAGCTGAGCGTGCTTTGCGGGTCTTCAGCTGCGGAGTAGTTTCTGATCACCGACTCCCCTTTGGCCACAGAAGCAAAAAGGGCTGCCCGGTGTGCGATTGACTTGTCCGGGGGAAGGCTGCTGAGCTCTCCCCTGAGTGCGGTTGCCGGTGTGATGGTTTTTATCATAAAACAGGTTGTTTGTTCAGGATTAAGCGGCATGTTCATCCGCTGACCGGTTTCAGGTTTCAGCGGGGTGTGGCATGCGCTATCAGCTTCAGCTCAGCTACGCAAATCCCGCTGTTATCGCAGCAAGGCCTGCGCGCGCTGGGCGTAGCTGCTGTCCGGGTATTCATCACGGATGATTCGGCCTATCTGCTCGGCTTCGGTTCGGTTGCCAACCGCAAGGTTGGAGGTGATGGAACCGAGCATGGCTTCGGCCACCCAGTTGGTGTACGCGCCAAAGAAAATGCGTACGTTACCAAACTCACGCAGGGCGTCGGTGTGCAGGTTCTGACGCTGCAAAGAAAGCGCATGCCGGAACTGTGCTTCTGCACCGGTTTCACCAGTACTGCTATCAGCGATTTCTTTAAAGAACGCCGCGGCATCTGCAAAATCAGAACGCGCATAAGCTACGCGTCCAAGGCCGAGTTTTACCAGGTTCTGATTTCCGCTCAGACGGGAAGCGGCCTGAAAATGCGATTGCGCCTGTGAAATTTCCCCAAGACCGATGGCCGCATTCCCAAGGCCAATAAGTGCTTCAAACCGCATCCTGTTGCTGCCTTCCCTTAACATGGTAAACTGCTGACTTGCACTGTTGTACTCACCGGCATCCAGAAACATGTTGCCGAGTTCAAGTAACGCCACGTCGCTTTCGCGGGCATTGGTGTGCTCGTCGATAATGGTTCGGTAGGCCGTTCTCGCGGCTTCATTCTCCCCCAATGCCCGGTGTGCTTCTGCAATTCGCAACAGGGCTTCCGGAATCCTGCGCTCATTGTTGGTTACCCGGATGTATTGCCGGAAGGCTGCAATGGCTTCTTCAAAAGAAGCAATCTCGAGTAAGGACAGGGCTTGCCTGAATCTCAGCTGATCTGCTGTACCCGCCTGCGGGTTGCCGGCAAGAAAATCTTCGAGCACATCATTACTGGTATCCGGCATTCCGGCTGACTGCTGCGCAAACTGTATCCCGTTTACGGCATCTATGATCAGGTCACTTTGAGGAAAACGGCTCAGCACCTGCTTGTAGGCTTCGATGGCTTCATCAAACTGCGCTGCATTGAAAAAAGCATTCCCAATATTAAACTGAGCGCGCGCGGCCCACTGCGAACGCGGGAAACGACGGATGACCTGTTCAAACTCATCAACTGCCTGCGCATAATTACCGGAAAGTAGGTAAATGTAACCGATATTGTACATGGCCTGCTCCCGAAACGGACTTTGCGGAAAATCACTGATCAGCTCCCTAAAGGTTCGGACGGCTTCGAAGGTGCGGTCAGCGCGGTAAAAACTGTTTGCAATCTGATAGGTTGCGTAGTCGGCACTGCGATCAAAGGCGAGTGACTTTTCATAAAACAGAATGGCATCATCAAAATTCCGCAACGCAAATTTGGCATCTGCTATCCGCAGTTTTGCATCGATATCGTATGTAAAAACAGCAATTTCAGGCTGACTAAAATCATCGAGAAATGCCTGAAACGGGGCAATAGCATTATCAAACTCGCCCATCATGAAGTAGCTCCAGCCGAGTGAATACCGGGCTGCCGCCGCAAACTCTCCGTCCGGAAAACTCCGGATGTAGCGGGCAAACCGTATCGCGGCAGGTCCGAACTCTTCCATATTGAAGTAGCTGTCAGCGCTCCAGAACAAGGCTTCACTGCCCAGCTCCGTATCTGGTGCGGCGCCAAACACACTCTCAAAAATCGGCTGTGCTTCGTCCCAGGCGCGGTTTCGGAACAGCACCCACGCGCGCTGAAACCGGGCCTGCAGCTGTACTTCGGGCGTAACCGTGCCCGCGGCTTCTGCCTGCTGAAAGGCTTCAATGGCGCGGCGGTATTCCGCATTGGCAAAATAGGCTTCCCCTAAAAGGCTAAACACTTCCCCCGGCCGCTCAAGGGGCTGCAAATTACGCACTACGAACAGAAGCCGTTCAATCGCTGAAACATGGTCGCCGATTTCAGCGAAAATAAGCGCCCATTCATAATATACCTGTTCAACCCAAGGGCCGCTGGAGAACCGGTTCGAAAACGTTTCAAAGGTCTCGACTGCAAGATCATACCGGCCGCTGAGCTTGTGGTTCACGGCTTTATAATACAGTGCCCTGCGCGTGAGGTCATCATCCGCTTCACTTACGGCATTGTTGAAAGAATCAGCTGCCCAGTGGTAAATCTGCTGCCTGTGAAAAACCCACCCCAGTCCGTAGTGTGCAAGCCGGACATCTCCGCCTTCATTCAGACGGATGTAAGTCCTGTACCAGCGTGAAGCACTTTCAAGATCCCCCATAAAATTGAAGCTTTCGGCCATTATCATGGCGGCTTTTGACCGCTGCTCCTGATTCAGGCGCGAATAGGCACTTTGCAGGGACTCGACGGCTTCCGCAAAACGTCCCTGACGGTAATAGGCTTCACCGAGGGCCGTGCCTACCCGCTCGGTAACAGAAGCTGTGGGATAACCCTGCCGGAGGGCTTCAAACATTTCTGCGGCGTCATCATAAGCTTCCGCATCGAGAAAGAGCCGGCCCCGGGTAAACAGGGCTTCAGCTGCATCTTCGGTATTGGGGTGTTCTTCGTGTATGCGGGCCAACAGCTGATGTGCACGTTCGGTATCGGAAAGTTCCATGTAGGATTGTGCATTCCAGTACAGCACATCACGTTCAAAAGCTGCCGGAAGGCGCAATTCAAGTGCACGTCCGTACATTTCCGCCGCATCTGCAAACTCATCTGATTTGAAGGCAGCGTGGCCCAGGTTCACAAACAACTCACCGGCCTGACGGGTGTTTGGGAAGTCAGCGATAAAGGCTTCATAGTGGAGAAGGGTACGATCCGGCTCGAGTGCTGCCCTGGAAAGCGCCTTGTAATAGCGGGCCATTTTGAGCTGCTGATCAGTGTCCGGCTGTCTGATGAATCTTTCAAAAAAGAGGACGGCCTGCTCGAATTGTCCGTTTTCGTACAAGTTAATGCCGGTAAACAGCGCATCCTGATCCGGCTGCTGCTGGTGCTGTGCTGAGGCGGCAAGCGGGAAAGACAATAAAATACAGCCCCAAATGATAAGTGATAAAATGCGATTCAGAGAATCCAAGGTCTGCCTGACTTAAGGTTGGTTGAGAGGAACTGGCAAATATAACGTTTAGTACGCTCGCTTTGCAAAATTGCTTGATCTCTGCGAGCATATACAGATTTACCAAAGCTTACGGTTAGCTGTAGCCGCAAAAGGTTTAGATTTGCGGAATCGCAAAGCGTCAGATACTCAGAAAGCGCATGAGCTCATCGGCACGGTCGTGCAGGTCGTCATCGGACTCGGTTTCAGCTGACTTGGACGTTATGATGAAGCCGTAACGGTTGAGGATTCTCAGAATCGGGTCGATATCGTCCGTATTGAGCTTAACGGATACACGAAAACGATCTGCGGAAGAGGCGGCCGGCTCTACGCCAATACCCATAATTTTGCCGCCTTCCATCTCAATCAGTCTTACGAGCTCAGTCAGGCTGTAATCTGCCGGCTGCAGCTCAAACATAATCGTTGCCCCATCTCTTGAAATATTAAGTAATTGCAGTAAGGCTTCGTTAATTTCTTCCCGCAGCACAAAACCGCTGTAGGCCTGCTGCTCATCACAAACGACTGCAGCATTTGCATTTTCCCGAATCATTTTTCTTCCCGCATCCATGATGTGCATGCCCGGTTCGATTCTGCAGGGATTGCGGCTTATTTTAGAAAAAATCGTTTGCTGAACGTCTTTTTCGTAGCGGATGTCTTCCAGACAAACCGTGCCGAGTGTTTTGCCCGTAGTCAGATCCACGACCGGCAACACATCGCTGTGCTGAACGCCCATAGCCTGAAGGCCATCTTCCAAAGAGCTGGAGGCGCACAGGGGCTGATAAATCGGGTTGAGTATTTCGTGGATAAACATAGAATCTGAATATGGGGTTAGGCCTGACGAATCCTGATTGTGCTTAGATTAACTCAGATGAAATCAAATCGTTCGGCGCAAACATTTCTTCAAGCTTTGCGAGCTTATCTTTTCTGATACGGAAACTGATTTCGATGTGTTCATCGTGATATTTTTTATAGAAGACTTCGGCACTGTCGAAAATGTAACTGATAGCCTTGAAATTCTGAAGCGAAATATTCATTTCAGTTTTGACATAGTCCGTGAGAGCCTGCTGCTCAATTTTGAGCTGTAGATCAGACAATCCGATACCGCGGCTTGCCGAAATAAACACAGCTTCCGGGAATTCACGCCTGAGGCCTGCAAGTACTTCCGGATCTTTTACCGCGTCTGTTTTATTGAAAACCAGAAGCGTAGGTTTATCACTGCTCTCAATACCCTTCAGGGTTTCATCAACCACAGCTTTGTATTCAAGCACGGAAGGCGAAGAGGCGTCCATCACATGCAAAAGCACATCCGCTTCGCGGATTTCATCGAGGGTGGACTTAAAACTATCAACCAAGTGATGTGGCAGTTTCCGGATGAAGCCTACGGTATCGGACAGAAGAACCGTTGTGCTTTCGGTATCGAAGCGCCTTACGGTTGAATCGAGCGTTGCGAACAGCTTGTTTTCTGCCAGCACTTCCGTGTGCGTGAGCGCATTGAGAAGGGAGGATTTACCGACATTGGTGTATCCCACAAGCGCTATACGCATAATGCCATCGCGGCCTTTACGCTGTGTTTTACGCTGCCGGTCAAGTTTTTCCAGTTTTTCTTTGAGTACGGAAATGCGCTTGCCAATAATACGGCGATCCGTTTCAATCTGTGTTTCACCGGGACCCTTTGTACCGATTCCGCCAGATTGTCGTGAGAGGTGTGTCCAGAAGCGGGTCAGACGGGGCAGGATATACTGAAGCTGTGCAAGTTCTACCTGCGTTTTAGCGGCTGCAGTTTGTGCACGGGAAGCAAAGATATCAAGGATGAGACCGCTGCGATCAATGATTTTGAGCTTGGTCTCCTTCTCTATATTGCGGGCCTGAGTAGGGGAAAGGTCATCATCAAAAACAATCATGCCCGCATTTTTCTCTCTGGCAAGGGAGGCAACTTCCCCCAGTTTGCCGCGCCCCAAATAGGTACTTACATCGGGTCTCTCCCGGTTTTGCAGAACTTTGCCCACAACTTCTCCGCCCGCTGTATTCACGAGCATTTCAAGCTCATCAAGGTATTCTGAAGCTTTGTACTGCGGTATTTCGCTGCTGTACAGTCCGGTTAACAGTACTTTTTCAGGTTGATTGCTTTTTTTCTGATCTTCTGTAAAACTCAAACAGGTAGGTGTAAGGAATGAAGGTGTTTCTTAACCCTTTATGGATTAAGGCTTACTATTAATTTTATTGAGAATGCTTTCATCCGTGAGGGTGTATCTGAACCGGCGGCCCAATTTGTGATTCAGGATTTTGCGCAGGTTTTCAGCGGTTTCGCGGGGTACGGTTATTTCCAACCGGTTAAACTGTGCAAGCTCGAAATACTCGGAGGTACGCTTGTATATAAAAACAAAAGCCATGCCATCCTGCACTTCGTTTTCCGCAAAATCATGTATTTCATGCCAGGCTACCGTTTGGGAGGGATCGTTGATGTTTTTCATGATTCCATGATCAGTAATGTAGCGGCGCGACATGAAATAGCTTGCTACCATCCAGTTTAATGCGAGAAAGGTGTACAAACCCGCAACCATGTAATGTGCGCTCATGCCGTTATACCATGCTATGCCGCCAAGCGCAAGGGAAAGGCACATGAATAAGGAGGCAAACAGGGGGAAGCCAAAAAAACGGCCGGTATTCCAGCTCAGCCTTACGTTTCTCAGGCGCCAGGCATTGCTGAGGGTAAAGACAGACAGAAAAAAAGAAGCGATACTGAAAAAAATCAGTACCGATGTAAGTAAAAAATACAGCTGACCTGAATATTCACTAAACGGCATCAGTTGAATCTCCCGAAAACTTTTTGGTAACGATACTCTCTGATAGTAACAAAATAATTCCAATTAAAACAAACCAATTCCATATTTCCCGCCCTGTACGGGCTGTGCCAATCTGCCCGGCAAGATTTGTCTGATCAGCCTGCAAAGCGGTAACCCTGACATTCGGAAAGTGCTGAGAAAACAACTCATCAATGGCCTGCGGGCTTAACGTCCGCAAATCAGATTCTGTTGTTTGCTGGTTTACGGCCACCTTAAGCGTATCATCACGTGCTTCAATACGGGCAATGCCCGGCTGCCAGCTTTCTGTATCTGACATGAGCCGAACGCCGCGTCCCTGCGTACTGATTTCCGGTACAAGAACCTGATCTCCTAAACGGATGGTTGCCTGATTAAATTCATTTCCGGCAAGCCATTCAAAAGTATTGCCGAGTGAGAAGGTGTTCAGCCCCCCGCTCTCCCCTGAGGCAGCGTACAGGCCGAGACGGTAAAACAACGGAGCGAACAGCGGGTTTACGGAAAATGCGGACCATTCCGGGCTTGTGTTTACGGCAGATACAAACAGGCGCCCTTCACCCAGGTTGTGCTGTACCAGTAGCGGATCACCGAGGCTTGTTCTTAGAATTTGCTGCGCTGCACTTCCGCCACTGACGGAATAGCGCCAGTAATGGAAAATATCAGGCAGATCAATTCTGACATCTTCATCGTCGGTAATGTCAAATATATCATCGAGCACCGGGTGTCCGCGCACGATCATGCCTACCTGTGCGACGCTCGAGAAACGTCCGGGGTCGCCAAGGATACCGGTGAAGCGTCCGGCATTGACCCGCTCCAGAAATCGGTTTATGCGGTCCGGACTACCCGCTTCACCCGGAAAGATCACAAGCCCCCCGCCCTGCTGTACGAAGGTGAGTAGGTCAGGCCAGCTGAATTCGGGAATATCCGACACGCCTTCCAGAATTACGGCATCTGCACCGTCCTGTATGGCGGTTGTGAAGTCATCCCAGGTGATACGCGCTACTTCTACCCTGCCGGCGGTGCGTTGTGCGGCTTCAAAGACGGGCTTGAGCCAGGAAACCATTCGGGTACCCGGTCGCGACTCGTTTACAATCAGAATAGATCTCGTTTCGGGCAACTCGAAAGCAAAATAGCGAACATTGTCGAAGCTGATCGGGTCGCCTTCCAGCACAGCACGACCGGTAAAGGCGCCGGAATCCGGCGGAATCACTTCGAAAGACCAGACCCCGCTCTGCATGGGATCAAGGTTGATCTGATACTGACCCGCAATCTCGCCGCGGCTTTCAAGAGAGAGGAAATAGTTGAGGACCGGCCGCTCGCTGTAGTTGGTCACTTCTACATCAATGGTAAGGGGACGTCCGCCCGCTGCTATCTGACTGCGGCTGCTGATATCTGTGATACCAACATTGGCCGCGGGTTCTTCGCCCATCAGTATAGACGTGAAAGGCATCAGGTTGAGATTGAACTGCGGGTCAAGGCTAAGGTTATCAAGCTGCGCGGCAAGATTGTCAGAGCCCCTTCCGATAAAATAAGCCGTACGGTTTTCCTGATCAGTGATACCCGCGCGCCGGACGAGCTGCTCAGTCCGTTCACGGGTAAAGTTGCCCGCATTAACCGGCTCAAGCTGCTCAAGCAAACGCCTTGCTTGCCCAGGATTCATCTCTTCGGCCATCAAAAGCTCGCCGTGCGTGTTGTAGATGAGGAAGCGGTCGTCGGAGGAAGCGGCTTCTGTGAGGCTTACCGCTGCGTTTCTGGCAGTTTCCATAAGCGGCCCGCGCTCATCGATTTGTGTCATGCCGGGACCGTTTTCCAGCAAGATCATATAGAGGACTGATCCGCTGCTGAACGTAAGAAGCGAGCCCGGTGAAAGCATGGGGCGTGCAAGTGCTGCCGCAAGTAAGATTATGGCCGCTATGCGAATGGCTAATAAAATGCGTTTCTTAAGTTTGAGCTGCCTCACCGATGTTTTCTGTAGCCTTTTAAAAAAAACAAGGGTTGAAAAAACCTGCTTTTGCGGCTTCCTGAAGTTAATCAGGTGCAGGATTATTGGGATGGCCACAGCCAGAATACCAAGTAAATAAAGCGGGGTGAGAAAACTCATGCAGAAAAATATTAATTTAGGCAGCTATTCTAATTAGTGAACCGGAAAACCCCGAAAGGGATGTCGGGCGACTGCCTGAAAATTCATTACAACGAACGAAATCACGTTTTGAAGATACTAAAAACAAATCACAGCAAAACTTCATCCGCTATATTATCAGGTTTATCACAACAGTTTAACAAAATGAATCAAATGCCGGTTTCATCCCTTTTCAGGTCTGTTTTGCTTTTTGTATCCCTGCTTTTTGTGCTGACTTCCTGCAACAGATCCGGTGATGGTCACTGGTCTACAGCGATTCCCGACACGGCTGTTATGGCGTTCATTTTCGATGAAGGGATGAGTCCGGAGCGGATTCTTGAAGGTGAGGCCGCCGCTTTTTTGCGTGAAACCGCACTGCCGCAGCTTGAGACCATTGAACAAATTCCGGCAAATGTCTCCGAGACGGTTTTTGTGCACGCGCTTGTGGTAAACCCCGCCGCTTCTAATGCGCTTGCTCCTGTATGGTTGCTGCAAAAACCGGTTTCCGCATCCGCCTTTGCAGCTTATTTCAGCCGGCCTTTCACACAAAACAGCTACCGCTTTAACGGCAACCGGATTTACCGGCTCTATTTGCAGAGCGGACAGGTTTGGTTTCTCACGCAAATCGGCAACGCACTTGCCGTTTCTCCCAACAGCCGGGCCCTGGAGGAATCTTTAAAAAGCTTTACGGGTGTGGCTGCGCAAATGTCATTTGGGGAGGATGGCATTCCTGCCCAAAACAGCAAGGTGTTTATGAATTACCGGAGCGCAGATCAGTTTATAATGCAGCTGGGTCTTCCGATATTTCGCCCAATAATCGAAGACAGCTTTACCGGTCTCGAACCCGCCGCAGTCAGCGTTGAACAGCTGGGCGAGGGCCGCCAAAGCATGGAGCTGACCTCACGGATTCCCCTGAGTACGCCGCGTGCAGCGCTCACACAGCTTCTGTCCATGCCGCCGGTTGCGCTGCGTATGGATCGCTACATTCCTCGGGACGCTGCCGTTTTTGGGATGTTTCAGGCAGAGCGGCTCGGTAGAGCGGGTGAAACGGCAGCAGAACAAGATGAGACCGACCTCGACCGCTTTCTGCAGGAGCGTCAGCAAGTTGTTTCTGCAATATCCTCAACACTTGGCACACAGGCGGCTTTTGCCGGATTTTATACCCTCGGCTTTTCTCCGCTGGAGGAATCCGCCTGGCTTCGTCTTGTCAGTGACCGCAGCACCCTGCGCACACAGCTTGACCGGCTGGTTGAAGATGGTCTTGGAACTCGCTCCGGAAATTTTTACGCCTTCAGAAGCCGTACCCTTGCACAGATTTTGGGTGGGGAGCTGACACCCTACGAAAACTTTACGGTTGGCATTTTGGGGGATGTTGTTGTACTCGCACCCCGCACCGGGCTTATACAGCGGATCTCAACTGACATCAACCGGCGGCGGGTTTTATTTTTTGATGATGATTACCTCAGCCGGCGTCGCGCACACCCTGAGCGGCTGAGCGCGTTCTTTTATGCGGATAACAGCAGCTTCCGCTCCTTCATTGAGCCGTATACCGATCCGGGTTCGGTAGCCCTGGCTTATCTTGGCTTTTTCGATATTCTTGGCGTTTCCGTGCGCCAAAACCGCGATGTACTTGAACTTCAGACCCGCCTTGACCAAATTGAGCGGCAATCGCTGCCCTTTGTTGACCGCTGGTTTTTCCCTGTCAGCCGCGGCGAGCTAACCGGACCGCCAGCGGTTGGAAACCTGCAGCAAAACAGCCGCAATGATATTGTTTTTGCGACTTCAGCCAACCGGGTTATAGCCCTTGCTGCCGATGGTACGGAAATCTTCACGGCCTCAACCAATGAAGACCGCCCGATTGGTTCTCCGGTTTTATTCGATTGGTATGCCAATAACCAAACAGCCGTGCTCATTGCTGCGGGCAATAAGATTTACGGCTGGAACAACCGCGGGCAGCTTCTCCCGAATTTCCCGTTTGAACTTGATGAAGAAATTACGAGTCCGCTTCTTGTCAAAGATATCAGCCGCAGCGGACTGCCTGAAGCGATCGTTGCCACGCGCGACCGTCGCCTGCATGTTTTGGGAGGGCGGGGTACCAACATTTCCGGGTGGCCGCAAACCGTGAACACGGCCATAACACACAAAGCTGTTTTCACCGATTTCGACGGTCGTCTGAGCCTGATTGCGCAGGCTGGTAACGCCGTTTTTGCGTGGAATACAGATGGCTCAAGCCGCACGGGCTTTCCTGTTTTTGCAGACGCCCCGCTCTATGGCGCTCCCGTTGTGCACCAAAACCGTCTGTACACCGGCGGACAAAACGGACGTTTATACGCCATTTCGAAAGATGAATCCTTCCTGCCGGAAGTCAGCGCTTCAGCCGAAGACAGCGATTTGCCGGGTGACGCCCTGTACCGGATAAGGGCTGTGGAAGTAAGTTCGGGTGACGTAAGCGTAAGCACCATTCAGAACCTGCGCGTCCCTGTGTTTGTACAGGATGACGAGGAAGAAGCAAACGAAAACAACAATCGTGATTCATCGCAGCCGCAAACCGAGCTAACGCGCCTTATAGCTGTACAAAGCGGCAGCTCCGTTTTTCTGTATGATCTCGAGGGCAGGCTGCGCTTTACGCGCTCCATTGGGCGTCCGGTGGATACGAACAGTCCCATCATTATTGACGACCTCAACCGCGACGGCAGGCCTGAGATTCTGGTTACCGCGCAATTCGGGCGGATGTTTGCCTGGACGATTGAAAACGGCAACGCGTATCAAGGGCTACCCGCTACAAGCGTGCGATTACCGATCACAACACGGCTTGGCTCCGACGGCCTCACAAATATCATCGCAGGCACAAGCAACGGCGTCAGCAGCTGGGCCATACGGAATTAAAAAAGCCGCCCGGTTTACTGCCTAAAACAAAAGGGCATTCAACGTATGTGATTCGTTGAATGCCCTTTTGTTTGTTAATGCCCCGGACAAAAAAAGCAAGGGATTCCTCTTAGGTTTGGGAGACCAGTTTTAACACGAAAAACAGTGCTGTTCCCGGAATTTTCCCCAAAAATAAAAAAGCACGAACCCGCTGACAGGCCGGTTCCGCGCGAGATTGTTTGTGGCAGGATCAGTCTTCGAATAAGTTTTGAAGGGCTTTCAGCAGGGTTGGATAGCTGAAGGTGAAGCCGGCTTTTTCAAGCTTTCGGGGTACGGTTCGCTGACTTGCGACAAGGGCTTCAGCGGCTTCGCCCACAACGAGGCGCAGGGCGAACTCGGGCACAGCAAAGAAGGAAGGCCGCCCCATGACTTCGCCGAGTTGCTGCGCAAAATCTTTCATGGTCAGCGGGTGCGGCGCCGAAAGGTTGAAGGCGCCGTGCAGCTGATCTTCCTGAATGGCAAAAAGCAGTGCGCGGCTGACATCTTCGGTGTGAATCCAGGGGAAGTACTGACTACCGTTGCCAAGGGGACCGCCCACATACATGGAAAAGGGCGTAATCATTTTTTCAAGTGCGCCCCCGCCCTTGTCGAGCACAATTCCGATTCGGGGCATAACGAGACGAACCCCGAATTTACGGACTTCATCAGCTTCTTCTTCCCACTGCAAACATACGCGGGCGAGAAAATCATCCCCAGCCGGACTGTCTTCGTCAAGTACGGTGTCGCCGCGCGAGCCGTAGTAGCCAACCGCAGAGGCCGAGACCAGTACCTTGGGTTTGTTCTGTGCTTCTCCAATGGCATCAACGACCGCACGGGTCGTTTTAACGCGGCTTTTCAGGATTTTGGATTTGATGACCTCATTCCAGCGCTGATCAAAAAGGTTGTGACCGGCAAGATTGATGATGGCGTCTGATTTTTCAACCACAGACGCGAGGTTGTCATACGAAGCAAGGTGTGCTTTCTGGTGATTAATGTTTTTGCTGTGCTTGCCGGGGTTTCGGGTCAAAATGGTTACCTCGTGCCCTTCAGCAAGCAATAAAGCTACAAGCGATGATCCTACAAGTCCGGTTCCCCCGGTGATAGAAATATGCATGGATAAAAAACCAGTTGTCAGATTATGCCGGAAATACGAAGTACTTCCAGGTAAAGATATACGGCAGGCGCTGCAAGCAGTAACGCGTCGAAGCGGTCAAAAAATCCCCCATGACCTGGCAAAATGTTGGAAGAGTCTTTGGTATCATACATTCTCTTGAGTTTGCTTGCTGCCAGATCTCCAACAGGACCAAAAACGGAAACGAGAATTACGGCAGGCAGCAGGAGCAGCAGACTGATGGCTTCAGGCCGCGCAAGCATCATAACAATCACAAGACCGGCAAGTGCACCTGCGAAGCCTCCCGCAAAACCTTCCCAGGTTTTTTTGGGACTTATTTTGGGTGCAAGCAGGTTTTTGCCGAAGTTTTTACCGGCGAAATAAGCGAAAACGTCATTACCCCAAACCATCATAAGCACAGAAGCTGTGAGCACGAAGCCTGCAAACAGGTCATCCGGGAAGATTTGCTCACGCAGCAGCAGCAAAGTGAGAATGCCAATCGGTGCATAAAGTCCGCAAAAGATGGTGTGCACCAGTGAACTGTAGGAGCGGTCGGCTCCGCGAATAATTTCAGAAGCAATCAGCAGCAGGAAAAGGGCAAGCCCCCAAAGGTAGGGGAAAGGGATGTGCGGGAGCATCATCACCCAGAAGCCAATGGTGTACATAAAAGGCCGGCTCGGGCGTGTTCCCCCTTCGTTGAACATAGCCGCCATTTCCCACTGTATGATGAATACAACGGCTAACATCATGATTTTGAAGGACCATCCCCCCATCCAGACCACGCCCATAAACAAGGGCGCTGCAATTACTGCAAGCAGTATCCTTTTCTGAAGCTCAGACATTATCCCCCCAGTTTCACAAATATTAGGTTTAGTTTATATGATGTGCTTCAGCGCAGGCTACTCTTCGTTGCCGGGAAAATCATCAAGAAGCTCCCCGTCTTCGTATTCTTTGATGGCCGCGCGCGCGTCATCGACTTTATCGTTGGGCACATAAACGTAGAGCAGCGAAAGCTGCGAATGATTTACCGAATAGGCGGAATCTTTTTTAGACAGCAGCTGTGCGTCGAATCCCCGGTCGCTGAGGAAATTACGCATCATATCGGCTTCGAACTCCATATTGGTTTGGTACACACAGGTCCAGTCCTTAATGGCCGGGGCTTTGGGGTCGTTTCCAAACATAATTTACTCCGTTTTGGTGAGGGATATTTCAGACCTTTTGCTATACAAGTAAATCAAATAAACGGTAAGAATCAAACTTGAGGCAACAAGCCAAAGCGGAGGCATCATGGCTGATTCGGCCATTTCAAGCATATCCGGATTGCTGTGCACAAATGCGACCGTACCCGAGTTGTGAAAAAAGTGCATGAGCATAGCCGGATACACAGAGCCGCTTTTCACCGTAATCCAGCCCAGCACCATGCCGATAAAAGTAAGCGGAATGAGCTGCGTGAGCCGCAGGTGGAAGAGTCCGAAAATCAACCCGGTTATGAAAATCGCGGCTATAATGCCGTAGGCGTTTTCAAACAGCCGGTGAAGATAGGAGCGAAACATCACTTCTTCACAAATAGCCGGCACGACGCCAATGTTGGCAACCAGAAACCATAGCGCAAAAGAACCTACAAGCAGGCTTTCCAGCATTTGCACCTGCGCCTGTTCCATCTCCATGATAAATTCCGGCATCGGTATAAGCTGATTCATCCACCCCATAAATAAAATGAGCGGCTGAATGACCAGTATCAGCAGTGTAGCGACCAGAAATGTGAGGCTTGCGTTTTGCGGCATTTTGAACCGCATGGCTTCGCGATACTTTGATTTGGAAAAAGAAAGGCGGGCAACGAGCAGGGTTGCGAGCAACAAACCTACGATCTGCCCGGCCGAATTTCCGATAATGAGCAGCGCCATATTCTCTCCCAATGACTCCATCGTGAACGAGTCAACCCCTTCGGTGAGTAGAATCCCGGCGAAGGCAAAGAGTCCGCCTACAAGCTGAAAAATCAGAAACGCAATAAAAATCCAGGCAAAGGCGACGAGCCAGTCGGGAAAGCCGTTTCGCTCAAACCAGGGCTTTTTTACCTGGATAATGTAGGGGTTGAACCCGTTTGCAGGTTCTCTTTTTGGCTCCATTTAGAGCTCACCTTCCTTCTTTTTGAATATGGCTGTACCCGCCATTCCGGTAATCATATTGATGATACCCATCATACTAACGCTGAAAAGCAGGCCTAAAACAGAGAAACCGGTTTCTTCCTGTTGCCTTCTTGCGTCTTCAATATTATCAAGGGCTTCATTATCACCATAGGTTTCAATAAAAGTGGTGAGATTATCCAGAAACAGCGCGGAGGTATTCACACCGAGTAAGCCCCAGATGACATCCATAAAACTGAATACCACACCAAATACGGCGCCTGCGGTAAAACCGATAACGGCGCCCCGACCGAGCTCGATGTTTTCACCGAAGGTTGCTATATGCTGTCTTGTCGTAAGCAGACCGGGCGCAAAAAGTAAACCGCAGCAACCGAGGCAGCCGAGCAGGATTCCGCTGACGCCGGGCATAAGCAGCATGGCTCCGTACAAAATGAGAGAGGCTGCGGCTGCAAGGCCGGCACCGTTTAAAGCTGCGGATTCAAAAAAAGGGTTTTGCTCGCGTAATTCCATAATTAAACTATGATTTTGGTTTAACAGCAGTATAAATAATGAGGATGAGGCTCATGCCGGCAACGAGACCGGCAACAAACCTTGTGGCCGCCGTATTCGACCACCACCCCAAAAAGTTTCCGGTTACATCGGCTGTGTTGAGTAAAAAAGCGGCGGCTGTGACAATGAGCGCAAAACGCAGGGACGTGCTGAACTTCACAGGAGCCAGAAGCCCGGCGAGGGAAGCTGCAAAAAAGCCTGCATAAATGCCGAAGCAGCGGGCACAAACAGCCATGGTTTGTTCATCGAGCCCGAAACTGCGAGCCGGCTGTTGATGACACATATACCGGAATGCTTCATGCGACAGGCTGTGCAGGTACGACACATCAACAAATATGAAACCGCTTGCCATTAGCATGAGATAGCCTGAAGCAGCTAACAGCAGCCAGAGGCTTTGGCGGGTATCCGGCATTTTCATAGGTGCGCTCCCCTTAGCCCGTGCTGTTTATCACTCAAACAGAAGTGAAATATCAAGTGCATGCACTGAGTGTGTAATGCTTCCTGCAGAAACAAAATCCACTCCCGTACGGGCTACTTCGGGCAGACGTTCGAGCGTCATATTGCCGGAGGCTTCCGTTTGGGCAGCACCATTTATACGCTGTACCGCTTCGGTGAGCTCTTTATTATTCATATTATCCAGGAGGATGATGTCAGCAATACCGGTCTCCAGCACTTCATCAATTTGGGAAGCCGTTACGACTTCAATTTCAATTTTCTGCGTGCCCCCGAGTTTTTCCCGATGTGCGGCGCAAGCCTGCAGTGCCTGCCGTACGCCACCCGCGACGGTGATGTGGTTTTCCTTGATCAGGTACATATCATCCAGGCAAAAGCGGTGATTGGTACCGCCCCCCAGCTTTACCGCGAGCTTATCGGTCCAACGCTGTCCGGGCATGGTTTTTCGGGTATCCAGCAGCCTTGTGTTAGTGCCTTCAAGTGCAGCAGCAAAACGGTTGGTTTTGGTAGCAATGCCGCTCATGCGCTGCATGAAGTTCAAACAGGTACGTTCCGCTGTTAAAATGGCCCCAGCAGGTCCCGTAATTTCGGCGATTAAATCCCCCCGTTTGATCCTACTGCCATCTTCGATCAGCTGCCTGAACTGAATGCGGGAATCAACGCGTGCGGCAATAAAAGCTGCCAACGCATTTCCGGCAAGTATGCCGCCTTCTTTGGCTACAAAAAAAGCTTCAGCTTGCTCGGCTCCGGAGAATACGGCTTCGGTCGTGACATCACCCTTGCCAATATCTTCACGCAGGGCCAGATCAACAATGGCTTCAACCAATGGATTCATACTACTCCTGATGGTCTTCCTTATGCATGACGGCTTTCATACCTTCGAGAAAGGCGGCCGGCGGCGGACAGGGCCGGCGGGTTTCTTCACTCACAAATACCAGTACAACATGTGCTGTAAGTCGTGTTTTACCGTCTTCCCCAACGACTTCATACCAGGTATTCAGCCGCGTGGAAGGGGGATCGAAAATCAGCACGCGGATGGTAATGAGTTCATCATAAAATACCGGCCGCATGTAATCGATGGAGACGTGCGCAACGGGCAGCATAACGCCCATTTCTTCCAGATTGAGGTATGAAATGCCCGCTTCCCGAATCATTTCCGTCCGCGCCTGTTCAAAATACTCCAAAAAACGGCCGTGATAGACGTAGCCCATTTTATCTGTTTCGGCGTAGCGGCTGCGCAGCTTCAGCTCGTACGTGTAGAGCGGTACCTGTTTACTTTTAATGGGATTGGCTTGCAATTGCGGATCAGGCATTTTTTTCGTCATAAAAACCCATATTGGCGTATTTGTCAATGCGCTGATCAACAATCTCCTGCGCGTTCAGTTTTTTGAGGCGGCGCAGGCTTTCAAGGAGTTGTTTTTTGAGAGCCGCAGCGGCGCCGTCATAATCGCGGTGTGCACCACCAACCGGCTCGGGAATAACCCCGTCAATAATCTTCAGCTCCATAAGGTCCGTTGCGGTGAGTTTCAGGGCTTCAGCGGCCTGTTCCTTATACTCCCACGTTTTCCATAAAATTGAGGAGCAGGACTCGGGTGAAATGACCGAGTACCAGGTATTTTCCATCATATACACTTCATTGCCCATACCGATACCCAAGGCTCCGCCGCTTGCGCCTTCCCCAATCACAACGGTTACGATGGGTACTTTGAGAACCGCCATTTCGCGGAGGTTATCGGCAATGGCTTCCGCCTGTCCCCGCTCTTCGGCTTCCAAACCAGGGAATGCACCCGGGGTGTCAAGCAGGGTGATGACGGGAATGTCGAACTTTTCCGCCAGTTTCATCAGGCGGAGTGCTTTGCGGTAGCCTTCAGGATTGGACATACCAAAATTGCGGTACTGCCGGCTCTTGGTATCACGCCCTTTTTGCTGACCGATAATCATCACCGAGATCCCGTCAATGGTCGCAAAACCCCCAACGACAGCTTTATCATCGCTCATTTTCCGGTCGCCGTGCAGCTCTGTGAAGTGCTCGCAGATCTTATAAATATAATCGAGGGTGTAGGGCCGCTCGGGATGACGTGCCAGCTGTACTTTTTGCCAGGGCGTAAGATTGGAAAATATAGAAACACGAAGATCATGAACCCGTTGCTGCAGACGTTCAATTTCGGGACGTAACACGTCATTTTCCGGAATACGAATAGCGTTCAGCTCTTCGATTTTTTTCTCGAGATCCGCTATGGGCTTTTCAAAATCAAGGTAGTTCATAAAAATCAGGTTTTGAGAAAAGGTAGTTCACTTCACGAATAGATTTTCAGCAGATTGCGCAAGCTGCACATGCTGTGCTACAGCCGGTTAAAAAAATGACGAAACTTGAGTGCCCAGACCATCCAGACGGCTTCAAGGATGATGGGTTTTGATATTTTTGATTTCCCGAATTGACGGTCACGGAATATAATAGAAAGTTCGCTTACTTTAAATCCGGCTTTCCAGGCCCGGTAGTGCAGTTCAATCTGAAAGGAGTAGCCGTTTGACTTGACCCGGTTCAGCGGAATGCTTTCCAGTACTTTTCTGTGAAAGCATTTGAAACCGGCCGTTGTATCCCTGACAGGCAGTCCGGTAACCCAGCGGGCATACACATTGGCAGAATAAGACAGGATGAGGCGGGAAAGCGGCCAGTTAATAATACTGATCCCGTTTTGATAGCGGGAACCGATCACCACATCCCCGATGCCTTGCGCTACGGCTTCAACCAGCCGGGGCACATCATTGGGATCATGCGACATATCAGCGTCCATTTCACAAATGTAAACGTAGTCGTGACGCAGGGCAAAAGCGAAGCCGGCTACATAGGCAGAACCCAGTCCCTGTTTCGATGGCCTTTCAATCAGATGAATCCGCCCGGGATATTTGGGGGCTTGCTCCCTGATGATTTCACGGGTGCCGTCCGGAGAGCTGTCATCCACAAAGAGTACATGCACACAGCCGCGCAGCTGCATTAGGCGCGGGATGAGCAGCCTGACATTTTCTTCTTCTTCGTATGTAGGGATTACTACGATGGTCTTTGGGTCCGTCATTTTATTGCCCCTTCCCGGACAGCATGGTCGCAATGGTATTAATCAAAATTTTGATGTCCATTTTCAGCGAAATATTCTCCACATAAAAGAGGTCGTACTTGGTTTTTTCTTTTACATCATCAAAGGTTTCATCGTACTTCCACTTGACCTGTGCCCAGCCGGTAATACCCGGCCTTACGCGCAAGCGCCGGGCATAAAGCGGGATTTGGGCTTTAAACTGATTCACAAAATGCTCCCGCTCAGGTCGCGGGCCGACCAGCGACATATCGCCCTTGATCACATTCCAGAGCTGTGGCAGCTCGTCGAGGCGAAGCTTACGCAGCCAGTAGCCCACAGGGGTGATTCGGGAATCGTTCTCCGTTGCCCAGGTCGGACCAGTCTTGGCCTCCGCATTTACATACATACTCCTGAACTTGTACATAATGAAAGGCCTGCCGAAAAGCCCTACACGCTCCTGCGCAAAAATGACCGGCCCCGGGTCGGTCAGGCGAATAATTAGCGCAACGAGCAGCATAACCGGTGCACTGACGACCAAAATGAGAATAGAGAGCACAACATCCATCAGCCGCTTCACCGATTTTTCCCAGGCAGGCATGGGATCCGGCATGACCTCAATGAGCGGCAGGCCAAAAATCTGATTGGTCTTGTTCATACCGCTGATAATCTGATAAAAATCCGGAATAAGTTTAACTGAGATGTTGGGTTTGTTAATCAGATCGAGGATGGTGATCAGCTTGTCCCTGTTGGCCGGCTCAACCGCAACAATGACATCTTCTATGCCATGGGTTTCAATAATGGTGTTGAGTTCCTGAACCTTGCCAAGCAGCAGCTTCCGGTCAATTTTAATGTCGTCTTCCTTTGTATGACGGGAAGCGTCGATGAAGCCCGCCACATCTAGCCCGGTTGTTTTATGGCGCATGATGTCGGCATAAACTTCTTTTGCCGTATCTCCAATGCCGATAATGACCGCTTTATGAAGCCCGTACCCTTTGGAAACCGCAACTTTCTGTATGGTGCGAACCACAATACGGTTCAGTGATACGAATCCGAAAATGAGCAGCCAGTATACCAGGGTTAAGTTTTTAGCCTGCGCGATATTTTGCGGATTCCAGTTCAGGTCGTCCGTGAAAAGCAGGAAAAAGAAAACCAGAATGCCAATCAGGCTGATTTTCGCAACCCTGAGAATTTCATCAAACCGGGAAGCGAGATAAAGGCGCTTATAGAGACCGAAAAAGGCAAACATAGCCAGCCAATAGACCGTGATGATCAGACCCGGAAGGAGTACCAAAGCCGGAGCGACGGTTTGGTTTTCACCAAACCACTGCAGCTCAAACCGCAGGTAGTAAAAAACATACCATGCAACAGAAAATGCTAAGGCGTCACCCAGAAGAGTGACCAATACGTCTTTACGGCGCTCCACTCAATGAAAGGTTAATGAATTGATTCAGGACAGGAAACTTCACAGGATAAGCTTTGTTTCGATTGCATTGCAACAAAAGTGCTTTTCTGAATGCTAACGGTTTCAGGTCGACCGTAGCTAAGGCGCAGCAATCCAAAAATGCAGTCAGAAGCTTTAATCAAGGCAAGTTTGTTTAATGATCAGAAATGATGATGAATGATTGCGGCAACGCTCGCCGGGCAACAGTACAGCTTGCTAAACGGCCTTGTGAACATTGCAGGGCTTTATTTAGTATCCTATGCAGTATGTTTAGCCTGACATGTAAACATCAGGACCGGTTTATTGACAGACAACATCACACCGTGTAAGATTTTGATATTATGGGCTATGCAAAAAAAATTACAAAAAGTAACGACAAATAATTCTGTTTTGATTTATGCGACAGAGGAACAGTAATTGACCCTGTATTTGGGACCGGTTAATAAGAATAAAATTCTATTCCGGCATTCGCTTCAGAGTTGCTTAACTTACCGTTTTTAAGAACGCTGAAAATAAGGAAATAAAGACTAAAGTGTTTCAACTTCTGAAGAACGACCCGAAAACCAAAGCACGGCTTGGCCGGCTAACGACTGATCACGGCACGATTGAGACGCCAATTTTCATGCCTGTGGGCACCTTAGCTACAGTTAAGGCTGTTGAACAGCAGCAACTGAAGGATCAGGTCAAAGCGCAAATTATCCTTGGCAATACGTATCACCTGTATCTCAGGCCTGGCAACGGAATCATGCGTGAGGCGGGTGGTCTGCATCAGTTCATGAAATGGGATAAGCCTATTCTAACGGATTCCGGCGGATATCAGGTTTTTTCGCTGTCGGATAACCGCAAGCTCGAAGAGCGAGGGGTTACCTTTAAAAGTCATCTCGACGGTTCAAAACATCAGTTTACCCCGGAAAGCGTAATCGAAACCGAGCGCATTCTGGGTTCCGACATCATGATGGTACTTGATGAGTGCCCGCCCTACCCTTCCACCTACGAGTACGCGCTCAATTCCATGCACCTGACACACCGCTGGGCTGCCCGGTGCAAAAAAGCATTTGACGAATCGGAGCCCCTTTACGGACACAGGCAGTTTCTGTTCGGTATTGCGCAGGGCAGCACCTACAAAGATCTGCGGAATGCCTCTGCAGAAGCCATCGCTGCACTTGATTTTGACGGCAATGCCATCGGAGGACTGAGCGTAGGTGAACCCAACGAGCTTATGTATGAAATGACCGATCATATAACGGACTACCTGCCGCCGCATAAAGCCCGCTATCTCATGGGCGTTGGCACACCCGCAGATTTACTCAACGGTGTTGCGAGAGGGGTGGACATGTTCGACTGCGTAATGCCTACCCGAAACGCCCGCAACGGGACAGTTTTTACCCGCAACGGAATCGTTAACCTCCGCAATGCCAAGTGGAAAAACCACCATAAGCCTCTTGATGAGGATTTCCCAAGTGATTTCTGTTCCAAATATACCATGGCGTACCTGCACCATCTCGTCCGGTGCAATGAAATTCTCGGTATGACCCTCGCATCACTGCAGAACCTGACTTTTTATTTATGGCTGATGGAGGAAGTCAGACGAAATCTTGCTGAGGGAACCTTCGCGGATTGGTACCTTCCTATGATAGAAAAGGTAAAGACCCGGCTTTAGGGCATGGCTCTGATATCACCATTTGAAGCAGCGGCAAGCAGGAATACTCACGCTGACTTTTCTGGAGCAGCCGCCCCCCGTTCCTGCAAATAGGCTGTAAAGTGCTTGCGCGGACCTGACAAATATTTGAAAAGGATTTCGACATCTTTCCAGATAGAGTAAGTCTGCAGGTAGTGCAGCTCTTGCCGCTGTTTTTCATCATCGCGGAACAAACGGTCCTCATTCAGCTGCCGCTGACCGGTCAGCCCCGGCTTGTAATACACAAAACTGCCCTGCCGGCTGGGAATTATCGGCGCCCCGACAAGGCTGAATTCACCGGTAAATACTTTTCGCATAAAAGTTATGGTATTGAGCAGCCTATGGGAACTGTAGGGCGTAAAAAACGCAATATTCTGAGACGTTGAGGAATCAATAAACAGGTTGACCGTCTCCCGTTTAGTTTTTTTGATGGATGCATTCAGCTTTAAAAATATCCAGGGCAGAAACATCACAAACAAAAAGAAGCCGGAAAGTGAGAAGTCAAAAGCACGTTTCAGCAACCGGTTCCATGCTGTCAGCGATGGAATTTCGAGATCCACAACGGGCACATCATCGAAATACTCCACATTGGATTTTCCGATAATGTAATCCAGAGATCCGGGCACTACCTTGCATACCACCTGCGTGTCCCGTAACTGACTGAGGGAAGAAAGGACGTCCACATGGGAGATCTTTTCAAGCATGAAAATCACCTGATCCGCACGATAATTTTTAACCATCTCCGGAAGCTGTGACACATGACCAAGCACTGGGATATCCTCTATGGTTTGCAGCGGTTCATCCTGCCGCTGTGTGACAAGCCCGATAATATCGTAATTCCAATCAACCTCTCCCCTGATTTTGCGGATTGCCGGCTGCGTATGATCCCCAATACCCGCAACAAGCAGCCGTACAGGCTGAATCCTGCCCTTGGCTGATGATCCCTGATAAAAGAAACGCGCTGTTACAAGACGAATAGCAGGCAGCAGCAGCAGCAATACAAGCGTAGTTGCCAAAAGAATAAGCCTGGAGAAAGCAATATCCCTAAAGAAGAAAGTGATGCTTGCCACTGTAACCAGTGAAAAAAGCAAGGCTTTAACTACATGACTCCAGCTGTGCAGGTTTTTATTATAGAGCCCGTAGTATTTCGCAAAAATCAGATAGGCCGCTGAATGCAAAAAGTTTACGGATAAGAAAATCGGCTGATAGGCCTGAAAAATATCTGCAGGAGCAATACTGTAACGGTATAAAAAGAAACCGACCAAAACAAGATTCAGCAGCAGTAAGTCGGAAACCGGCCGCAGTGAACGGTTAAACAGAGAGAACACATAAGACGCCGCTGATTTTGTGACGACGCCCAGCAGAATAAAATATTTGAAGAAGATGCTGTAGCCATAACTGTAATGCTTTTCAAAGAACTGATACAGCACTTTGTTGAAAGTTATGATATAGCGCAGGTTTTCTTTCTTGGTGCTTTCTCCTTTATAATGTATGATGCTTGTATCAGGAACATAGCGGATCCGGTACCCGGCTTTGAGCGTACGATAGCAAAGGTCGATGTCTTCTCCATACATAAAAAAGCGCTCGTCAAAGCCATTGAGCTCTTGCAGTAAACCGGTACGGTAAAACATAAAGGAGCCGGACAAAACTTCAATGTCTGAAGCCTCGTCCTCATTCTGACCGCCAACATAGTATGAGGCAAAGCGGGGATGGTTGGGGAAAAGCTTTGTCAGGCCCAGCACCTTATACATGGCATTCATAGGCGTTGGTACAGACCTGCGTGATTCAGGTGCGAATGTACCGTCAGGATTTAAAATCTTACAACCGCTTGCACCAACATCAGGATGAGCTTCCATGAAATTAAATAATACCCCAAGCGTATCCTCCCCAATCAGCACATCGGGATTAACAAGCAGCGTATATTTTCCGGTAGCCTGAATAATAGCCTGATTGTTCGCTTTA